>CALUUT010000023.1 GCA_944324045.1 uncultured Desulfovibrionaceae bacterium | reverse complement strand
TACTACAGAAATGCCGGCACAGGCGAAGACTTCTTTGAAAAGAACGCCTACAAGCTCGGCCTGTACTTCATTTACGACTTCTAAAAATACGGTTCGCATGCTTTGACCCAGCGTCCCCGGCGCGCATGAAAGCCGCGGGGAGAAACCCGATTGCCTGAAAGTCCCGGCCTTTTTTGGGCCGGGGCTTTGTTTTGCTCTTGCGGCCAGGCGCATCAAGCCGCGCGCGGATGCCCGATGTTCGCTTCACGATATCAGTTATCGTTAAAAAATTTATACAGAGTCGCGCCCGCCCAAACAACAGGCATGACGCCTCATTGCTCCGCATAAATCGCAAAAATCCGGATTCCCCATATTCCAAGGCCCATCTTCCAAGCCGGAACACCATATTTTTTTAAGCAGGTTGCATTTTTTTACTGAAGTGGAGAAATTTTTCAGTCAGCGTGCTTCTTATTTAAGAATACACGCAATATATTGATATAAAAAGATATTTTTATAAAATTCCAGTCATTTTCGATGCTTGCGGTACAAATATTTTCATGTCCGCATATTGTTTTTTCATAGTTTATTTATTTATTTCAGCATGTTAAAAGCAAGAGAAAATCATCTTGCTTTTTCCGAACGGCCTCCGTATAAAAATTTTGCCTGAAACGCCGGCGTCTGTCTGGCGGACAGTTGTTGTTCACTTCAAACCACAGAGGAAGATTCATGAAACGCATTTTTTCCCTGCTTGCAGCAGCCGGCATGGTGCTTGGTTCTGTTGCGAGCGCGTCCGCAGTCGATTTCAAAGTCTCGGGAAAGTATGAATTCGGCTTTGAATACGTGCGCAACCAAAACAACATTGAATGGGGCAAAAGTGGAAACGGCGCTTCCGAAGACAGCTTCGGAGCCCTGCAGCGCATCACCTTCCGCATGGAAGCAATCGCCAACGAAAGCTTGCGCGGCGTATTCGTCGCCCGTATCGGGGACAAGATTACATGGGGTAACGGCAACCCCATAGGCAAGGACGCAGGCGGCGGCATCGGCACCCAGGGCATCAACTTCCTGACTCGTGAAGCCTTCCTGGAATGGAAACCCACTCCTGAATCCTATGTGCGCATGGGGCTGCAAAACGTCGTGCTGCCCGCGGCCGTGGCCGGAAGCCCGGTCATGGACACCCGCGTGGCCGGCGTGACCGCGGGGTACACCTTTAATAAATATGTCGCGGCGAACCTGTTCTGGTACCGTCCCAGCAACAACGGCGACGGTCCGATTGAAGACAGCGCAGACCGCTTCTCCAAGTGGGATATGGTCGGTCTGACCCTGCCTTTGACCTTTGACGGCGTGAAAGTCACTCCGTGGGGCGTATACTCCCAGATGGGCCGCAACGCCCAGTATCTGGACACCTTCGCCGCTCCGGGATACATGTACGACTCCGACAACGCCCTCGCCGGTCAGGAAATCAAGCCCTGGTGGGTCGGTCTGGCCGCGGAAATCTCCATCTTTGATCCCCTGGTGCTCAAACTCGACGCCATATACAGCGGCGCCAAGGGCAGCGGCCACTGGGCCAACAACAACATCAGACAATACTGGCGGAACAACTTCGACGGCAGCGACTATGAATCCCGCGGCTGGTTGGTCATCGCCAAGCTGCAATACAAGATGGACAACGTCACGCCGGGCATCATCGGCTGGTACGGCTCCGGCGACGAAATTGAAAACGGCAAACGCAAGCTGCGCCGCCTGAACACCATCGAACCTTCCTGGCAGGCCACAAGCTTCGGCTTCGATGGCAGCTACTCCCTGACCCGCCGTTCCTGCAACATCGGTCTTTCGCCTGAAGGAACCTGGGCTGTGGGTCTTCTGGCCGAAGACATCAACTACATGGAAAATCTGACCCACCATGTGCGCGTCATCTACTACCGCGGCACCAACGACTACGACGGCTCGCGGAACTACGGCGGCCACGGCTTGGCCGGGATGGATGACCATAACAACCTGAAGCCCGGCAACGGCGGCCTGTACCTGACCAAGAAAGACTGGGCTCTTGAAGTGAACGTGGACACCATCTACCAGATCATGGAGCACCTGAACGTCGCCCTGGAACTTGGCTACATGTATGTGGACTGCAAGAACAGCGACGAGTTCTACAAGAACGCCAACGGCCAGGAATACTTTGGAAAGAACGCGTACAAGATCGGCATGTACTTCGTCTATGACTTCTAAATCCTGCGCCTTTTTCGCATAAGACGCGAAAAATACGCGCTGTCTGACGGCCCGGCCTTTTTGGCCGGGCTTTCTTGCAAGGCCTTCCGGCGAAAAACGCCGCGCGAGACAAACAACGGCCAGCAGAAAAAAGGACTGCGACGCTTCCCGCCGGACATTCTCATGCCCCTTTCCGGCTCGACTTTCACGCTATAATTCCATATAGTCTGGCCTTGTCGTGTTTCCACAAATCCCAAACTCAGGAAACGGGCAATGCGACCGTTTGCTTCCAAACGCGCCATTCAAAAAATTTCCAGCCATGTCCCGGCTGCGCGCCTCTTTCGGGTCTGCCCGGGCATTGCCTTGCAAAAGCGCCGGAATGTCCCGGCTTTTGATTTTTAGGAGAATTTTTATGCCTTGCCGCACATTTTTGATACAGGACCAGCCCCATGCGGCTGACGTTGCGCACAAACTTTTGGACCTGCTTTCCGGACGCATGGACCCGGGAGCTTCAGTGGAACCCAGGGTGCGCGCCATACTTGACGATGTTCGCGCCAGAGGAGACGACGCTCTGGCGGAATACGCATCCCGTTTCGACTGCCCCGGCTTCACAAAGGACATGCTTTGCGTGCCCGCTGCCGAGCTTGAAAAGGCTTTTCGCTCCATTCCTGAACGGGACGCCGCCGTCATCCGCGAAGCCGCGGACAATATCCGCGTCTTTCATGAAGGCCAGAAACGAAACTCCTGGTTCATGACCAGAAAAGACGGAAGCATCTTCGGGCAGATGGTCCGGCCTGTCGACCGGGCCGGATTGTACGTGCCCGGCGGCCAGGGCGGCAACACGCCCCTGATTTCCAGTCTGCTTATGACCGCGATTCCAGCCCAGGTGGCCGGGGTTGAAAGCATTGCCGTGACCTCGCCGTCCCGCTCCGACGGCACGCTGAACCCGTATATTCTGGCGACGGCGCATATTCTGGGTCTTGATGAGGTGCACCCTGTCGGAAGCGCCTGGGCGCTCGCCGCTTTGGCGTATGGCACGCAGAGCATACGCCGGGTGGACTGCATCGCGGGACCGGGCAATATTTTTGTCACTACCGCCAAGCGTCTTCTCATGGGCATTGTCGGCATCGACATGCTGGCCGGGCCAAGCGAAGTGCTGATCATCGCGGACGAATCCGCGCGCGCCGCGCAGGTCGCGGCGGACATGTTGTCGCAGGCGGAGCACGATGCGCTTGCAAGCGCCATATTGCTCACTCCCTCGGCTGAACTTGCCAAAGACGTCAAAGAAGAACTCGCCCGGCAGTGCGCTTTGCTGCCGCGCGCGGATATCGCGGCCAAAGCGCTTGCGGACTGGAGCGCCATTGCCGTTACGCCGGATCTTGCGTGCGCTGTGGAGCTGGCCAACCTGATAGCCCCGGAACACCTTGAAATCCTGACCAAAGACCCCTGGTCCGTTTCCACCGGCATCCGCCACGCGGGCGCCATGTTCCTGGGCCCCAATTCTCCGGAGCCCATCGGCGATTATTTCGCCGGTCCCAATCACGTCCTGCCCACAATGGGCACGGCGCGCTTCTCGTCCGCCCTGTCTGTGGAAACTTTTTGCAAAAACACCAGCATCATCGCGGCGTCCCCGGCATTTTCAAACGCGAATGCGGCCAGCGTCGCGCGCCTGGCCCGGCTTGAATGCCTTGAAGCGCACGCCCGTTCCATGGAAATGCGCATAACCGGACCCAAGAACTAAAGGACTATTGCAATGCGGGTCGTCACTCAGACGAACATAACGGAATATCCGCTTCTCTCCAGAGGAAAGGTTCGCGACATTTATGAAATTGACGAACAGACCCTGCTCATGGTCACAACGGACCGCATGAGCGCGTTTGACGTCGTCATGAACGAACCTATTCCCTACAAAGGGGTTGTGCTGAACCAAATCACCCTGTTCTGGATGGACATGATGGCGGACATTGTGCCAAACCACATCCTTGAACATGATGTCGCCCGTTTTCCCGCCGGTCTTGCCCCATACGCGGACATGCTCGAAGGACGCAGCGTCCTCGCCCGCAAAGCGAAGGCCCTGCCTGTTGAATGCATCGTACGCGGCTATATCGCCGGCTCAGGCTGGAAAGACTATCTAAAAACCGGCATGGTCTGCGGGCACAGGCTGCCCACGGGACTGCCGGAATCAGCTCGCCTGGAAAAACCGCTTTTCACGCCTTCGACCAAGGCCGAACTCGGGCGGCATGACCAAAATATAAGCCCGGACAAAGCCGCGGCGCTTATCGGTCAGGATATGGAGAAAAAACTTGAGGACGCGAGCATCCGCATTTTTGAACGCGCCCGCGAATATGCTTTGAGCAAAGGCATCATTGTGGCGGACACAAAGTTTGAATTTGGTCTTGTTCCGGATAGCGGGGATGCTGAGCGGCTCATTCTTATCGACGAAGCGCTTACGCCGGATTCCTCGCGATTCTGGCCGGCCGACGAATACGCGCCGGGCCGTTCCCAGGCCAGTTTCGACAAGCAATATCTGCGGGACTGGCTTTCCGACCAGCAATGGGATTACGCTCCGCCGCCCCCAACCCTGCCCGCCGACGTCATAAAAAAGACAAAGGATAAATATCTGGAAGCATACTCCCGACTCACCGGCCGGACGCTCGCAGTGTAGCGCCCGGAACGTTCGCAAAAAACAGAAAATTTTGTGGGATATGCCTGCAATCATCCGAACCATCGAACCTGAGACCATGAGGAATATGTTATGCTGCTGAACGGCAAAAAAGCGCTCATTTTTGGATTGGCCAATAATAAGAGCATCGCCTACGGAATATCCAAGGCATTCAGGGAACACGGAGCCCGTCTGGCTTTCGGATACCCGAATGAAGCGATTCAAAAGCGGGTAGTCCCCCTGTGTGAAGAACTTAGCGGAGACTTTACCTTTCCCTGCGACGTGACCAGCGACGAACAAATTGCGGCTGCCGCCAGTTTGGTGCGGGAAAAATGGGGAGCAGTGGATATTCTGGTCCATTCCGTAGCCTTTGCCCAACGCGAAGACCTGCAGGGACGATTCATCGACACCAGCCGCAAAGGGTTCAGCGTCGCTCTGGATGTATCCGCTTATTCGCTGGTCAGCCTCTGTCATGCATTCGAGCCCATGCTGCAACCGGAAGGTTCGGTTATGACCATGACCTATTACGGCTCTGAAAAGGTGGTCCACAGTTATAACGTCATGGGCGTCGCAAAGGCCGCTCTTGAAGCAAGCGTGCGCTATCTTTCCGTTGACCTGGGCAAAAAATCCGTGCGCGTCAACGCCATTTCCGCGGGTCCCATAAAAACCCTCGCTTCCTCCGGCATTTCCGGATTCAGGGATATTTTCACCCATATCGAAAAAAATACGCCACTGGGCCGCAACGTGACGACGCAGGATGTCGGCGGCCTTGCCCTGTTTTTGGCCTCGCCGCTCTCACGGGCGATAACCGGCGAAGTCATTTATGCCGACTGCGGATACAACGTGCTTGGAATCAGCGTGGAACGTCAGTCCCAGGAATAGGCAGGCTCAAAAGGGGCCGTCCCGGAAACAGGCCGCTGAAGAACAACGCTGCGGCTGGCATGCTTCAATCCACAGCCGCCCCCATCAGCCAGCTGACTGAAACAGCACGGCAGGTAGGGGTCGTGTGGATTGCCCCTCGCCTTTCGGGAGAAATTACGAGAAAGGGTTTCATCGGCTTCGCCGCTTTGTCAACTATTCCTTTCCCAAAAAAGGGGGCGGTTTCAAACCGCAAAGGGACTCTTGATAAAAAAACACCGGCCCCAAAAATATGGCCGTGACGCAGAAAATGCGCTCCATGCATCTGTGTGGTTTATTTGGGTAAAAAGGCAAAACGGTTCACGGCCAAGAGACGCATGCGATATAAAAACCTCATTAATGCGCCTGATCTGTATTTTTTGCTTGCCAATTGCACTACCATTTGCTAGGTAGTGCCTCTCACGGAGAGGTGTCCGAGCTGGCCTAAGGAGCACGATTGGAAATCGTGTGTTGGCTAAACCCCAACCGGGAGTTCGAATCTCCCCCTCTCCGCCAGAAAGGGGTCAAAGAAGCCAAATTGCGACAAGGCGATTTGGCTTCTTTATTTTTAAGCAAAGCGCGCTACACCAGCGTATGCGCCGATATATCTTCAAACGGGATGGTATTGCGATGCCTGTCCGATTTGCCGTTCCTGGCGACAGCCGCGGGGCACTTAATATATATGCCCAGTATATCCGGACTCCAATAACCTTTGAATGCACGCTGCCTACGGAACAGGAATTTGCGGCGAGAATCGCCGCAATATCCAGGTATTATCCCTATCTGGTTTGTGAGGAAGGCGGCGAAATCATCGGATACGCCTATGCGCACAGGCATATGGAACGGGAAGCATATCAATGGAACGCGGAATTGTCCGTGTACCTTGATGCGGCGCATACCTCAAGAGGTTTGGGTAAAAAACTGTACGGCGCTTTGATCGCCATGCTCAAACTGCAGGGGATCAGGACAGTGTATGGCTGCGTTACAGTTCCAAATAAAAAAAGCGAAGCCCTGCATAAAACGCTTGGTTTCCAAATTTTGGGCACATATCATAATACTGGATATAAAAACGGAAAGTGGCACGACGTCATGTGGTTTGAAAAGGCGATCGCCCAATATGAGCCATGCCCCCGGCCCATCGTCTCCATAGCTGATGTCGCGCCCGAGCAGCTCCAAAAAATCCTCTCTTCCATCGCCTAAACGGCGGCGCTGAAACGCGCAGGAACACGGACCATCGCTTTTTCTGGAAAACGATATGTAATAAGGCGTTCCCAGAAGGTTTACACTTCTGGAAACGCCTTATTTCCATTTACGTTTCTATCTTTTTCACGCTGTACGCGCAATTAAATCCGTAAGTAAAAGCGTCGCTTTCAAAGAAACGATGCCGCTTTAGGCCAATGCAAGAATGGCCGCCGCAATGCGGGTCTCCACTCCAAGCTTGGCAAAGATATGTTCCACATGCTTCTTGACCGTCCCAAGATTCAAATTAAGAATGGTCGCTATTTCACCGTTGGTTTTGCCCTGAGCGACCCAGGCAAGCACCTCGGATTCGCGCTTGGACAAGCCAAACTTTCTTAACTCAGCGGCATCAGGAACTTTTTTCTCACGCTCAAGAAAAAACAGATTGGTTTCAGCATATGAGAAAAGATGCGTGTTTCTTCCTTCCCGTATGGATTCCTGCGTGTTTTCCGCTGACGCGCCCGCAAAGGAATCCGGCACGACATCCTTTTGCGCGGCGCAAACATCTTCTTTCAACTGCCCGTCCTCAGATACGGCGGCCTCCCCGGCATCCGCAGGCGCGCCCGCTTCCGCCTGCGCTTTAATGGGCGCATGTATCGGCGGAACATCTACGGCAACCGCGATATCTCGAAATCGCGCATACTTTGCGCCGATTTTCCAAGCATTTTGCCGCTCGGCAGAACGCCACCATTGGTGAAGCTGTTCTGCGCTTTCAAAACGCACGATGACAACGCGCGTCAATGACTGACCAGAGAGTGAGCTGGCTTCGCCCGCCGCCAAATACTGGCCGCCCGCCGCATGAATCGTCATGGCGGCCATGGGGACGAAATATCTGAGATAGGCATTAAGATTAGTCACTTCGTTCATGGTAATGAGGAGCATTTTAATTCTCCTTTCTGACTGCAACTTTTCGTCAGGTCCATTCCATTGTCCGATGTGGCGACACGCTTTGCTCCTTTCGCTGCCAAAAGCAAAGTCCAGGATAAACCAAAGTTGGGGGTTGTTGCGCGGGCTTCATATGACCGGTTTGAGGTGCGGAAACCATATATGCAAAGCCCAAAAGGCAAGCCTCTCTCGCCCCTGTTTCCGACAAACCGCATCAAGAAGGCCGTGATCTGAAAGTGCGGCATGCGCACAGATGCATTATCAAAAAAACCGTATACCCCGTCCACCCGCGGCGTCGGCATTTCAATACTGCATTGCCTGCTGGTATGAACAATAAGCATACCACTTTGCATATTCATGCGCCGCCAAAGCAACATTTTTATAACAAGCTGATATATCACATATTTTATGCATGACATAAAGAGCTTTCATGCATCAATACGTCTTTCGGCCCATTTCCCCTAATGCCAAGCGGCAATTCAAAAACACCTTTGCCGACATTGGCCGGCCACCACATCAATGGCTTCGAACACATGATTGCATGCTTCCTGCCGTCCACAGCAGGCGTCGCGCATACGCGCATATCCCGCCCGACGGCCATCATTGAAACGTCATGCCCGTTTGCCTGTTCTTCAATAAAAAGATGCGCGCAACGCGCAACGCGCGCCGACGACCCGGCAAGCCATAATTTTTCCTCTTCCTGACATGAGCGCAATCGCTCTTCGGCCATACTCCCGCTTCAACCGAATCGCCGCCGGTCCATACCAAAGATCACAAGGCATCAGACAATTCAACATCTTCCGAAGCATTTCACACATGGCAGCGCCTGGGCCTGCGCATTCGCGCGCAGGCGCATTCTCTCTCTCTTATGCACTTTGACCCACACGTTTTATTTTGCTCGCCGCCCCACCTCACACTGTTCTCCATACACATCCCTCCAAAACGTTGTATGCTTTATTGTTCACATGAACATATTACAATGCAATGGAACGTTTTTCACTCTCCCGCGGCATGTTCATCCTGCGGCCGCCATGGTTTTCGGCGAATCTATCAGAGAAGACCATGCCCTTCATCAATATCCCCTATGGGCTTTCTCTCATATCAAACTGGCTCATGCCAGCGCGTAAAAAAACAGACCCGCCATCTTCACCATACCCATGGACCTGCGCGCCGGATCATCCCACATGGCGCGCGTCAGCGTTTCCCACATTTTCTGAACATGCCGCAAAAAAAGGGATTCAAAAGGGTTTGCTCCAGATAAACGCGCGCCCCGCATCCCAAGCCACTTTGCAATATAAAGCCCAAACATCCGAAAAAATAAAGATGCGTCCTGCGCTGATTCCCGTTCAGACGGCCTGCCCTAAAAACTGGATTTAGTTTTATATACATCAGGATTGTATACCCTGCAACGGTATATCGCCATATAATTATTTCCAATGATATAAAACAAGTTCCAGATAAATCATAATCATACTTATTTCCCGTAATGAAATATGTCCTGTAGTTTTCATATGTTAACAAAGTACATACATTTTGACGAAACTTGGTCTCAAAATCATGAATCTGCGCCTTGCGCCTGTCTCCATGACTGCTCAAAAAACAGGGAAAACATTTTTTTATCCATGCCCCCCGGCCCTCATAGCGCCATGCCTAAACTCGTGCCGTTCTCATATGAATCGAAAAAAGCTTGCCGCCTGTACGCTATCCGCCATTCAATTTGGCATTATATCATCTATCTTCCTCTGTGGTTTGAGACTAAAAGGCCATACAGCCCCATCCCGCGCCTTTTCCCGTGGGGCATCAGATGGACGCAAAGCCTGGGTGGGGATGAATACCCCTCCCAAGCGCAAAACCCTGAAGGCTTTGCTGCCTTATTTCTAACATAGTGATTATATTGTAAATAATGTTCAAACTCTCCTATCTCTTCCATTTTCCCCTGAAAAACGCGATGCGGGCAAACATCCTTTTGCGGCTTTTATCAAGGCTG
>CALUUT010000022.1 GCA_944324045.1 uncultured Desulfovibrionaceae bacterium | reverse complement strand
ACATCGCCTCCCGCACTGCCTGCGGCTATACCGTGATCATCGGCTATGAGGATGCGCATCTGGCAAGCGTCGTCGGCAATGAAATATGCAAACGAGGGGCACATTTCAACAATGTGAATCTGTTTTTAGAAGGAATCTTTTTGGGAGAACTTGTATGCCACCAAAATATATATTGTGGAATATATTCAGTATACACAGAAGGAAAAGTATATATGACTCACAACAATATACTTTGTACAATAGTATGCAATTTAAATTGCAAAAACTGCCTAAACTACACACCATATATAAAGAATGCTAAGCACTTTCCTATCAGTGAATTAAAAACATCTATTGATACATATTTTAACAACATTGACAAGGTAGGCCTATTCCAAATTAGCGGCGGCGAACCGTTGCTTTATCCAAACCTTAAAGAACTTCTTGAGTATATACTCTCAAATTATAGAGAAAAAATATACATAATCAATCTTGTGACAAACGGAACCATTGTTCCATCTAATGATTTTATCGAATTTTGCAAGAAAAACAATGTTTTTATATACCTTGACGATTATACTGATGCTGTTCCAAGAATAAAAGAAACTTTCGAGGCTGTCAGCAATAAGCTAATTGAATCAAAAATCAAATACATTCCATTGAAAGCTGACAAATTTATGATAACTTTCCCACCACTACGAAGAAATTTAAAAATGAGCGAATCAGAATTGAAACGCAAATACCTAAAATGCCGCATAGGAGTACAAAATCTGAGAGATGGAAAACTTTGCAGTTGCACATATCATGCTTTTGCTGAAAATGCGGAACTTATAAACACGATGGATGATAGCTGGTTTGATATGAACCAGATGAGCAATAACATTTTAGACAAAAAAAAATTAATAGAGTTTCGTATCGGATTCACCCCAAAAGGGTATGTTGGTTGGTGCAAATATTGTAACGGGCATTTAGCTATAAATAAGCTCAGTGGCCCGGCTGGCGAACAGGTAAAAGGCCGGCTGAACTGGGATATCAACGCACCGACATTTCTGGATTAGGAGAGTCCATCTTGTCTGCTTTTTGCTCAATTTCGTTTTTGGAATTGCTTCAGAATTTTTGCAGCTGGTCAGATAACTGAACAATCTAGGTATATTCAAATCAAAAATAGAACTTGTCAGCGCCATATTTTGCCAGAAAATTCCTCAAGAGGATGCGGATTACTCCAGATTTTACCAGTGCATTCCAGGGAAAAAGGTCTCTGGCAAGGATAGAGCATGACCATCGCGCAAACCATTAAGAAAGTTGTTCCGACCCGAATCAAATCCTGGCTGCGTCCCTGTAAAGGACTGGTGAACCGGCGGAACATCAGAGCTCGACTTGAAAATGGAACATATGCGACGCCCAACCCTGAACACCTGTCCAGGGCGCGTTGTTTTTCCAAGAAGTACGAAACGAGCTATCTGCATGCCATGCTGGAAAAGGGATGGATCCATCCTGGGCACATGTTCGACGAAATTGGCGAAATCTTTTCCGCAAACAACAAACTGTTTCTGGTGGGGACGCGGAAGGATGTTGATCGACTGACGCAGCGATTACGGTTTATCGGGGTCGAGATCGAAAACCTGACCCTGACCTGTCCGCAGAAGGGCGACGCGGAATATATAGCCTCACGGACAGCGTGCGGTTATACGGTGATCATTGGATATACAGACGCACAACTGGCAAAATCTCTTACAGAAGAGATCTGCCAAAAGGGGTATCACTTTAATGATGTAAACTTGTTTACTGAAGCAACCTTTCTGGGAGATCTTATTCCTTACCAGGAGGTGTATTGCGGAATCTTTTCCTGCTATACAAGCGGAAAAGTATACTTGACACACAACTGTGTCATATCAACAACCGTATGCAATCTTAATTGTAAAAACTGCCTTAATTACACTCCATATATCAAAAATCCAAAACATTTTCCCATTGAAGAATTAAAAAAAAGCGTTGATATATATTTTAAGAACATTGACAGAGTTGGTTTATTTCAAGTTAGTGGCGGAGAACCACTGCTCTATCCGCATATTAAAGAATTTCTGGAATACATAGCAGACAATTACAGTGAAAAAATATATGTTCTTAATCTTGTAACAAATGGAACCATTGTCCCTGACGATGACTTTATCCTTCTTTGCAAGAAAAAAAATATATTTATTTATATTGACGATTATACAGATACAATTCCACAAATCAAAGAAACTTTTGATGCGGCTTATAAAAAATTTACTGAGGGAGGCGTTCGTTGTCACCCTCTGAAATCAGAAAACTTTATGATAACGATTCCGCCATTGCGAAAAAATCTCAATCTGAACGAATTGGAGCTTCAGCGAAAGTATAGATGCTGTCGCGCTGGAATACAAAATCTTAGAGATGGCAAAATATCCAGCTGCGCTTTTTTCGTTTTTGCGGAAAATGCCGGACTTATCAATACGTCTGAAAGCGACTGGTTCGATATGTCAACGATGCATGATGATATCCTGGACAAAAGAAAACTGATCGAGTTTCGCATGGGATTCAACAAAAAGGGATATGTCGAATGGTGTCGTTACTGCAACGGCCATATAGCCATAAACGACCTCAGCGGGCCGGCGGGCGAGCAGGCAGACGGCCGGCTGGACTGGGATATCAACGCACTGACCTTTTTGGATTAAGGGAGAGAAACCATGCCCTCTTCTGACTGGAATCCGCTCGTTTCCATTGTCATTCCGGTATATAACGGCGCCAACTACATGCGCGAAGCCATAGACAGCGCCTTGGCCCAGACCTGGAAAAATTGCGAAGTCATCGTGGTCAATGACGGTTCAACGGACGGCGGCGCCACGGATGCCATCTGCACGTCCTATGGCGACAGGATACGCTATTTCCAAAAGGAAAATGGCGGGACGGCTTCAGCCGTCAATCTGGGCATCAGGAACATGCGAGGCGAGTATTTTGCCTGGCTCTCTCACGACGACTTTTACTATCCCCAAAAGATAGAACGGCAAATCGAGGCATTGCGTCAACGCGAAGATCGTACGGCCATCGTCCACTGCTGCTGGGATTACATTATGCAGGATACCGGTACCGTTTCTCCGGCGGCAATGCAGTCGTTGTATCCAGAGCGGCAGCTGACCAATGGCTGCTTTCCCATCGTTTTTTTTGTTCTGCATGGATGCAGCATCCTTGTCCATAAAAGCCATTTTGAGCGTGTCGGGCTTTATGATGAAAATCCCGCCTATTCGGCCGTACAGGATTCCCTGTGGCTTTTTCACGCCATGCGGGGCCGCCGCTCGGTATTTCTTTCTGATAGACTCTTTGCGGGGCGACTCCATAAGGCGCAGGGACAGAATACGATGCCTGTACACAAATCGCAGTATAATGAAATGGTGATCAACTTCTGCCGCTGGCTTACGGATGAAGAAAAGACAAGCTTTTGCGGCTCTGTTCCCCAGTTCAATTATGCATACTACAAATTCATGCAAAATAATCCAAAAGCTGATGAATGCCTCCAGTATCTGCGCAGGGAATTGAAAAAGTCGCCTCCCCCGGGGGTGAGTAAATATGAATTTTCGCCCTTTATTTTCACGCAGATGATGCGCATGCGAAGGATTCGCTTCTTTTGCAAGGACTTTCTGCGCCGGATAGCAAAAAAACTCCTGCCTCCCCCGCTTTATCAGTACGCCAAGAAGTATTATTGGAAAATGCGGGGAAGGCGCTTTCCCGACTGACATTATTCTGCTTCTTTTACTCTCCTTATATGCAACATTTGAAGTAACGCATTCCAGAGAACAAGTATGAGAGGCCTTACATCCATCATCATTCCTGTCTATAACGGCGCCAACTACCTGAAGCAGGCCATAGACTCGGCCCTTGCGCAAACGTGGACAGCGCGCGAGGTGCTGGTCGTCAATGACGGCTCCACGGACGGCGGCGCCACGGAAGCCATTGCCCTCTCCTATGGCGACAGCATCCGTTATTTCAGCAAGCCCAACGGCGGGGTGGCCTCAGCGCTCAATTGGGGCATATGCAATATGCGGGGCGAGTTCTTTTCCTGGCTGTCGCATGACGATATCTACCTGCCGCATAAGCTGACTGCCCAGATGCGGCTGGTGGACAGCCTTCCGGACACCCGCCGCAACAATCTCTTCTTATTTTCTGCCTATACGGCGGTGAATGCCCGGGGCAAACGCCTGTATACCTACCGTCCGGACAAGGCCCTTTTCGAACGCGCGCCGCTGTACGCAATCTTCCACCACATGATTAACGGATGCACCACGCTTATCAGCAAAAATTTGCTGGAACGAGCCGGCGGATTCCACGATCTGCCCACCACGCAGGACTATGAAATGTGGTTCCGCCTGCTCAGGATGACGCGCCCGGTCTATCTTGACGAGGTCGTCCTGCTTTCCCGCCTTCATGCGGAACAGGGCTTCAGATCTCCCGCCGCACGCAAAGAGGCGGCAAGCACATTCATCGCGCTTATGGATCAGCTGACGGATGAAGAAATCCTCGCCTGTGAGCCTGACAGGCAGACATTCTTTGCCAATGTGGGCAAGGCGCTTTGCGAGGTGGATCTCAAGGCCGCGCATGACCATGCCTGGAGCCTGGCCTCCTGCGGCGCCAGACTCCGCTACCGTCTTTCTCTCAAACGTCTAAGCAAGCTGCTTCTGCACCGTGCCGGTCTGCTGCCGTTGTGGCGTGCCTGCCGGCAGAAGCTGAGGGAGATGTCATGACCTGCGTTTCCATCATTATTCCCTGTCGCGACGACGGCAAGTATCTGGGCGAGGCACTGGCCTCCGCCAGAGGACAGACGCATCCAGACTGCGAGATCCTCGTGGTCGACGACCACAGCACGGATCCATGCACGCTGAAAGTGCTGGAGGAGCTGCGCAATGCCGGCCAGAGCATACTGGCCCTCCCTTCTGACAAAAGTGGGGTCGCGGCGGCCCGGAACTGGGGCATTGCCCATGCGCGAGGGCAATATATCCTGCCTCTGGACGCCGACGACCGCATGGAGCCCACCTATGTGGAAAAAGCCGCTGCAATCCTGGATGCCCGTTCGGATGTTGGCATATGCTATTGCCGCGCCGATTTCTTCGGCCTGAAGCGGGGACCATGGCGGCTGCCACCCTATTCTTTCCAGCGTTTGCTGCTGCACAACATGATTTTCATCTCTGCCATGTTTCGCAGGAAGGATTGGGAAAGCATCGGCGGATTTGATGAGGATACCGATGCAGGTTACGAGGATCATATTTTCTGGCTTATGCTCGCCGCATCAGGCGTGCAGGTGCATCAGCTTCAGGAAACGCTGTTTCACTACAGAATCAAACCTCATTCACGCGCGGCGGTCATACGCAGACGAGCCTCAGAACGCGATATCGCTTTGAAAACCTTTTGCGGGCGGGAGCACATCTATCACGACCATCTCCGCCTGCTTTTTGAAAGCTGCATCGATCTGGATACGGAAAGGCGGCAACGGGAGCGACTTTATTTCTGGAAGGTGTGCCGTCCTCTGCTTGCTGCCGAAGAAAGGCTGCGGAATCTCGTCAAACACCTCTTGAGGCGATGACCGCCTGCGGTAACAAGGAAGCATGCTGTCCTGTCCGCGCCCTATCGCCAGCGATTCTCCACGGCTCTTCCGCATTGCTGAACCCGTCCCTGCGCGCGTGACGCCTTTGTGCTCATGTTTCTGCAAAGCCTCACGGAACTGGGCTTTCGTGACCTCCTCCCCCTTCCCGCGTCGGAGGATTCCCAGCAAAAGACAATCCTGCGATTGCGTCCCTTAAGCGTACTTTCCCCCTTCACCTCTGACTGCGTAAGCGGAACAGGGCCTGGATATCGTCCGCAAACATTCCCGTGTGGGGAATGGTACGGATACGAAGCAACCGCCTGTTCCCGTAAAATCTCACTGTCTCTCCACAGGCTGACGCTGCATGCCCCGCCGCAGTGTCGCCTGTTGGCAAACAAAGGCGGGAAAGACAAAATTCCATTTACGGCGCACCGTATATCCTCCCGCCTTCCGGGAGAGATTTTACGGCGCGTTGGATAAGGCGGAACACTCTTTGCCGACGGAAAAAAGCCGCTGCAAATGAATTTCGTAAAGTGAAACCCAGCGTGCCGACCGGCATGCGGAAATCGGGGCCAGCGCCCCGAGCCCGCATAACCTTTTTTCATTTCCCCGACAATGCGTCTTGAGGAGCGTTTTCCCCAAAATACACTTCCTAACTTCTTTCCTCAAGCGCGACGACCGCAGGCAACGCGCGGCCTTCAAGAAACTCAAGAAAAGCGCCGCCCGCTGTGGAAATATAGCCCATCTTATCCGCAACGCCATATTGTTCCACAGCCGCAACCGTATCGCCGCCGCCGACAATGGAAAAAGCCGGACTGGCGGCAATCGCCTTGCATATGCTTTCAGTTCCATGAGCAAACTGGGGCGTTTCAAACGCGCCCAAGGGGCCATTCCATACAATGGTGGCGGCTTTGGCGACGGCGTCTGCATATAGGGCAATCGTTTTTGGACCAATATCCAGGATCATGTCCGTATCCTGCACATCCCGAATATCTTTAACCACGGCCTGCGCGTTTTCAGAAAGCTCCGGCGCTGTCGTCACATCCACAGGCAAGGGAATCAGGCATCCCTTTTCTTTGGCCAGCTGCATAATTTCAGCCGCGTCCTTGACCAGATCGTCCTCGCGCAATGATGCGCCGATCGGATATCCGGCGGCCTTCAAAAAAGTATTGGCAATGCCGCCGCCAAGAATCATGGCGTCAACCATGCCCGCCAGATTGCGCAGCAGCGACAACTTCGTGGAGACCTTAGCCCCGCCGGTAATGGCGAGAAGCGGACGCTTTGGCGAGTAAAGAACCCTGCCAAGCGACTCAAGCTCCGTCACAAGAAGCGGCCCGGCGCACGCTTCAGGCGCGAAGCGGGCCACTGCGGACGTGCTCGCCTGGGCGCGGTGCGCCGTGGCGAAGGCGTCCATAACATAGACATCACATAAGGCGGCCAGCTTTTTCCCAAGCTCAGGCTCATCTTTTTTTTCGCCCTTGTTAAAACGCACATTCTCCAAAAGTACGACCTCGCCCGGCGCCACAGCAACAGTATGCTCAAGATAATCTTTCTCAAAACGGACCGGTTTTCCCAAAAGTTCGCTCAGGCGTTTGGCGATCGGCTCCAAAGACAGAGCCGGATCCCATTCTCCTTCCGTAGGCCGTCCAAGATGGGACATAAGCAAAACGCCGGCGCCGGCCTGAAGCGCCGCCTCAATGGTGGGAAGCGCCGCCCGGATGCGGTTGTCGTTGCTGATCCGTCCGTCTTTCATGGGCACATTCAGGTCTTCACGGATAAGCACTCTCTTGCCCTTAATATCAAGCTCCGTCATTTTCTTTACACGCATACAATCCTCGCTCTCCTGAAAATATGTTCTGCCCCGGCCTACCCGATCATTTTCTTCACGGCCTCAACCACAGCCTCGACCGTTATATTGAAATACCCGTACAAAACCTTGGCTGGAGCGGATTCTCCAAAACTGCGCATTCCCACAACCGCGCCGTCAAGCCCTACATACTTGCGCCACAAGTCTTCCTGCGCCGCTTCCACAGCGACCCTTTCCCGGACAGCATGAGGCAGCACCATATTTTTGTAAATATCGTCCTGTTCATCAAAAAGTTCCGTGCAGGGCATGGATACGACGCGTATCCGTCTAGCAGCCAGACTTTCGGCCGCTTTCAGGGCAATCTCCACCTCAGAACCTGTCGCAAGAATTATAGCTTCGGGCAGCCCGTCGCAATCTTTGAGAATATATCCGCCACGAGCTATATTGGCGGCCGTATCCGGGTCGCGTTTGACAAACGGCACTTTCTGCCGCGAAAGAATCATGGCCGTCGGCCGGGTTGCGGATTCCAGCGCTGTTTTCCAGGCGTACAACGTTTCCTCAGCATCGCATGGACGCCAGACATTAAGATTCGGCATAACCCGCAACGACGGAAGGTGTTCCACAGGCTGATGGGTAGGCCCGTCTTCTCCAAGTCCAATGGAATCATGGGTCAGAATCCAGATCACGCGTTGACGCATCAGGGCCGATAAGCGAATGGCGTTGCGCTCGTAATCGGAAAAGACCAAAAACGTTCCGCCATATGGAATGTAGCCGCCATGCAAAGCCACGCCGTTCATAATCGCGCCCATGGCAAATTCACGCACCCCATAGGAAATATGACTGCCTCCCAGAGTCTTCGGTTCCATGGTCACCATGCCTTCGCCCTTGGTTCCAACAGAGCCGGTAAGGTCGGCCGAGCCGCCCAGCAATTCCGGAAGCATGGGCGCAAGGCCGCTTATGACATGCTGCGAGGCCACGCGCGTTGCAATGCTCTCTTCAGCTTTGCGCACCTTTTCGCCAAGTTTCGCTACATCCGCCTCCCAATTTGCGGGAAGATTCCCGGCCATGCGCCGGCGAAATTCAGCGGCCTCCGCAGGGAACGCCTCTGCATAGCGCGCAAACAGCACATCCCAGCGCGCTTCCAACTTCTTGCCCCGGGCGCGGGCATCCCAGGCATCCGCAATCTCCGCGGGAATCTCAAACGGCCCATACGGCCAGTTCAACGCCGCCCGCGTCTTTGCCAGTTCTTCCTCTCCTAAAGGCGCGCCGTGCGCCGCGGCGCTGTCCTGCTTGTCTGGAGCCCCGAATCCAATATGAGTCCTGCAGCAAATAAGGCTCGGCCTGTCGGTCGTCTTGCGCGCACGCGCAATGGCGCGCTTTATGGCCAAAGCGTCATGACCGTCCACATCCGCGATAACATGCCAGCCATAGGATTTAAAACGCGCCGGGATATTTTCAGTGAACCATCCCGACACCTTGCCGTCAATGGAAATGCCGTTCGCATCATAAAGCGCGATAAGCTTGCCAAGCCCGTATGTTCCGGCAAGGGAACAGGCTTCGTGGGAAATCCCTTCCATCAGGCAGCCGTCGCCCATAAAAACATACGTGTAATGATCCACTATCGGGAAACCTTCCCTATTGAACTCCAAGGCCAATTTCCTTTCAGCCAGAGCCATGCCCACAGCCATGGCGATGCCCTGCCCCAAAGGTCCGGTCGTGGTTTCGACGCCGGGGGTTGCTCCGTATTCCGGATGCCCCGGCGTTTTGGAATGCAACTGTCTGAAATTTTGTAGATCCTCAAGGGACACATCGTACCCTGTGAGATGTAAAAGACCATAGAGCAACATGGAAGCATGCCCATTGGACAACACAAACCGGTCGCGATCGACCCATTTGGGGTTCGCCGGGTTATGGCGCAAAAAATCACTCCAAAGCACTTGGGCCATATCCGCCATGCCCATGGGCGCCCCCGGATGACCGGATTTGGCCCGTTCAACGGCATCAGCCGCCAAAAACCTGAGAGCATCAGCACATTCTCTGCGTGAAGGCATAGGACGACTCCTTGAAATAAGGGTACCGGAAACATCCGGGATTGCAATGGACGGCAGATGCCGGCACTGAACCGAAAAAAAGCGCGCGCATATATCCTTCGCGCGCGCCGTCATTTACGCTTTTGCCCCAGCAGCTGCAGTCATAAAAGCCCGCAAACGTTCGGCATAGGGCGGAAACTTGAAAAAAGCGGAGCCCGACACAAGCACATCCGCTCCCGCGGCGACAAGCTCGCCTGCATTCTCAGGCGTCACCCCGCCGTCAATCTGAATCAGCGTGCGCAACCCCCGCGAAACGATCTTTTCCTTAAGCTCCCTGGTTTTGCGCACGGAAAACGGCAAAAACGCCTGACCGCCAAACCCAGGATTCACGCTCATAATAAGCGCCATATCAAGTTCATCCAGGACGTATTCAAGGCAATCCAGCGGCGTATGCGGATTAAGCGCAACCCCGCACTGCATGCCAAGACGTCGGATTTCCGCAACAGTGCGCTCAAGGTGCGTACATGCTTCTGCATGAACGACCAGCATATCGGCCCCGGCATCCGCGAACGCTTCAATATAGCGTTCAGGCTGCACGATCATAAGATGCACGTCAAAAAAAAGTCCGCTTTCTTTACGCAGACTTTTGACGACCGGCGGACCAAAGGTTATGTTGGGAACAAAAAGGCCGTCCATGATATCCCAGTGCGCCCAGGACAGGCCGGCCCGCTCCAGATCATGCAATTCCGTGGCCAACGCGCCAAAGTTCGAAGAAAGAAGAGATGGACTGAGTATCATGCGTTGCGGCTCTCCTGTTTGTCACGACGCGGTATTCACGCTCTTCAAAATATCCCGCATCGTTTTTAATTCCGTAAGAATTTTCTGCCGCGTTCCCTGCTCCAGACTTTGAAATTCGCTGGATGGGCCTGCGTTATGCGGTCCGGATTCCGTCTGTGCAGGCGCGGAAGCGGCCCCGGAAATATTCCAAGGGGAAAAATCAGATGAGTTTGGGACATATTCATCCGAAGCGGAAGGCGACGAAGCTATGAAAGGAAGGGACGCCATGCAATCCGGACCGTTTTTGTTCAGATATCGTCGCGCGCCGTCAATCGTCATGCCTCGATCATACAACAGGGTTTTTATTGCCCGCAGCATGATCACATGTTCTTCAGTATAAAGGCGCTGCCCTTTCTCTGTGCGTAACGGTTCCAGTTGCGGAAACTCCGTTTCCCAGAAACGCAGGACATAGGTTTTCAGGTCAAGCAGCGCCGCAGCTTCGCCTATGCGGTAGGTTTTCTCCGACATTCGGCCTCCACGGCTTCTCCCTGCTTCAGACCGGCAACTCCGTATTTCCGTCGCGTAAACGTTGCCGGTCCAGGCATGATTTTCCGGAACGCATGGCGCGCAAAAAATGCTTATAGCGTAACGCCAAGGTTTTTCACAAGGGATTGTGCCACGGATTCCCGTATCTTGTCCACCTCTGAATCCTGAAGGGTGCGCTGAGAATGCCTGAAGGTCATTCGATACGTAAGATTGCGTTCATCCGGCCGACTTTCCGGCACGTACACGTCCAGAAGCACGATATCCTCAAGCAGGGCGAGCTTCAAGCCGCGTATATGTTCAATTACCGCGCGCACAGGCATGGCCGCCGGCGCCGTCACGGTTATGTCGCGCCGCACAGGCGGATACTGAGGCATGGCTGTAAAACGGGCCCGCGCTTCTCGCGAAAGGGCATGCAATGCATCTGTGTCCATATCCGCAAACCAGACTTCTTTTCGCGCATGATAGGCTTCAGCCATTTCCGGTCTGAGCCGGCCGATATGCCCTACCGCGACGCCATGGATGCGCACGGTCACACAGGGCAGAAGGTAGGGACAGGCCTGCGCGCCATCCACAAGGGAATACTCCGCCTCGCCAAGACCCAGGTGCGACAAAAGATGCTCAATGATGCCCTTGATATCCTGATAATCCGCATCGGCCTCTTTGTGCGGCCAGAAGGAGTCGTGCCGATTCCCATACAACAATATGGCCAGACGTCCCTGTTCTTTTGCCGTGGTTTCAGAAGCGGCGTCCGCAGAAAACACATGCGCAGTTTCAAAAATGTGTATTCCCGAATTCCCCTGGGCGATATTGTGCCGCAGGGCATGCAGGAGACCCGGCGCAAGATGCGGACGCAACACATTCTGCTCGCTGGAAAGCGGATTCATGATATGAATCCGGCCCGTTTCAGGAAGCGCAAGCGCATCAAGGTCCCTGTCGCCCACAAAACTATAATTGATGGTTTCATTCAGGCCCAATCCGGCAGCCCAGCGTTTGATTTTCAAAAGGAAATGGTACTCTGTGTCGGGACGCCCCGCATCCAGGGACCGGCTGATATTCGGCAGCGTGGGAACGATGCGGTCAACCCCGTATACCCGGCCTATTTCCTCGATCAAATCCGCTTCGCGCGTCAGGTCAGGACGATAACTGGGCGGAACGACCGTCCATGCTTCCTTCTCTTCCATAACGCGGCACCCCAGACTTTCCAGGGTTTCCCGGCAAAATTCCGCATCCAGCGTCGCGCCAAGCAGGGCCTGCGCGCGAGCGGTTCGAAAACGCACCGGCTCGACAACAAGGGGACAGGGCTCGGCCTTGCATATGCCCGGACGGATTGCCGCCCCGGAGACCTGCGCCATGAGCGCCGCCGCGCGATTTACGACAAATTCGGACAAGCCGCGATCCACGCCGCGCTCAAAGCGGTAGGAGGCTTCGCTTTGCATCCCAAGCCGGCGCGCCGTGCGCCGAATGCTTATAGGATTGAATACCGCGCACTCCAAAAATACATTCACGGTTTTTTCCGTGATTTCGGAATTAAGACCGCCCATAACCCCGGCCAGCCCCACGGGCTTTTCCGCATCGCAGATCAAAAGGTCTTCCGCCGCAAGATTGCGCTCCTGACCGTCAAGGGTCACGAGCCGCTCCTGCCCTCTGGGATTGCGCACCACAACAACGCCGCCCTCAAGGGTATCCAGATCAAAGGCATGAAGCGGATGTCCAAGCTCAAGCAACACATAGTTCGTCGCATCAACGAAGTTGGAAATGCTGCGAATGCCGCATGCCTGAAGCCGGTAACGCATCCATGCCGGCGATTGTCCGGTTTTCCCGCCGGACAAAACCCGTCCAAAATACTGAGGACACAGCCTGGGATCCTCAATTTCCAGGCGGACAATTTCGTTTGCCGCCGGACCGTCTTCCGCAAACCGGACTTCAGGCAAGGCAAGCGGCAGCTTGCAGGACATGGCCACCTCTCTGGCCAGTCCCAGAACCGACAGGCAATCCCCGCGATTGGGCGTTATGCCTATTTCCAGAATATCCAGATCCAACGGCAGAACCCGGATTAACGATTCGCCTGGACGCGCCGTTGCATCAAGCACCATGATGCCGCTGTGATCTTCGGAAAGCCCCAGCTCGCGCTCAGAACAGATCATGCCGTGCGAGGCCACCCCGCGCAGTTTGGCTTTCTTGATTTTCAAACCATCCGGCATGGTCGTTCCAATCCGGGCCACGGGCACTTTCTGCCCGGCCGCCACATTGGGAGCGCCGCATACAATGGTCAGAGGGTCGCCGTCGCCCGTATCCACCGTGCAAACAGACAACTTGTCCGCTTCAGGATGACGCTCGCACGTAAGCACATGGCCCACGACAAAGGGCTCAAGATGGGCAAAAGGCCGGTGAATGCCCTCAAGCTCCAAGCCCAGCATGGTAAGGCGCCGGCCCAACTCCTCAGCGCCGCCCTCAAACGGCACAAACTCCCGCAACCATTGCAAACTCAACAGCATGACATGCTCCTAGAGCGAATTACATTTATAATCCACAGCGCAACAGCATACGCTGTTTTCACAAATCAGGACAAAAAACGATGCAACGCCGGCAGAAAAGCAATGCCCGGGCGCATTTTTCATGCTCACGCGGCATAGCGTAAAGAGAAAAGACGACTGTACGCCGCTTGCACTTCCTGCCGCACATGGCGCACGCCGCCCGGAAACCGAAAAAAGTGTTTTTCCAGGCGCGCCATGAACCGCCAAAAACAGGAATGTGCAAGCATCGGCGTTGTCGCGCGATTGCTCCTAGCGGAATTGATGCAGGAACCGTATGTCGTTTTCAAAAAACATCCGCAAATCAGATGCTCCATACTTCAACATGGCGATACGTTCCACGCCCATTCCAAAAGCAAAGCCCGTCCATTCTTCAGAATCTATATTCACAGCCTTGAACACATTGGGATCAACCGCGCCGCAGCCCAAAATCTCCACCCAGCCTGTCTGCTTGCACACCCGGCACGGTTCGCCGTTTACATGGCCTGCGCCTTTGCACAAAACACAGGAGATATCCACTTCCGCGGACGGCTCCGTAAAGGGGAAAAAGCTCGGCCGAAAACGCACCCGGGTATCCGCGCCGAAAATCTGACGTACAAGCGCCGTAAGCGTGCCGCGCAAATCTGCAAAACTGACGCCGCGATCCACAAGCAGGCCTTCAATCTGGTGGAACATGGGCGTATGCGTCAGGTCGGAATCGCGCCGGTATACCTTGCCGGGGGCAATCACCGCAAGCGGCGGTTTGCGCGCAAGCATGGAGCGGACCTGCATGGGGGAAGTGTGCGTGCGCAACAGCACGGACGGCGAAATATAAAGAGTATCCTGCATGTCCCGCGCCGGATGATCCTTTGGCATATTCAGGGCTTCAGAGTTGTGATAGTCCGTCTCGACTTCAGGCCCTGTGGCCACGTCATATCCCAGATTCTCCAATATGGACACGACCTCGGACATGACCAAAGTAATGGGATGCAGCGTTCCGCGCCACGGAGCGCGCCCGGGCACAGTCGGGTCAAAACGGGAAAGCGCCGCCTCTTCCGCCGCCTTGTCAAGAAACGCCTTTCGGGCGTCAAAAAGCGCCCCCAGCTTTTCCTTAATCTCATTGGCCTTCTTGCCCACAAGCGGACGTTTGTCCGGCTCGATCTGCGGCAAAGAAGCCATGATCTGGGCAAGCTTGCCCTTGCGGCCCAAGAAGGCCACCCGCAGTTCCTCTAACTCCTGTAAACTGGAAGCCTGGCTCAAGCCTTTTTCAAGGTCCGGAGCCAGGCTTTCCAGCGCATGGATGCTATCCATGGCAATCCTACTTACTTAAGTTGAGATTTAACCAGTTCAACCAACTTGGCAAAGTCATCCTTGGAACGCACGGCCAGGTCCGCCATAATTTTACGGTCAAGCGCTATACCCGCAAGCTTCAGTCCGTGAATGAACTTGCTGTAAGACAGACCATACTGACGGACTCCCGCGTTTATGCGTAAAATCCACAACTTGCGGAATTCACGCTTTCTGACCTTCCGGTCCCGATAGGAGTAAACAAGCGAACGCTCTACAGCTTCGCGGGCGATACGATACAAACGGCTGCGGCCTCCGCGAAAACCTTTGGCCGCATCCAGATACCTTTTGTGCCGACGATGAGCGGCAAGTCCTCTCTTCACACGCATGGATGAACCTCCAACAATTCTCGACCCCGTGAGGCGAGAGACAAGCCAACGGGGCGCTGTTTCGCCATGCCGGGAACCTTTCCCGGCCTACCCTAAAACGCCGGAAGCGTAAAAAAGCCCTAGGCGTAAGGCATCATACGCTGCACGGCCTTTTCATTGGCCTGATCCACAATCGCGGACTGGCCAAGGCGCATACGGCGTTTGGCGTTCTTTTTGGTCAAAATGTGGCGCAGATTCTGCTTGCGGCGCCGGAACTTCCCCGTTCCGGTCACGGTAAACCGCTTGGCAGCCGCGCGTCTTGTTTTGATCTTGGGCATTGTTGCTCCTCCTTGACCGAAAAGGTTGAAACCTTGCCGGATATACGTTCCCGGTTTTTAGATCACCACCGGGGAATTCGCCTGAATCGGGCTTGACGCTTCACCGTCCATCCTTTCAGGCCGGAGGATAATGCGCCAAATCGCGACGGGAATCAAGTCCAAAATCGTGACCTGATTGAAGCGCGCCAGCAAAAGGCACGCCCGTTGCCTCATTTTTTAGGCAACGGCGCAAGCATCATTTGCAGGGTGCGGCCTTCAGTCCTTGGTTCCTGATCGACTTTTCCCACATCTTTGGTTTCTTCAATCACGCGCTCAAGCACGGCCATGCCACGATCTTTATGCACAATTTCACGCCCACGGAAGAAAATAGTCACCTTGCAACGGTCGCCATCTTCCAAAAAGCGGCGCACATGTTTCACTTTTGTGTCAAAATCATGATCATCCGTTTTCGGACGCAGTTTGATTTCTTTTATCTGAATGACAGTCTGCCGTTTCTTGGCTTCCTGCTTCTTTTTTTGAGCTTCATACTTGAAACGCCCGTAATCCATTATACGACATACCGGCGGATCGGCTGTCGCCGCGACTTCGACCAGGTCCATGCCGTGTTCCTTAGCCATGGCGATGGCCTCATTACGGGACAAGATTCCAAGTTGTTCGCTTTCCGGGCCAATGACCCGCACTTCACGCGCGCGGATCTGCTCATTGCGACGCACTCCATCGCTCGGCTCATTACGCCGGGGCCTGTTACTAGGAGAAAGTATAGCGCATTCCTCCGCGTTTGAAAGGTGTTTCACAATCCGCCTTGATGAGAGACGCAACCTCGTCAAGGGACTTGAAGCCAAGGTTTTCTCCTGAGCGCAAACGGACATTCACGCCGCGAGCCTCAACTTCCTTATCTCCAATCACAAGAATATAGGGTATTTTCTGCACCTGAGCCTCGCGCACCTTATAGCCAAGCTTCTCGTTGCGCAAGTCCGCCTCCGCCCGTATTCCGGACTCGGCAAGAAACGCGCGAGCCTGTGCGGCCCATTCGGCCTGGGCGTCGGTAACCGTCAGGATGCGCGCCTGCACCGGCGCGACCCAAGCAGGAAACGCCCCCGCGCAATGCTCGATGAAAACACCGATAAAGCGCTCCAGCGACCCCAGAATGGCCCGATGCACCATAACAGGACGATGCCGCTCTCCATCCGCACCGATATACCCAAGATCAAAACGCACAGGCAAAGTGAAATCGCATTGAATGGTCGAGCACTGCCATTCGCGCCCCAGACTGTCCGTCAGCCGGACGTCGATTTTCGGTCCATAAAAAGCGCCGTCGCCCTCATTGACCACATAAGGCAATCCAGCGCGCTCCACAGCCTTGATCAGGGCGTTTGTGGCGCGTTCCCAATCCTCATCAGAGCCGATGGACTTTGCCGGACGGGTTGACACCGCAATCTTGTAGTCAAATTCAAACAGCGCAAACAAATCGCGTATCAGCTGCATGACGCCGATGATTTCATCTTCCAGTTGATCCGGACGGCAAATGATGTGCGCGTCATCCTGCGTGAACTGCCGGACCCGCAAAAGGCCATGCATGACTCCGCTCTTTTCATGCCTATGCACGACGCCCAGTTCAAAATACCGCACAGGCAGATCGCGATAACTGCGCACGGCGCTGCCGAAAATCAGCATGTGCGCAAGACAGTTCATGGGCTTGATCCCGTAATTGTCGTCATCAATGACCGTGAAGTACATATTTTCACGATAATTGTCATAGTGCCCGGACTTTTCCCACAATTCCCGGCGTAAAAGCTGGGGACCCTGCACTATCTCGTAGCCGCGCTTCAGGTGTTCCTTGCGCAAAAAGTCTTCAATAATGGTGCGCACGAGCATCCCTTTAGGATGCCAGAAAACCATGCCTGGGGCCACATCTTCGTGAAAATCGAACAGATCGAGTTCCCGGCCCAACTTTCTGTGG
Source organism: uncultured Desulfovibrionaceae bacterium (assembly GCA_944324045.1). Lineage (GTDB taxonomy): Bacteria > Desulfobacterota > Desulfovibrionia > Desulfovibrionales > Desulfovibrionaceae > CALUUT01. The sequence goes on along the minus strand of CALUUT010000022.1, from coordinate 86,670 downwards.
TCGCGGCGTTTTGCTTCTTCAAGCCTGAAAAGATACGCTGAAAGCGCTTTTTCATCCTGAAACGCCGTGGCATATATCCGCGACAGCATGGGATTTTTCTCATCCCCCCGCCAATACGCGCCAGCCACGGAAAGAAGCTTGAACGCCTTTATGCGCCCTGTATCAGGAATGTGCGGGCCGCGGCACAAATCGATAAAATCACCGCAGCGGTACAACGTCGCCGTATCTCCCGGCAATTCATTAATAATTTCAACTTTATAGGTTTCGCCCATGCCCGCGAACAGCTCCGCCGCTTCTTTTTTGGAAACGACAGTGCGCTCAAACGGCGCGGCCTCGGACACAATTTTCTTCATCTCCGCTTCAATGGCGGGAAAATCGTCCGGTGTAAAGGCGCGGGGAGCATCAAAGTCATAATAAAATCCGTTCTCAATAGACGGGCCAATTGGAACTTTGACACCAGGAAACAGACGTTTGACCGCGGCCGCCATGACATGGGCGGCCGAATGGCGCAAAAGCGCAAGCCCCTCGGAAGAATCGGCGTACACGGGAACAAGCTCGGCGCAATCCGCAGGAACAGGAACCGCAAGGTCAAGCATCGCCCCCCCGCAAAAAACAGCAAGGGCGTTCTTGAATTTCTTTCCGCTCAGCGCCTCTTTCAACGCCTGGGCGCAGGTTGTCCCTTCCACAACTTGATGTTCCTGTCCCTCAATACGCACATTCATGGCGGGCTCCTCATTCTCATTCGCCAATACGTAAAAAGGGAGGCAACGGCCTCCCTTTTTGAGTCTGGGATGGTAGGCACGAGCAGCTTTGAACTGCTGACCCCTTCCGTGTCAAGGCAGTGCTCTCCCCCTGAGCTACGCGCCTACATTCTGCCAAAGCAGGAGAGTCATTTAGCCTAACCCACGAGTGTCGTCAAGTCTTTTCACCAAGAAAATCTCACGCAGAGCTGTTTCTTTTTCCCTGCATCAGGCATTTGGGCCCAGGCATGACTTCTCCCGGACGCATGCCTTTAAGCGATGTCAAGGTCAGCAGCCCTCTTTCATCCAAAATCCGAACCCTCTGCCCACGCATTTCTATAAGCTTTGACTCAATCATCAATTTCAAACATCGGGAAACGCTCTCCCGCGCCGCTCCCAGATACGCCGCAAGCACATACTTCGGCATCTTGAGTCCAAAAAAACCATCTGTATCGCAATGTTCGCTCATGTCATGAAGATACCGGGCCAGACGCTGGCTCATGTCGCACTCGCGCAACATGGCGATGGCGTTGGCATATTCATGAAGCTTTTGACATAAAGAAGAAAGAATATCCATGCTCAGACGGCTGTTGCTTTTTATGCGCTCCATCAAAGGCTGCCTCGGCAGAATCAGATAATCCGCGGCTTCAAGCGCAAACGCGCCGGTATCCGGGGCTCCACTGCCAAGAACGGACTCTTCGCCAAACCATCCGCCCCGGCCCAGCACGGCCAGCAGCGCCTCCTGCCCTCCCGGAAGGATGTGCACCAACTTGATCCGGCCTTTCAGCACAATATACAAACCCTTCTCAAAACGATTCGGGCCAAACACGCATTCGCCCCTTCGCGCGCTCCGGACAAGCGCAAAAGACTCGATGTCTCTGCATTGCAGCTCCGAAAGGCTCGCAAAAAGAGAAATCTGTCCCAGCTCTTTTGCAATGTCCAACATGAAAAACCGTTCCAAAAATCCCCCCAAGCCCTAACCGTCAAAAAACTGCAACCGCACGCGCCGCATCAAAAAAACAATAATCAGCGCCCCGAAAAAAATCCATGCAAAATCTCAGTGTATTCAACCGGCTGTCACGTCATAAAATGAAAGATTCAAGACGGTCGCGACAAAGCCCATTCCGCCAGTCGGGAAACGGCGCTTTCTGATTCGGGCGAAAGCTCCGGCGCTGTTGCGCCGCATGGCGCGGCCCATCGCTCTTCGCCGCAAACATGAAAGCGGCAGCGATAGCCGCCGCAATACGGCAAAACGACGCAAACCCGCGCCGCCATGTCGCCCGGCCGGATAGAAACATTTCCACAACAGCTGCATCCTACGAATGAGCCGGCAACCGCTGAGTCGGTTAAAACAAACGGCCATTGCTCACGCGCGCCGTTCAACATCCGCTTTTTTCAACGAGAAAACCCTTTATCCCCCAAAACATGCCCATGCCGTCCATCATGTAAGCCATTTCCAATCCCGCAGACGCAAATCAACATTTGCAACGCCATTATAGCGGTCTATGCGCGGGGTATACGCGATACAGATGCGCGAATCGACCATAAAAGCCGGGAAGTGTTCCGCAAGTCTCCATGCCTTGGCTCTCAATGTTATGCCTGAACGTGTGTCTTCAAGCTCAAGGGACACATGCTCCCCGCGCATTCCCAACGGCTTAACGCTTTTTAAAAAAAGCGGCGGCGACATGAATACCGGCTCCGGATTGCCGTTGCCAAAAGGCTGGAGCAATTCAAGCTCCTTAAGAAAGGCAAAATCCGCCGCCTTCTCAAACCCCAACTCGCAGTCAATAGGCAAAACAGGCGCCGGCGCATGGTCGCCCAAAGACTCCCGGACAACCGCATCAAAACGCTGTTTCAGCGCCTCAAGATTTTCAGGACGCATGGTCATGCCCGCCGCCTGACGATGTCCGCCAAAACGGATAAAAAGGTCCGAACAGGCGGTCAATCCGGCATGAAGGTCAAAAGGGTCGATGCTGCGCCCCGAGCCCTTGCAGCAGCCGTTCTCTTCACAGAAAATAAGCGTAGGCTTGTGGTGCGCCTCCACCACTCTGGAAGCGACAATGCCTATGACGCCCGGATGCCAGTCCGGATGAAACAGGACAAGCCCGGCCCGGTCTTCCTGCTCCCGCGCCTGAGCCATGGCTTCAACCACAATGCGGTCCTCCTCCTCGCGTCGGGCTCTGTTCAAGGCATCCAGTTCCTGAGCAAGCGCGCTCGCCCGCGCATGATTGCCGCAAAGCAATAGCTCAAGCGCGCTTTCCGCTCCTCCCAAACGCCCTGCGGCATTGATGCGCGGAGCCAGCCCAAAGACGACCTGCATGGTTCCAAGTTCCGCGGCGCCCCTGATCCCGGCCATTTCCTTAAGCGCGGCGATGCCTGGACGCTTGCCCTCGGACAGCAAAAGCAGTCCGTTTTTCACCAATATCCGATTCTGTCCGGTTATGGTGACAAGATCCGCAAGCGTCCCAAGCGCCACAAGGTCAAGCACCTGCCGGATATCGAATTTTATGCCGCTCCAGCGGCTCAACCTGAGATTGAGGGCCGCCATGAGAAAAAAAGCCACGCCCACGCCGGCCAAAGAGGCGCACGGACATTCATGAAGCCGCGGATTTACGATGGCGTGCGCGCACGGCAACTCGCCGCCGTCAGGCAGATGGTGGTCGGAAACGACCACGGTCATGCCAAGCTCGCGCGCCCGGGCAATGGCCGCATGTCCGGACACTCCGCAATCCACCGTGAGCAGCAGGCGCGCCCCTTCGTCAAAAAGCCGTTCAATGACCGGGATATTAAGTCCATACCCTTCCCCGGTCCTTTTCGGAATATAGTGCCTGACTGCAACACCATGCCGGGTCAGTATCTCCGTCACCAGGGCGGTGCTTGTAACGCCGTCTACATCGTAGTCGCCCCATACGACAAGCGGCTCGCCCCTGGTTATTCCCTCAAAAAGGATATCCGCGGCTTCATTGACCCCGGGCCAGCATTCAAGCGGCGCAAGATAACGCAGGTTTGGAGATAAAAACGCATCCATTTCCAAACGAGAACGCAATCCTCTGGACCAGAGAAATTCAACCATCCAAGGGCTGATTCCAAGGTCCACGGACCACTTCAAAAAATGCGCCCGCATTTCGGCATCCGCAAACTCTGACCTGGGTTGCCAGAAACGAACCAGACGCTGCGGCAAGGCCGTCAAAAAAGTTTTTTTCACAGAAATACGCCCTAAGCAGTCATGCCATTCAAAAACAGATACGCTCACGCGGATGTTTCAGATGCGGACGGCGCCTTCTCAGGCGTTTCAATACGTTTGTCCGCCACGTTCGCCGCAGCCTTGTTTTGTGAAACGGCGATCAATTTTTTCACCTGTTCTACGCGCGCAGGCGGCACCAGCCTTTTTTCCATAAGCCATTTGAGAAACTTCACAGCCGCATCAAAAGAGGGATTGATCTGAAGACTGCTCGCAAGCGCGTCAATCGCGGCTTCATTGTTCCCTTTTTCCACATAGACTCTGGCCAGATTGCAGTACAGATTTTCATCATTCTTGCTTAATTCCAAAGCCCGCTGATAATAGCTCAACGCCTCGTCGAGCATTTTGGTTTTCCGAAGCTTGATGCCGAATTCGTTGAACAAATGTTTGTGTTCCGGCTGGTAGGCCGCTTCAAGCTTCACAAGTCTGGAAAAGATATCTTCAGCTTTGGATTTTTCGCCGCGATCAAGATAGGTCAGCCCCAGGCCAAAATTCGCCCGTACATTTTCAATATCCACCTTCAGGGCGTTTGAATATTCATATTCAGCGCTGTAGGTCTCGCCGCGCTGCCTGTATCTGTCCGCACGCGCAACAGTTTTCACCAGTTCACGCATACGTGGATATACGGTCTGAATATAAAATTCCGGCTCCGGCGCAAATCTGGCAATCAACTCTTCAAGAGGAATCACCTGCACAGGGCCGGAAGGAACATAATTGGCGTTCAAAGGCTGCACGGTGATCTTTCCTGTTTCGTCTTCCTCAACGAACCAGTAGGATTTCTGGATGACTTTGCGCGTGGTGGTTCCGGTCCCCACCTTGCGCAACTCCTGAGTGGAAAAAACGCCCTTTATGCGTTGACGGGTTTCTTTTTCGGCATTCTGCTGCGTCTGCTGCACCATGTTTGGCCTCTCCTGTCCCTTTTCCGACCACTGAAAACCGGCTCTGCCCCAAATGGCTCTTTCTGAAACGTATTTTCAGCATATACCCTAGTACGTCGCCGCTTTCCCCATTTCCTCAAGAATGCCGGCAACCACGGCGACTGGCTCTTCAGCCTGAGTAATGGGACGCCCCACAACTAGAAAATCGGAACCAGAGGCCACAGCCAAAGCCGGAGTCATAACCCTTCGCTGATCATCCCGCCCTGTGTCGCCGGACAGACGAATCCCCGGCGTCAGACATAAAAAATCCCGTCCAAGACGCGCTTTGATCGCCTGAACCTCATGCCCGGAACAGACCACGCCATGCAGCCCCCATATCTTTGCGCACGCCGCTCTGGAAAGAGCCACATCTCCGGGCGAGGGCAACGGTTTTCCAGCGCGAACAAAGACCGTAGGGTCCAAAATGCCCAGCGCGTCAAAATCTTCCGGTCCGGCGCTTGTCAGAACAGTCACCCCAAGAAGCAAAGGCAAAACCCCGTCGCCACGCCGCTCCATGCCCTCCTGCAGCCCCTGCAAAGCGGCTTCGGCCATGCGCAAGCCACCGCAAATATGAATGTTCGTCATATCCACGCCAAGGGACGTCGCGGCGCGCACCGCGCCACGCACGGTATTTGGTATATCGTGAAACTTCATATCCAAAAAAACACGAAACCCCATATCTTTCAAACGCAAAACCGTATCCGGTCCGCCAGCGGTAAAAAGCTCAAGGCCGACCTTGACCCACAGCGCGGGGAAACGCGCCGCATACCCTGAACCAGATAGATTCAAACCCTTTGAAAGAAGAAGGGCCAGATCAAAAGCGCGTTGCGGATCGGGATAATCCAACGCGACAACCAGCGCCGCACGAAATTTGGAAGAATACATGGCCGCACCCCAGTCAATCTCGTGGTTTGGAACAGAGAGCTTCATCCGACGCCGCTGTTTCTGCTTCCGCCTTGGACTCGAATGAAGCCGACAGAGACACCACATCGCTTTCCCACTCTTTCAATAAATCGGCAAAACGGCGCTGACGGCCTGGAACGAGGGTTTCGGCCAGATACACAGCCCGCAAGTCGTCATAGGCTTGCTCAATATCATCATTGATGATCAGCGCGTCGAACCAGTGAGCTTCGCGCAACTCCGACTCCGCATTATTAAGCCGCCGGATGACGGCAGCATCGCTTTCCGTGCCGCGCGCCCGCAAACGGCGCAAAAGCTCCGCCTTGGAAGGCGGAGAAATAAAAATAAAGGCGCCTAGGGCCCCCAGACTTTCTTTAAGTTGACATGCGCCCTGCACATCTATGTCAAAAATGACGTCCTGGCCCTTGTTCAGCATGTCCCAAGTATCGTTTAGAGGCGTGCCGTATAAATTGCCATGCACCTCAGCCCATTCCGCAAAGGCGTTTTCAGACCGCATGACCAAAAAGCGTTCTCTGTCTATGAAATAATAATCCACGCCATGCACTTCTCCCTCTCTTGGCTGGCGCGTGGTGCAGGACACTGAATACGTCAAGCTAGGAAACTCGTTGAGCAGCCTTTTGATAAGCGTTGTTTTTCCGGCTCCCGATGGGGCGCAGATTACAAGTATAATGCCCATTCGCGCTATTTGGGCCGTCATTTTCCATCCCCTTCCTGCAAAAGTCTCTGGGTCAGCGTTTCCGACTGAATGGCCGACAAAATCACATGATTTGAGTCTGTAATAATTATGGCGCGCGTCTTGCGCCCTTGGGTCGCATCCACCAGGCGCCCGCCAAGCCGCGCATCCTCACGCAATCGCCGCATGGGGGAAGACGCTGGGTTTACTATCGCCACGACCCGCTCCGGTATCACAAAATTGCCATGCCCCACGCCCAACAATCGCTGACGCGCCATAATGCCGTCCCTCACTCCATACTGCCGCCGCCTTCAGCCATAGACGGACAAACGCCAGTATGGAAGCTCTTTTATTCAATGTTCTGCACCTGTTCACGGCATTTTTCCAATTCATTTTTAAAATCCACAACCAGTCTCGATAGTTGTGCATCCTGAATTTTGTTGCCGCATGTCGTTATTTCTCTGAAAGCTTCCTGCAGGGTAAAATCAAGGCGTCTTCCAGCATCCGTTCCCTGCCGCGTCAACTCGCGCATCCGCCCAAGATGCGAACGAAGCCGGGTCAACTCTTCACTGACGTCCAGCTTATCGGCAAGCAACGTCACTTCCTGAAGAAAGCGCGCTTCTGCAAGTTCCAGCTCACAGCCAGCCAGCACCTCGTTGATGCGTTCACGCAACACGGCAAAGCGTTCTTCCTTGATATCCGGCGCTCTTTCCTCAAAAAGGCTTACCCACTCCTCCATACGCAAAAAACGTGAACTAAGGTCGCGCTCCAGATCTTTTGCTTCCCGGCTTCGAGACTGGTTCCAATCCTCAAGCGCCGTCGCAAGCCCGGCTTCAAGCGCGGCCGGAAGCGACTCGTCATCTTCCATGCCGCCATCTTCCCAAAGAAAACCCAATCCCATAAGCCGGTTATAATCAGGCTCAAACACGTCGCCCCGGGTATGCGCAAACGCCGCCAGACGGTCAAACATGGCTTCCGCCTGGACCTCATTGAAGCGAACATCAAGCATGCCCGCCCCGCGCGGCTGAAAAAGCAACGTTATATCCAGTCTTCCCCGGGCGGCATAGCGACGCACCACTTTCTCAAGACGGGATTCAAAGCCCCTTGCAAACAACGGCAACCGCCATTTGATATCAAGATGACGGCCGTTGACGCTGCGCACTTCCCATGTCTGCACAGCGTCCTCATTTTCAATAAAACAACGGCCGAAGCCGGTCATGCTTTTCAACATCGTTGTCCCACCATATGCCGGTTATGCAGTTCTTTCGCAACAGCGCTCACTCTTTTCCTGATACGATACCCGGACAGTTTTCGCAACTTCGCAGAAAACAGGGAAACACACAGGCATGCCGCTTGCCGGACGGTATTTTTTTACCTCAGACTCCAACGTAGCGGCTCTCCCATGACCAGGCCCGACTCCAAGCCGACAGGGCGCACCTTCAGCAACTCATGCGCCGCCGTCTGCATTGCACGGCAATCAACAGAGCAGTCCACATAAAACTGGCAGGCTCCACGCGCCCGACCCGTTTCCTGATCCAGCCGCTCAACCGCCATATCCAGGCACGGCATGGTCAGCAAGCGCCTAAAAAACGCTTCTTCCTTTATTCGCGTCATATCCCGCAAGACTCCGGCGCGAAAGGTCCGCACCTCTTTGGGAATCTGTCCGGGCATGAGCGCCGCAGGCGTTTTTGGACGGGCTGAAAAGGGAAACACATGGGCGTACGTCAGGGGCAACCGCTCGCAGATCTTGCATGTTTCCTCAAATTCGGCCTCCGTCTCGCCGGGGAATCCCGTAAGAATATCCGCCCCCAAGGCAAAACAGGGCCAAATGCGGGCAAGTTCAGCCATGAACGCAAACAGGGATTCAGGCGCATAATGCCCGCGCCCCATGCGTTTTAAAACCGAACGGCTGCCGCTTTGCAGGGAAATGTGCAAATGCGGACACACCATACGGCTTGACGCAAGAAAGGCAAGGGCGCGCTCGTTCAACTGGCCGGGTTCAAGCGAGCTGAGCCTGAAACGGGCGCGACCGCTCCATTCCGGGACGAAACGACGCTCAAGCGTCTCCAGCATGTCCCAAAAATCAAGAGGGGGTGAAAGATCGCGTCCATATTGACGCAAGTTGACGCCGCTTATGATGCACTCTCTGTATCCGGCACGCAAAAGCCTTTCTACTTCAGCGCCCGCCTCTTCCGCCGGACGACTCACAGACGCTCCGCGCGCATACGGAACAATGCAGTATGTACAGCGATGATCGCAACCGTCCTGAACCTTGACCACAGGCCTTGCCCGGTCATATCCGGATATGGAAAAATTCGGCCATGGACGGTTTTTCCCTGGCGCCGCAACAGGCAATGCCGCTTCAGGGCAACCCGTCTTGAAACGCGCCGCCTGAATCCGGGGCGCGCACCCGGCCTTTTTTCGGTCAAAATCCCAGCCCAGCGCCTTTTCCGGGGCGGTAAACATATCTTTCAGATGTTCCTTGAACATCTGAGGAATCACGGCCGCAACCCCATCAAGGGCGGCCATTTGCTCCGGAAACACCTGCGCCGCGCACCCGGCGATCAATATAAGCGCCTTTGGCGCGGCCCGGTGGAGCCGGCGAACCGTGGCGCGCACATCCGCAACCGCATTGGCGGTCACAGCGCATGAATGGACCAAAATGACGGCGGCCTTTGCAGGCGTCGCCGTTTCCACGGCCCCGGCGTTCTCCCATGCTTCCCGAAGCGCATGACTTTCATACTGATTCACTTTGCATCCGAGCGTCACGATATGAAAACATTCAGCCATCGCCTTCAATCCGCTCTTTCTCTGTTTGCATTGCGCCTTTTTCAGGCATGGCCATGCCCAGACCCTTTGCGAGCCTTTGCGCAAGCCATGTAAAACGCTTACGCATTTTATTGTTCGCCACAGCCATATGCAAAGCTTTATCCGTGCCCACAAGAACGACAAGCTTCTTGCCGCGCGTTATGCCGGTATACAGCAAATTGCGCTGCAAAAGCACATAATGCTGCGTCACGACAGGCATGACCACCGCCGGATATTCGGAGCCTTGCGACTTATGCACTGAAATGGCATAGGCCGGCACGATTTCGTCAAGCTCCTCATAGGCATACGCAACATGCCGGTCATCAAAGCACACCGTTATTTCTCTTTCTTCATCGTCAATTCGGCAGATACGGCCTATATCGCCATTGAACACATCTTTCTCATAGTTATTTCGAATCTGCATCACTTTGTCGTCAAGGCAAAACCGACGCTCCCCGCGCCGCACCGCAACCGTATGCCCATTAAGCGCCTGCTGCAGGCGGACGTTCAGATTGGCCGCACCCACAGTCCCCTTATGCATGGGGGTCAGCACCTGAATGTCGTCCACGGGATGAAACCCGAACCGGCGCGGAATATGACTGCGCACCAAATCCACAATCATATCCGCTACGCGCTCCGGGTCTTCCTGCCGAATAAAATAAAAATCCGAAAGCCGGTTCCTGGACGACTCAAGATAAGGCACCTCGCCGCGATTAATCATATGGGCATTGCAGACGATCTCGCTCTCGCCCGCCTGGCGGAATATTTCCGTCAAGGTGACCACCGGAACCACGCCGGAACAAATGACGTCGTTAAGCACATTGCCCGGCCCCACTGACGGCAGCTGGTTCACATCGCCCACAAAAATGACGGTCGCCCCAAGCGGCACGGCTTTGAGCAAATGATACATGAGCATGGTGTCCATCATGGATGCTTCATCAACAATCAAAAGACCGCAGGCAAGAGGCGTATCCTCATTGCGGGCAAATCCGTCCTCGCGCGGATTGTATTCCAAAAGCCGGTGAATGGTCTTCGCCTCTCTGCCTGATGTTTCGCTCATTCTCTTTGCGGCCCGGCCTGTTGGGGCAGCCAGAAGAATCCGGGCGTTCGCCGTGGCGAAAACCCTGATGATGGCATTGATAATCGTGGTCTTGCCCGTGCCGGGCCCACCGGTCAGAACCATGACTTTTTCCCTGGCGCTGGTCCGTATGGCGCGCTCCTGCTCGTTGGCAAGCGCCATGTCCAGACTCGCGATCACTTCGTCCACTATTTTGTCAGGGGATGCAAAACGCACGGATTTCGGGGAGCGCATAATACGCACCAGATAGCTTGAAATGGACGACTCATAATGATGGTAACGACTTAGATATACGGCGTCCTGTCCATCCAGATTTTCAAGCGCCACGCGCTCTTCAGTCTCAAGGGCCAAAAGAGCTCGCCCGGCATTGGCCTGCGGAACCTCAAGACGGCTCTCGACCAGGGAAATCAGGCTGTCCTTGGGATAAAAAACATGACCTTCTTCAGAAAGCTGGCGCAGCATATAAAGAATGGCGGCTTCCGCGCGCAGATCGCTTTCAGATGAAAAACCCAGTTTTCGAGCGACGGCGTCCGCCGTCAGAAAACCGATGCCGTGGATATCCATGGCCAGTCTGTATGGATTCTCCCGCACCACGTCCAGAGAACGAGCGCCGTAATGTTTAAATATCCGTACCGCATAGGATGTGCTCACGCCATGCGGCTGCAGAAACATGATAAGATCACGGATACATCTGTGCTCAACCCAGCATTTGCGGATGCTCTCCGCCGTCTTGGCGCTGATGCCCTGCACGCTCGCCAGTTTTTGCGGCTCTTCATCCAGAATCCGCAAGGTGTCTTCGCCGAACTTGTCCACAATGCGCTGGGCCATGCGCCCGCGCACGCCCTTGATCAAGCCGGACGCCAGATAATTGCGGATGCCTTCCGTGGTGGCCGGCAACATGGTCTCATAACTTTCCATCTGAAACTGCCGGCCCCATTTCGCATTCTCCACATACCGCCCGACCATGCGCACAGCAACTCCAGGCTGCGGCCCCGCCATATGGCCAATCACAGCCACAGAATCGCCCTTGCGCGTCTTTACCCGAAAAACCGTGTACCCGTTTTCCTCATTATGAAAGACCACGCGCTCAAGCGTCCCTTCCAATTTTTCCGTTGACCGCGGATCAAGCGATAAAAGAGACTTTTGTTCCATTCCATCTTCCATGCGCGCCAATCAAAATATTGCCTGAGAACCAGAACATCGTTCAAAAACAGAACGCTCCAGCTCCCCTGTCATGCCATACGCTTTTGCATCAAAAGGGCGTCCGCCAAAACAAGCGCAAGCATGGCCTTTAAAACAGGCACCACTCGCGGAATGGCCGAACAGTCATGGCGGCCGCCTATGGAAATTGTACAGGCTTCTCCGTTTTCATCTATGGTCTCCTGCGGCAAGGCTATCGACGGAATGGGTTTGATCGCGGCGCGCGCCACAATAGGCGCTCCGGTGGACACGCCGCCTAAAATTCCGCCGGCATTGTTCGAGGCGAACCCCTTGGGCGTAAGCGGATCATTATTTCTGCTTCCGGTCATGCGCGCCGCTGCAAACCCGGCCCCAATCTCCACGCCCTTGACCGCTCCCACGCCCATAAACGCCCCGGCGATCATGGCGTCAAGCTTGCCGAACACCGGCTCGCCCAACCCGCAGGGAACCCCGTAGGCCTCTACCTGCACAACGCCGCCAAGGGTGTCGCCGGCGGCGCGCGCCGCCCGCACGGTTTCTTCCCATTCGGGAAGAATATCTTCATTTGGCGCAAAAAACGGCAGCGTTTCCTCTGCAACCATAAAAGGCGGCCTGACTGGGATGCCGCCAAGCTCCACGGTAAAAGCCTGCAAACGCACGCCATGAACCGCCAGCAACTGCTGGGCTATCGCGCCGCCAACGACCCGCGACACGGTTTCACGCGCCGACGCGCGCCCGCCTCCGCGATAATCGCGATGACCGTCATACTTCATATGCCAGGATATGTCGGCATGGCCCGGACGAAACACATGGGCAAGCGGCGCATAATCCGTGGAACGCTGGCTTGTGTTTTCAATGCAGAATCCAATGGGCGCGCCTGTGCTTACCCCCTCAAAAACACCGGATAAAATCTTTGCCACATCCGGCTCGCGACGCGCCGTTGAAGCAAGCCCGTCCAGTCCGTCGCGTCCGGGACGGCGCGCGTCAAGCTCTTTTTGTATGGCGGCCTCGGATATGGCAAGCCCCGCAGGGCAACCGTCAATAACGCCGCCCAGAGCCGGACCATGCGATTCGCCAAATGTCGTCAACCGAAATATATTTCCGAATGTGCTGCCGTTCATGATTCCCCACCATAGCTCCCTATCATGTCAACAAGTTCCGCTACCGGAAGCGCCGCATCCAGTACAAGCGTCGCAACATCCCTGTATAGCGGCTCGCGTTGCGCAAGGACCAGGGCCATTTCTTCAGCCGGAGACGCGCCGGTCAGAGAAGGTCTTGAACTCCAGCCTTCCCGGGCGCCTATGCGTGAAGCCAGAATCTTGGCGTCCGCATTCAGCCACACGACCAGTCCGGAACAGCGCAGTCGCTCCCTGTTTTCAGGCTTCACCACAATGCCGCCGCCAGTGGAAACAACCACCTGATCCATACGGCAAACGTGTTCCAGGGCCGCATTTTCCCTTTCCCTGAAATGTTCCCAGCCGCTTTTTTCCACCAAACAGGCGATGGACATGCCCGCAGACTCTTCCACAAGGATATCCGTATCCACACAGCGCCAGTCAAGGGCGCAAGCCAGCGCTTTTCCAACCGTGGTCTTGCCCGCGCCGCGACCGCCTACTAAAAATATTCTCTGAAAACGCGACGCGGCAAATTTTGTACCTATCTTTTTTGTCTGCATGGAAAATCCTTGCCGGAAACACGCCGGCTGTCGTGAAATTCGTTCCGGAAGACGCTTTACAGATGCGTCGTTCCGTATATATGATCATTATGAAAAGTTTGCAAAACCTTAATGAGGCCCTCCTTTTTCAACCCTCCCACCGTGATTGCACGTATTTTCAGGAAAACGCCAGTGTCACAAGCTCAATTACACGATAAAAAACGGCCCGACGCTTCCGAACGCCCCGCGCGTCATCAAAAACCCCTCGTCATCGGTATCGCCGGTTTCGGCACGGTCGGCGGAGGCTTGTGCGAAGCCATACGCGCAAACCGTGAATTCATCATACAGCGAACCGGCCGCGACATTGCGATCAAGACCATTGTCGTACGCAATCCCGACAAGGCGCGGCGCGTTCCCTTCCCGGCAGAGGCGACCATTGCGACCTCGCTTGAGGCTTTGTATTCGGACCCGGAAATTGATGTCGTCGTGGAACTCATGGGCGGAATCAACGCCCCAAAGGAACTGATCATCCACGCCTTAAAAGCCGGAAAACACGTAGTGACCGCCAATAAGGCCCTTCTTGCCGAAGAAGGCGAGCCTCTTTTTGCGGAAGCCGCCGCAAACAACAGGATACTTGGCTATGAAGCAAGCGTGTGCGGCGCCATTCCTGTTGTGGGAACCTTCAAGCAGGCGCTTGCCGGAAACCGCATCAAGGAGCTTGTCGGCATCCTGAACGGCACGTCAAACTACATTCTTTCGGAAATGAGCAGCAAAGGACTGCCCTTTGGCGAAGCCTTACGCGAAGCGCAAACCCTTGGATATGCCGAAGCGGACCCAACCCTTGACATAGAGGGCATCGACGCGGCCCACAAGCTTTCGCTTCTTATTCGCCTTGCTTTCGGCCTCAACTACCCGTTCAAAAAACTTCCTGTGCATGGCATTGCCGAAGTGGAACAAATGGATATCCAGTTTGCGCGGGAATTCGGCTACCGCATCAAACTTCTGGGGCAGGCGCGCAATGTTGACGGGCGTCTTGAAGCCGGAGTCTTTCCCACGCTGGTGCACCATACGCTTCTTATCGCGCGCGTCGGCGGCGCTTATAACGCTGTGCGCGCGGACGGCAACGTGTCAGGGCCCATCTTTTTACATGGACTTGGAGCGGGCGATCTGCCCACCGGCAGCGCCGTTCTTTCCGATATCATGGCCATAGCTCGCGGCTTTTTGCCGGACAATACCGGCTTTTCATGCCGCGAACTGCCCGAAGCGAACATCCTGCCGCCAGAAGAAGCGGTAAGCCGGTATTATCTGCGCTGCATGGTTCCGGACACGCCTGGAGTGCTCAGAGACCTTGCCGGCGCCATGGCGGAATTTGATATCAGCGTGGCCCAGGCCATTCAAAAAACCGACGTCCCGGCAAAATCCCTTCCAATCGTCTTTATGACCCATCAGGCCAAAACAAGCTCCATGCGCGCGGCCATTGCCCGCATGGATGAAAAGGGGCTGCTTTTGTCAAAGCCCGTATACTATCGCGTTCTGTAAACACAAAGACGCCAAGTCGCTTTCTGAACCGTCCCCGGCGCATTCGCCGGGGACGGTTTGCTTCAAATTCTGCGCATCCGCACGATTTAAAAATCGGACATCAGCCGCTTTCACTTTTTCTGCAGCAAAAATACGGCTCCCGGCGAATCCAGGTGCCCGGAAAGATATTCGGCTTCAGGCCCGGCTCCTGCAAAAAAATCCACTCTCTTCCCTTTAATGGCTCCTCCTGTATCCTGGGCCACGCCCACTCCAAACAAAACGCCGTTTCCCCCCTGCAGCGTGCGTTTGTCGTTTCCGACCTCTCCTGGATACGGAAGCGCATAAACAAGGACGCTGCCCAATGCCAGCACCTTGCGGTCCACTGCAAGACTCACAAACGGCGTCAGGGCCTTTTGCATTGCGCCGTATGGTCCGGCATCGCTCAAACGAAAAAACACATACGACGGATTTAAACATAAAAGCTCGTCGCGTTCTTCCGGATGAGCCGCAAGGTATTCACGAATCGATCGCATGCTTACATTGTCCGGCTCAAGCAAGCCGCGCTCTTTCATCGCCCGACCGAGGGAAACATAGGCCCTGTTGTTTTTTCCGTTATACAGAACGTGCTTGACCGAACCGTCCGTAAAATGCAAACGCCCTGAGCCCTGAACCTGAAGAAAAAAAGCATCCACGGGATCTTTGATCCAGGCAAGCTCCAGGCCGCGGCCCTGCAGTGCTCCATCTATGTCTATGGCGCGACGGTCATAATAGGGAACGCCGCGTTTAACGTCTTTGGGAAGCGCATACAATGGATGGGAATACTGCTCGGTCTGAATCCATGAGGCCTCAATCTGAGGCTCATAATATCCGGTAAAAGCCGGGTCAGGGCCAAGCCTGTACCAATAAAATTCCTGCGCAAGCAAAAGCGGGTTGTTGTCCAGGAAAGGCAAAAGCCCAAGCAGCCTTTCCAGAGCGTCGCGCACATTCCCCCAGGTCAGAATAAGCGTCGGATCTTCCACGGCAATCGCTTCCGGAGCGAATTTCGACGCATATTCGAGACTGCCCCGCACAGCCCTGTCAAGATCTTTCCAGGACGCAAGCCCCTGAGCTTTGGGCGACAAGCGTTTTGCGAGCGCTTCGGCTTCTGTTTCGTCAAGCGGTTTCCATCCGGAATATTCAGCCAAAGACAACTGAGATTCCGTCAGGGCATGAAGTCCGTCTTCGCGGTTGGTGTTCACATGCTGACACGAAGCCAGAAAAACCATGACGCTTCCCCAAAGACACCATGAAAAAACAACATTCCGCATTTTTTGCAGCATACCCATAAAAGCCCCCTGCACATATCTTGTTGCCGAACAGGACGCGGCATAGTAAACATATCCCCTGTTCCGCCGTCAGGAACGATTCCGCCCGGGATACGTCTTCTCCCGTAAGTCGCGACATACCCTGACGATTCTTTCCCTTCAGGTCAATACAGAACTGCTTTTCTTGTCCAGATAGACCTGCATGGGATATCCGCCATGACGTTGTTGACATACTGGTCCGGCCTTTAAAGAAAGAACGCTGCCGCATGCCCGCATGTTTCCGGCGTTTTGATCATCTTTTTCAATGCCGGCTTCAGAGGCCGGCACAACACACAGGATTTTTTATGAAAAATTTTCCAGCATTGGAGATATGGCTTGCGCACCGGGTTTCATATGGCGAAACTGATGCCATGGGAGTAGTGTATTACGCGGAATATCTGCACTATTTCGAACGCGGCCGCAGTGAATTCATCCGGGAATTGGGCGGAATGAGCTATGGCCTTATGGAAGAAAAAGGCATCGCGCTTCCGGTTCGAGAAGCGCAATGCCGCTATCGCCGCCCCGCGCGCTACGATGAACGTATCTATATCCGGACGGGTTTGCAGGAATGGGGCCGGGCTTCCATGACCTTTGTTTATGAAATTTATGATGAACGCAAAGAAGCTCTTTTGGCTGAAGGCATGACTCTTCATGCCTGCGTTGACGTCGCGAACGGCAAACCTGTCCGATTGCCGTCCTGGGTCCAGGGCCTTTTTGAAAAAAAACAGGAATAGTCCATGCGCATCGACACCCATACCCACATATTTCATCCCAAAACCGCGCAACGCCTGTTTACCGAATATGATAAGATTTTTAACCGAAGCCCGGCCGGCGACGGGTCATTGGACATGCTGGAAACGCATCTTCATGCCGACGGCTTCACCCATGCGGTCATTTTGAATGCGGCCCTGTCGCCCTGGCAGGTGGAAAGCGTCAACAGTTTTACCATCATGCTTAAGGAAGCGGAGCCCTGGCTCATACCGTTCGGCGCGGTGCATCCGGCTGACCCGGATTGGGAAAAACACCTTGAGCAATTGCGCGCAAACGGCATAAAAGGCATCAAGCTGCATCCGGAATTCCAAAACGAACATATCGATGATCCGCGTTTTCTTCCTATTCTGGAAGCCATGGGCAGCGACTTTGTCTGCACCATCCACATGGGACGCTGCCATCTTTTCAGGGGATGCTGCGCCACGCCCGCGCAACTTGCCAGGCTTGCACGCGATTTCCCTTCCGTGCGCTTCGTCGCTGCGCATATGGGCGGACACAACGTATGGGAAGAGGCGCTTGATGTGTTGCACGGAAAAAACGTGTATCTTGATACGGCCTTTTCCCTGCCCTATATGCCCAAAAACATTGTACAACGCATGTTCAAAGAATACCCAAGGGAAAATATTCTTTTTGGAAGCGACTGGCCTTTTTGCCGCGCCGGCGACACCGTCAAAGAACTGCGCGCCATCGCCGGACTTTCGGAGCAGGAACTTTGGGACCTCGTTTCCAATGCAAACGCCCTTTTCAACATGACATAGAGGTCTCTTTTTCGAATATCAGGAACATCGCACATAAAAAAGTTATATCCCCGGAATACCTGAATATTTCAGATATTCCGGGGCATGTCTGCTACACCCAAGGCATTTTTCATGTCTCCCCCAAAATACAGGCGCCCTGCATTTTCCATCACTCAAAGGCCTTCACATCAATCCGCCGGCGCTCTGGAACATTGACTGAAACGAACTTCTCCTTGGATTTTTCCGCCACATAGAGTCCGCAAAAACAGGTGCCGAATTCTCCCACATCAGCTTCTCTGTAAACACAAGGACATATAATATCCCTGTCCCGCTCTCTTCTTCCTGTGGCAAGCCTGCAGGGACACGACATATACCCATACCGCTCATGATTCACGAGTAGACTGTTCAGTAAAAGCATCGTTTGCCGCCTGTCATTATTAAAGTAATATCCGCGTGCATTCTGAGCCAAGGACAATATCGCGTAGAGTTTTTCCGCCGTCATTTTTGTATTCATAAATCAAGCGCCGCCGCTGCCGCATCCGGATCAAAACCGACCACAGTCCTCTTCCCTTCATCAATCACAAGAAGTGGAAACGCCAGATTACGGTCATGCTTCTGAATTTCGGCCAATGTCCTCTGGCGCTCGGCATCGGACAACATATCCACGTCGACAAATGAAAACAAAACATCGCGACCAGACAAAAACTCTTTCATTTTTCGGCAATGGATACATGTTGAAAGCGTATACAGTTCAACCTTATGGTTCATGGAACCCCTCCCCCTTTCAATATATTTATTATACTATATAGAATAATTATACAGTTTAGTCTAGAAAAAACATCAAAATTCAAGACGCTTTTTGCAGGTATTTGCATCATAATATATTGCAATAATTATATTATATTATCATGTCACATGATTGTGATCATCATGATCCATTCCAAAATATACGCAAATAAAATACAAGTAAATATATTACTCGGCAATAAATATATAAATAATTTTATACGCATATAAAAAACGCCGGACAGAAGAAAAATCTCCTGTCCGGCGCCTTATTCGCCTGTATAAAAATCAGCAGCGGAGCTTACCAGCCGTAGCTTTTTAAAAGCAGCTCGGTTCTGGCCTGAGACGCCTCAATGCGCGCTTTCAACGCCCCTGGATATGTGGAAAGCTGAATTTTCCGGCGGGCGACTCCTGTGGCAATAGCCGCATCAGCAACCGCAGACGACACCCATTCAATCAGTCGCCGGTCCAGGGCTTTTGGAAGAATGTATTCCGGACCGTATTCAAGCTTTTTCCCGCCATAGGCTTCCGTCACATAGTCGGGAACCGGTTCCTTGGCAAGGTTTGCAATAGCTCGGGCCGCCGCAAGTTTCATAGCGTCGTTAATTGTTCGAGCCTGGACGTCAAGGGCTCCACGGAAAATAAAAGGGAAGCCCAAAACATTGTTCACCTGATTCGGGGTATCCGAACGCCCTGTTCCCATAATGGCATCAGGCCGAACTTCCTTGACGGCCGTATAGCTTATTTCGGAAACAGGATTGGCGCATGCAAAAATAACAGGCGTTTTGGCCATACCCTTTACCATGTCCTGGGTCACGGTATTGGGCGCTGAACAGCCAAGAAACATGTCGGCGCCTTTCAGGGCTTCTCCCAAAGAGGCAAACTCCCGACGCGCGGCAAACTCCTTTTTTTCTTTCGTCAAATCCGTACGGCTCAGATTGATGTGGCCTTTTGAATCGAACATGGCGATATGATCCGGCGCAACGCCCATACTCCGATACAGTCTCGCCGATGCAATGGCCGCAGCCCCGGCTCCCAGAATTACAATGCGGACATCTTCAATTTTTCTGCCCGAAATTTCCAGGCCATTCATGAGACCGGCGGCGGAAAGAATGGCGGTTCCATGCTGATCATCATGAAATACCGGAATATTCATTTCCTTTTTCAGACGCTCTTCAATATAAAAACATTCAGGAGACTTGATATCTTCAAGGTTTATGCCGCCGAATGTGGGTTCCATGGCCTTGACGATATCGCAGAACTGATCCGGGTCGGATGCGGCCAGCTCAATATCAAAAACATCCACATCCGCAAAAGTCTTGAACAAAACGGCTTTTCCTTCCATAACCGGCTTGGATGCGGCCGCTCCGATGTTGCCAAGTCCAAGCACGGCCGTGCCGTTTGAAATAACAGCCACAAGATTGCCGCGGCCGGTGTAGGCATAGGAAGCGTCCGCCTCCTCCTTGATTGCAAGGCACGCATCCGCGACGCCCGGCGTATAGGCAAGACAAAGATCGCGCTGATCTCTGCAGGGTTTTATCGGCAGGACTTCAAGCTTTCCGGGCCGCACGTTGGAATGATAATCCAAAGCAGCCTGTTTCGTATAAAGGGACATGTGTTTTCTCCATTATGGGATATATTCTTTATCATCAACGGCGAAAACGCAAATAAAAAGCGCAATGCGCCATACCGGCTGACCAGAATCCGCAAAAAAACAGGCTAAAGAGTTCCTTGCGCGGCAAGGGCCGCGGAGATATCCGGACATGCGTACAATTCGCCGCCTCCACCGTCATTGATGACCAGAAGAGGAAATGCTTCCACCCAAAGTTTGCGAATCGCTTCAGGCCCAAGATCTTCAAACGCAAGCACTTCGGCTTTTCGAATGCACCGGGACAGCAAGGCTCCGGCGCCGCCTGTAGCGCCGAAATAGACCCCGCCCGTTTCCCGTATGGCAGCCAAAACGTCCGCATGACGTCGTCCTTTGCCGATGGTGCCCCTCACGCCCAAACGATATAAACGCGGCGCATAGGCATCCATGCGATAGCTTGTGGTCGGGCCGGCCGATCCTATGGGGCATCCCGGCGGCGGCGGCGTGGGCCCGGAATAATATATCACCGCTCCTTTGGGTTCAAAAGGCAAAGGCTCTCCCGCGTCAAGAAGCGCATCCAGGCGTTTGTGCGCCGCATCCCGCGCTGTATATATCGTGCCGGACAAAAATACGATATCGCCGCTTTGCAGCTTCTCCACATCGGCCTGCCGCAACGGAGCCGTCAAATTCCATACAGCCATTATAACACAACCTCCTCATGCCGGGCGGAATGGCATTGAATATTTACGGCAAGAGGCAAGCTGGCGATATGGCATGGGGCTTTGGCTATTTTTACGGCAAGGCAGGTTGTGACCCCGCCTAAGCCCATGGGCCCGATATGCAGCCTGTTAAGCGCGCAAAGAAGCTCCTCTTCCTTCTCCGCCAGATCTGGATCGGGGTTTATGTCATCCAAAGGCCGGAACAAAGCCTGTTTCGCCAGAATCGGCGCATAATCGAAACTTCCGCCGACGCCAAGACCTACAATAACCGGCGGACAAGGATTGGAGCCGGATTCCGCGACGCGGCGAATGACAAACTCCCGAATTCCATCCCAACCCTGGGCCGGCGCAAGCATGGTCACGCGCGACATGTTTTCGCTGCCGCCGCCTTTCGCCATATAACGGATGCGCACTGTGTCGCCTGGAACCAGCGTCGTGTGAATAATCGCCGGCGTATTGTCGCCTGTATTTTTCCGGGTAAAGGGCTCGCATACGGACTTGCGCAAAAAACCCGCGCCGTATCCGCGACGCACCCCTTCATTGACCGCTTCGCGCATATCCCCTTTGATATGCACATCCTGGCCCACATCAATAAAAAATACGGCAAGTCCGGTGTCCTGGCACAAAGGCAACCCTGTTTCCGCGGCAAGAATCCAGTTTTCCTTAAGCTGGCGGAAAACCTCTCTTGCGCATGCGCTCGTTTCGCCGGCCGCGCATGACTCCATGCGTTCGCGCACGTCCTTAGGCAAAAATCGATTGGCATGTATGCAAAGCTCGGCAACAGCGTCTGTAATGGCCGATGCTGAAAGAATTTTCACCGCACACTCCAAAAAAGCTCATTTGGTGCATGTCCGACAAAAGATAGCCTCGAAAAACAAAAAAGGATTGGGATTTTAAAGCCGCAACCTTTGACGGCGGACAGTATGCGGCATATCGCGGGAAAAAGCCAACAAAAAATATTTATTACTTGCAACCGGCACGGAAAAAAGGTCCAGTATGCGCAACGATTCAAGGCTACATCCGAAAAATCTTTATGCTGATCCTATAAAAAACAACAGCTCGTCCCGCACGCTGCGTATAAATATCCGCCTGCCTCAGATCTTTTCCCCAAAGCGCACTTGACAAAATTCATTGCCAATACCTATGAGTGTAGGAACGTGCCCGAAATGCGCGCTAAACCAAACGTTCTTTTCGGGCATGGCGCATATAAGCAAAGGACACGCCCGCGCCATATCGGCACGTACGCCCGGCCGGGCTCCAGGCTTCACCTGTCACACATAGGGAGTTGTTCATGTCCAAGGCTTTTGAAAACCAGCGCACCTATGCGCTCGTTGGAACTGGAGGGTGCGGAAAAACGTCTCTGGCCGAGATGCTGTTGTTTCAGGCCGGCGTCGTCAACCGCCTGGGTAAAATTGAGGACGGAACAACGGTCCTCGACTATGAACCGGAAGAAATAAAACGCCGGGGAAGCACCCAGCCTGGATTTTCCACGTTTGAATGGAAGGGAAACCGCCATTTTCTGATGGATACGCCCGGCGCGGGCAATTTCGTGGGAGATTTGAATTATCTTCTGACCGGAACGGACGCTGCGCTTTTTGTAATCGACGCAGTGGACGGGGTGCGTCCCCTTACCAGGCGGCTCTGGAAAAACGTTACGGACGCCGGTCTGCCGGCCATGGTGATCATCAACAAAATCGACCGCGACCGTGCGGATTTCGAGGCCGCGTTCAAGAGCATCGCGTCCGGTTTGCACGCAAAGCCGGTTCTTTTGTACATGCCTATCGGCGTACAGTCTGAATTCAAAGGCGTTGTGGATGTACTCAACGACAAGGCATATCTCTTCCAGGACGGAAAAATCACAGAAGCGCCTGTGCCTGCGGATATGGCGGATGACGTCACGGTCATGCGCGAAACTACCATTGAAAATATCGCTGAAAGCGACGACGCTTTGATGGAAAAATATCTTGAAGAGGGTTCGCTTTCACCGGAAGAAATATCTACGGCCCTGAAAAGCGGCGTCCTTAAACGGGAACTTGTTCCTGTGCTTGTCGCCGCATCCCTGGACAACAAGGGCGGCGCGTTTATTCTTGACGCTGTCCAGGAATTGTTCCCTTCGCCGCTTGACCATGCCGCATGGCAGGGCGACGACGGCAGCGAGCGCGCGAGTTCGCCTGACGAGGCCCCGGCGCTCTTTGTGTTTAAAACCTTGGTTGATCCATTCACCGGTCAACTGAGCGTGGCGCGCGTGCTTTCCGGAACAGTGAACAGCGACAGCGCCCTTAAAAACATGAACACGAATGAAATCGAGCGCCTTGGCACCCTTTTGTATCTTAACGGCAAAGCGCAAACGCCCTGCAAGGATACCATCGGACCCGGCGCAATCGTAGCCATAGCCAAGCTGAAAAATACGCACACGGCGGATACCCTTGCCGATGAAAAGGCGCCCTTCAAACTCCTTGCTCCCACGCTGCCGCCGCACCTTATTTCTTTTGCGCTTGCAGCCAAGGAAAAAGGCGATGAAGACAAGGTTTTCGCGGCGGTCAACCGCCTTCTGGATGAAGACGTCTGTCTTAAACTCTCCAGAAACGAAGACACCGGCGAAATATTGCTCTATGGAATGGGACAGTTGCATGTCGAGCAGGCTGTAGAAAAGGCGAAACGCCGCTCCAAGGTCGATATTCTGCTTAAAACTCCCAAGGTTCCCTACCTTGAAACATTCAAGGGCAAAGTCCAGGTTCAGGGACGACATAAAAAGCAAAGCGGCGGAAGAGGACAGTTCGGCGATTGCTGGGTTGAACTGGAAGGCCTTAAACGCGGCAGCGGCTATGTTTTTGAAGACGCCATTGTCGGCGGCGCTATCCCGCGCCAGTACATTCCGGCCGTGGACAAGGGCATACAGGAAGCGGCGGCGCGCGGTTTCCTCGCCGGATATCCCATGGTCGACTTCAAGGCCAAACTGTATGACGGAAGCTACCATACCGTGGACTCTTCCGAAATGGCCTTTAAAATCGCCGGCTCGCTCGCTCTCAAAAACGGCATGGAAAAAGTCAAGCCGGTTCTTCTTGAACCCATCATGCTTCTGACGGTATCCATCCCGGATGAATACATGGGAGACGTTATCGGCGACCTTTCCAGCCGGCGCGGAAAGGTGCTCGGCTCTGACTCGCAGGCCGGCGTGACCGAAGTCAAAGCGCATGTGCCCATGAGCGAAATCCTCCGGTATGCGCCCGATCTGCGGTCCATGACCGGCGGTCAGGGCGTGTTCACCATGGAGCTTGCGCATTACGAAGAAGCGCCGCAACCTGTTGTGGACAAAGTAGTGGCTGAGAGCAAAAATACAGCCGAATAACTGTATCTGCCGCACAACATAAAAAACAGGGATTGACGAAGTTCCAATCCCTGTTTTTTTCTTTGATTGCAACGCCGAATGCCTGCTCAGACAAAGATCTGTGCCCTCAAAAAACATGATGCACTTAAGAAGCGGAACGCAATGGAAAATTCGACGAGAAATTCTGTGATTGAACGCCCGGCACGCCGGAATTTTTAAGGAAGTTCTACAGTGGCGCTCGCCCCACTGGCGGACGACAGGCCGTGTGCATGGCTGTTGACTCTGCCGTAACAAAGAATCCACGCCAGCCTCGTTGCAATCTGCGTTCCTCTCAAAAAGCGCAATCCATTTTCCTGTGTGTAAAAAAAACGGCATCTGCCGGGACGGTTTTTCTGCTTTAGCAGTTTTTTGTGTTTCCCAGAAATCCATCACGTTTATAATTTTGATTGCTCTCCAAATACGAAGAGCGCCTCTACGATTCAATGGACAGCACCTGAAACCCGGCAGCTTCCACCGCCTGACGAAGTTGCGCGTCATCCAGAGGCCTGTCGTAGAAAACTACGGCCCGTTCTTCTTTCAAACTGACCTTTGCAGAAGCGCCTTCGATTTTGTTGATTGCACGGGTGAGGTTCCGCACGCAGCGCTCACAATGCATGCCGGCTATGCGAATACTCTTTTTCCCAAGAACAGGATGAGTCAGTTCCTTCTTTTCCTTTTTTGCCTGGCTGTCGCAAGCGCCTTTGCCGCAGCAGCCGCCTTCCCCTTTAAAATGTTTGATGGTTCCCCTCAACGCCAATCCAAGCAAGACGGCAACCACAAGAACAATAATAATATCAGCCATAGTTCTTCTCTCAACGCTTCATATCGGTATGACGGCTTTTCCTGTTTCCCCGCCTTTTTTTGATAAACGAATATCCCTGATACAGAATCATGCCCACAACATATAATAAAATAAAAACCAGAAAAGCATAAAACATCGAGCCGGTCGAATCCCCCATAGACTTCAGCTCCGTTTTTCCTTAAATATCTCACTGTACAGTGCGTTTCCGCACCCGCAGCACCCTGCGCAGCGTCCAGGGCAACCCTGTTTGGCGGCATTCTTTGCCTTTTTGTATCTGCGCGCCAAAAAAAATACGCAATATCCAATGATCAACGTCAAAACAACAGCATCCGCCACCATTTCCAAGCCCCTTTTTTGCAGGTGAAGCCGGATATGGCATCCGGCTTCACCCTATGTATCCTATCAAGCCACCTGTACGGACAGCTTTGAATAAACCTTGTTATGTTTGTAAGGATCCGGCCTGAACAACAGATAAACAATCAGCAAGGCGAACACGATGCCGAAAACCGTTCCGACGTCGAACCCGCCGCCGGTCAGGAAAGAGCCTATCTGATAGATGCACAGGCAAACCACATATGCAAAGACATTCTGGAACAAAATCGCAAACCAAAACCACTTTCTGGACTGCATCTGCTGCGCCATAGTGGCGACCGCCGCAAGACAGGGAGAATCCAGCAAGTTGAACAGAAGGAAGGTAAATGCGGCCAAGGAGCTTGGGAACCACACCTGGACAGCCTGGGCCACGGTCACGGCATCTTCCGTGTCGCCAGCCACATTGGCCAAGACGCCCATGGTGGATACAATGGCCTCTTTTGCAGTAAATCCCGAAAGAGACGCGGCGACCGGCTGCCATTCGCCGAAACCAAGCGGAATAAAGATAGGCGCGATAAATCCGCCGATTACAGCCAGAAGACTGTCGGCGCTGTCTTCCACAAGGCCAAAGCCGCTTTCGGTGAATCCAAATCCGCTAAGGAACCACATGACGACGCAAGCCAAGAACAGAATCGTTCCGGCCTTGATGATAAAGCCCTTTAATCTCTCCCACACATGAAGGAGCACGGTCCGTGCGGACGGAATATGATACTGGGGCAGTTCCATGACAAATGGGGCCGGTTTTCCTGAGAACGGCTTAGTTTTCTTCAAAATTATGGCGGAAACAAGCACAGCCACAATTCCAAGGAAATACATGACAGGCGCCATCAATCCGCCGACTTCGTAACTGCCGGTGGCATAGCTTGTCATCACGCCGCCCATCAGGGCGATAACCGGAAGTTTTGCGCCGCACGGAATAAAGGTGGCGGTCATAATGGTCAAACGCCGATCGTTGTCCTGCTCAATGGTCCGCGACGCCATGATTCCCGGTATGCCGCATCCGGAAGAAATCAAAAGAGGAATGAAGCTTTTGCCGGATAATCCAAAGTGCCTGAAAACACGGTCCATGACGAATGCGATGCGCACCATGTACCCGCAATCTTCCAGAAGCGACAGGAAAAGGAATAAAATCGCCATCTGGGGAACAAATCCGAGCACAGCCCCCACGCCGCCGATAATGCCGTCAACCACAAGGCTCTGAATAGCGTCGCTCGTCCCGATACTGCCGAGAAAACCGCCCACCGCCTCTTGAATGGCTCCGACAAAAGTATCATTGGTCCAGTCTGTTACTATAGTGCCTATTGTTGTAACCGATATATAGTATACAACAAACATGACTATAATAAAGATGGGAATGCCCAATATACGGTTTGTTACTATCTGGTCTATTTTATCCGATGCCGTTAATTTTTCATGTCCTTTTTTTACAGTTGTACCGACAATTTTCTGTATGAACTGATATCGTTCATCAGTTACAATGCTTTCCATGTCGCTGTCGCAGTCTTTTTCCAAGTCCTCTCTCTGTTTTGCGACGCAATCTTTTCCGGCAGCGGAAAGCGCCATGCTTTCCACAACCTTGCTGTCATTTTCAAGGAATTTGACGGCATACCATCTTTTTTTATCTTCCGTGACGGCTTCAGGAAGAACGCCCTTTACTTCCTCAATGGCCTTTTCCATCTTTTTTGAAAAAATTTCTCTCGGCAAATCCACGCTTTCCTTGTTTGCAACCCGAACGGCCTCATCAATCAAGGCATCAAGGCCGCTCTGTTTCAAAGCGGACGTCTCGATTATCGGACAGTTCAAAAGCATGGAAAGGCGTTGAACATCTATTTTAATCCCTCTTTTTGCAAGCAGATCCGCCATATTCAAGGCTATAACGACCGGAATCCCCGTCTCAATCAACTGCGTCGACAGATACAGATTTCTTTCAATATTGGTTGCATCAACCAAATTGATAATGACATCGGGATTCTCTTTCAATAAATAATCACGACTGACAACCTCTTCCAGGGTATAAGGCGAAAGGGAATAAATGCCCGGAAGGTCCGTGACAATAATATTGTCATTCTTTCTTTTGCCCCTTAATTTGCCTTCTTTTTTCTCCACAGTAACGCCCGGCCAGTTTCCAACATACTGGTTGGCCCCAGTCAGCGCGTTAAACATGGTGGTCTTGCCACAATTCGGGTTTCCGGCAAGCGCAATTTTTATAGCCACTCCCTTATCCTCCTAGAGCTTTTATACAGCCTTATCTCACATTGACCTGCACGCACTGGGCATCATTCTTTCGCACAGAAAGCTCATAGCCTCGCACCGTAATCTCCACAGGATCTCCAAGAGGAGCCACTTTTCTGATAAACAACTCGGTTCCTTTTGTAATTCCCATATCCATGAGCCGGCGCCTGTACGCCCCATCTCCATCAATCTTGGTTACAACAACAGTACTTCCGACTTCCGCTTCACCCAAGGTCATGTATCCCTCTCTTTTTTAAACTCATTATATAACGCGAAGAGCGGGCATCAAACCATTATATGCCGCGCCATATCCGCGTTGATCGCAACTCTGGAATCCTTGACGCAAACAATCACATTTCCTCCAATCGCCGAGAGCACCGTAATTTCAGCTCCAATGACAAACCCGAGGTTTTCCAGAAATCGTTTGGTTTCCCCATTTCCGTTCACCCTTCGGATTACATTCACCTCTCCGATAGTGGCCATTGTCAGCGGCAGCATGATTCACCTTCTTTTATTATGCAATTGAAATTGATTGTCTTTTTCATATTTATTTCCAGGGAGTTAGTCTACTCTAACTGTTATTAGCTATCAAGAACTTTTTTAGCAATTTTTCAGCACTAAAGATCGTTTGCCGCGCTTGCGTCCATGGGCTATAAGCATCAGGCATGAATTACGCCGAAACAGTCAGCATGAGAAGGTATGGACAAAAAAACGGCGATACAGGCGCAACCTACTATGAACACAAATGAATCTTCTGAAAATTATCTGGAAGCCATTTTGATTTTGAGCAAAAGCTCCGCTGTTGTCCGTTCTGTAGATATTGCAACAGAACTGAAATTTAAAAAATCAAGCGTCAGCGTGGCTATGAAAAAATTGCGGCAGAGCAATCATATCATGGTCTCTCCTCAAGGGCACATCACATTGACGGAATCAGGACGCGATATTGCGACACGTATTTACGAGCGCCATAACCTTCTGTCCTCATGGCTGACGGAGTTGGGCGTGACGCCGGAAGTGGCCGTGGAAGATGCATGCAGAATTGAGCATGTGCTCAGTACGGAAAGTTTTGAGGCAATAAAAAAACATATTGAGCGGACAAAAGCCTGACCCAATCACAGCGCCAAGCCAATGCGCCCGCATCGCAAAAAAGCCGCCTGCGACAATGACGCAAGCGGCCTGTTTACGATATCATGTAGTATATGAATATGGCCAGCTCTATGCCCGTTCATCCGGGAAACATACGGTCAAATCCTCAAGCGTCTCACGCCGGCGGATTAAGCGCGCAGAACCGTCAGCGCCAATAAGAACTTCAGCCGGCCGCAAACGCTGATTGTATGTGGAGGCCATGGTGAAGCCATATGCCCCGGCATCCAGCATGGCCAGCGCATCCCCTTCCCGCAGTTCCGGAAGTTCCCGCTCGCGCGCAAGGATATCGCCGCTTTCGCAGATGTTGCCCACAACAGTTTGCGGCATCAATTGATCATCAGGAGCGCCGTTCTCCCTGAAAATTTCGATATCGTGAAAAGAATCATACAACATGGGACGCGCAAGCACATTAAAGCCGATATCCGTTCCCACAAACCGTTTGACGCCATTTTGCTTCACGGCATTAACCCAGCTTAACACCGCCCCGCACTCCGCCACAACATAGCGCCCAGGCTCAACCAGAAAGCGCCCCGCATACCCGGTCCTGGCGCTGAACGCCCGCAATTTCTCATCAAGCCTTACTCCAAGTTCAGCCAGATCCAGACGGGCTTCGCCTGCATATTTCCGGTACGGAATACCAAAGCCGCCGCCAAAATCAATAAGCCGCATCTGCGAACGCGGGCAGGCGCAGGCCCCCATAAACTCCGTCTCAACCACATGCAGCACAACATCAACTGCCGCCAGATATTCATCAGGACGCATAAAAAGCGAGCCAATATGCTGGTTGACGCCGACCAGCTTCAGGTCATACCGCTCCAGGATACGGCGCAGTTCAGGAATATCTTCCAGGGAAACCCCGAATTTGCTCTCCTTGCCGCCGGTCACGACTTTTTGGTGATGCCCGGCGCCAATCCCCGGATTCAGACGCACAACGGCTTCTCCGCCTGGAGCCACGCCGCCCAAAAGTTCAAGCTGCGAAAGCGAATCCACGCTGACAAGCACGCCCCGGTCAACCGCATTGCGCAACTCGTCGGCAGAAACATTGTTGCATACATATAATATCTCTTCAGAAGAAAATCCGGCCCAATCCTGGACCATATGCAGCTCTCCGGGCGACATGGCGTCCACCACAAGCCCTTCTTCGCGGATTATCCGCAAAAGCGCAGGATTTGCATTCGCCTTGGTGGAATAATTTACGCTAAAGCCAGGATGCGCGCACAACTTTCGCAGTTCCGCGCAACGCCGCCGCAGTATGTTTTCATTATAAACATAGAGAGGACTGCCAAATTGTTTTAAAAGCTCAATAGGCGTATGGAAACCATAAAAATGGACGCCGTCGCTGTATGTCGAACGGACATTGGGCATAAAGCGCTCCTGTTATTGCTCCTCGGAACCACCGGGACGCATCAGCTTGATTTCATTTATCAAAGCCTCGCGCACAAGCTGCACGAGCTGTTCGTTGACGGAATAAAGACAACTGCCTTGTCCTTCATGGACAAAGGCGCCGAAAATCAATTCGCGGGTATCCACTATAAGCTTGATCTGCTCATGCATACGCTCGCCGATATACCATTCAGCCCCCTTCACCGCAGGCGGCGCATCACTTAAAAGCACCACCCGCAACCCCCGTTCCACACACAAGGCAAGCTCCTCTGCAAACAAAGCCAGAAGTTGGGACGACAGGGACAAGTACACCCGCAGGCGAGCCTTGCACAGCATATCGCGTACTTTTGCCTCAATGTTCGCAGCCCCGGAAACCGTCAGATAAGGCTCTTCCGGAGTCAGCCGGTCCGGCAAATTCTCCCGTAAAAACGTGAAGAGGGCTTTATATTTGTACTCAAGGCGTCTTACAAACGCCTCAGAAGAAACAGGCACATATTTGGGCGGCTTGCCCGCTGCCACGACAGCCCCTCCCTTTTCCACGAGGCTGCCCAACCCGGCATAGGCATTGGAACGCGAGATACCGGACAATTTGGCGGCTTCATACCCTGTCAACGCGCCATGACGGCACAGGGTAAGGTACAATGAGGCCTCCTGGCCGGTAAAACCAACCTGACGCAATGTGCAAAGCAAGGTATCGTCACTCATACGTGGTACTTATTAGTACTACTATATCACTTAATGGTCAAGATAAATATTTATTTATAAATACAATATGTTATATTAAAAACTATAAATATGTAATGCCGTCACGCGTAAAAAGCAGTTATATTTTTTAAAAGACAAGCGCGCCTTTTCCGGCTAAAAAAGGGCGTCGCCAGGAACAGGAGCCTTTACCATGCCGCATCAATCCTTGCTGCTGCCGTCTTTGCAAAAAATAACGGAACACAGACGGATATTGCACGCCATCCCCGAAGAGCATTTCAAGGAATATAAAACCGCCGCCTATATCTGTTCGGTCATGCAGTCTCTTGGCTACCGCCTCAAAACCGGATTGGCGGGAACCGGAATCACGGCCGACCTGGACTCAGGAAAACCTGGTCCCTGTCTGCTCTTTCGCGCGGACATGGACGCATTGCCTATTCAGGAACCACAGGACATTCCCTATGCCTCGACTCATCCAGGCTGGATGCATGCCTGCGGTCACGATGGACACATGGCTATGCTGCTTGGAGCGGCCGAAGCCCTAAAACCCCTCATGCCCATGCTGCGCGGACGGATACGTTTTCTTTTTCAGCCTGCGGAAGAAGGAACTTTAGGGGCGGCAAAGATGGTGGCGTGCAATGTGCTCGACGGCGTGGACATGGCCTTTGGCATGCATCTTTGGCCCACCATAGAATATGGACGCATCGGAGTCCGGGAAGGTCCCGTCATGTCTGCGGCCAAACGCTTTACCATCACCATTCGGGGAAAAGCCGCCCACGGTTCGGAACCGCAGGCCGGCATTGACGCGCTTGACGCAGGATGTCAGGTGGTTAATGCCCTGCAACGACTCATCAGCAGAAAACAGGATCCACGGTTGCCGTCTGCGTTGACTATAGGGGAATTTCATGCCGGGACAGCTCCGAACATTATTGCGGATACCGCTGTTCTACGCGGCTCAGCGCGAACATACGACATGAAGACCTGGGCGGCATGGCCTCAGAATATAGAGCATATGGTCAAACATGTAGCCGCCGCCATGGGCGCGCACGCCGAAATCAAGTATGAACCGGATTCGCCGCTGCTGAGCAACCACCCAAAAGCGACGCAACTTGCGCGAAAAGCCGCCATCCGCAGCGCAGGCGCGCATAGTGTCATCGAGCAGCCATTGCTCATGGCCTGTGAAGATTTCACGGAATACGCCACACGGGTTCCCGCCTGCTTTCTGTTTCTGGGAACAGGCTCCGCTGGCGGGCTGCATACTCCAAACTTCAATTTCAATGAAGATATTCTACGACTTGGAACGGAAATATGGTGCCGTATCGCCCTGTTCGGGCTGAAATGAACAGGCGGAACTTTACGCTTGCAGCAAAACCGCAAGCCCAGATACCGTATGCCAGACAAAAAAACTGTGCTGCAAATTCAAACTTATTGATGGAAAAAATTCAGACTTTGGACCCAAAAAGACAAAAACTATTTTGACTTTCTCCTGGGAACCAGTCAAGATTCGCTGTCCAGTCGTTCGTCTGGAAAGCCAAGAGAACAGCACCATGGCCGGACAGGCGTCCGCCCATATTTTGAACGTATCATCCGCACGGACACGGTCCGACCATCCGGCGGCACACATTGAAGGAGTGTTACATGACTGCGCAAAACGGCAATACCGTCAAAGTTCACTACACCGGAACGCTTGACGACGGATCGGTTTTCGACTCATCCAAAAATAGATCGCCGCTCCAGTTTGTAATTGGACGGCAACAGGTTGTTCCAGGGTTTGAAAAAGCCGTTCTCGGGCGTTCCGTGGGCGATAAATTCACTGTCACCATCCCGGCTGCGGAAGCCTACGGCGAATCGCAAAAAGACCTGATCATCGAAGTCCCCCGCAGTCAGGTTCCCCCGAACATCACGCCGCAAAAAGGTCTCGGGTTGACTATGCAGGTTGCTGAAGGCTCCATTGACGTGATCATCTCCGAAGTCACGGATACGCACATCACCCTTGACGCCAACCACCCCTTGGCCGGCGAAAATCTCACTTTTGAAATTGAAATCATTGACATCCAGTAAGACCAAAACGCCAGCCGGATGACTATCAGGGGAAAGCGCACATGAAGCCGCCTTTCCCCTGGATTTTTTTCTGAATCATCTTTTGAGGCTCCGCCACAGACTCCGCCGAAGGAAATAATTTCTCCCCGAACTCTTTATAAAATGCCCCAACGCATACGGGCAACCCATACTCATAAAGAAAGGTTGGGGACTTGATGAAAAAAGGAAAAAGCATTTTCCTTCTTTCCCCCATATTCTCTTTCTCCTATCCAGGCTACAGCAATCGCCCGACCTGATATATAACAACTGACGCTGCAAAAGCCACAAGCGTATTAAAAATCACACTAAAGAGCCCCCAACGCCATGAGCCGGCTTCCTTGGCGATAACCACAACCGCCATGAAACACGGCGAATACAAAAGCACAAAAAGCAGAAACGATATGGCTGCCGGAGTATTGTCCCGCCAATGCTGATCTTCCCGTATCCGCTGAATGAGATTTTCATTGTTTTCCTCCTCATTCCCGGAAAGGGAATAAGCGGTTCCCAGAGTGGAAACAATAACCTCCTTTGCTCCAAACCCTCCAATAAGCGCAATATTGCCGCGCCAGTCAAATCCCGCATACTGGGTCACATTCTCCAACGCCACCCCGATTCTGCCCGCAATGGAATGACGAAGCGCCGCCATCTGCATCTCTTCATCAGACGCATACTTTGCGCTCTCGGCCGCCGGAAGCCGGGGGTAGGTCATGGCGGCCCATATTACAATGGTTATGGCGAGAACCACAGTGCCTGCTTTCTTAATATAGGCGAACGTTCGTTCCCAGGTATGAATAAGCACGCCTTTTAACGTTGGAAGCCGATACGGCGGCAATTCCATTACAAAAGGAGTCCCTGCGCCGGATATCACGGTGGAGCGTAATAAACGGGCAATCAACAAGGCCACAAGCCAACCGGCAAGCGTCAGCAAAAACATGACCAGTGGCCCTCTTTCAGGAAAAAACACGGCGCTGATCAGGAGAAAGACCGGAAGCTTGGCCCCGCAGGAAAAAAAAGGCGCGGTCAGGATGGTCGCAAGGCGCTCCTTGGAACTCCGCAATGTTCTGGTGGCCATAATCCCGGGCACCGCACAACCGCCGGCAATGCCGCCTGATATGATAAAAGGCATGACGGAACAACCGTGCAGGCCAAAAAAATGAAAAATTCTGTCCAGCATATAGGCTATGCGCGCCATATATCCTGAATCGTCAAGCACCGCGATAAAAAGAAAAACCACGACAATAAGCGGGACAAAACCGAACAGACCGCCCACGCCCTCGATTACGCCTGAAACAACCAAAGACTTGACCAGCCCATCCGGCATGATGCCGTCCACAAACTCCGCCAGCCAACCAAAAAAAGCCTGAATCCATCCCATTGGAATTTCGCCGACGGAAAATGTCACCTTGTACATCAGGTACATGACCGCCAACATGACGATGGGCCCAATCAGGCGCTGAGTCAGAACCTTGTCTATCTTTTCAGAAAACGCCATACGATTTCGGGCGTTTTCCGGGCTGCTGACCACGCCGTCCCGCAACAGCGCGCTGATGTATCCATACCGGTAATCGGAAATAACGGCTTCAGGATAGGTTTCCAGGGTTTGAGAAAGATGGCCGGTCACTTCCTGAACCATGTTTTCCAGAGCAGAGGATGTCTTTTCATCTGCGCCACGTCCGATGCGTATAATTTCAGAATCGGCCTCAAGATACTTAAGCGCAATCCAGCGGGCCGGAAACAGCGCTGTTAAAAAGGACTGTTTTTCAATAAGCGACACCATCTCCACAAGAGCCACATCCAGATCAGGCCCATAGGAAAGCCGCCGCGGCCGCCATGGATGCCCGGCGTGCTCCCGAGCCGTCCGGCACGCAACGGCAAGCAGCTCCCGAACGCCTTCTCCCGTTCGTCCCACTGTCGGAACAACAGGTATGCCCAATCGTTTCGAAAGCAGCTCAAGATTGATGCTGATTCCCTTCTGGCGGGCCTCATCCATCATGTTAAGCCCCAGAACAAAGGGGATGCCCATCTCCATCAGTTGCACGGCCAGATACAGATGTCTATCAAGGGTGCCCGCATCCGCGATGTCGATAACCACATTAGGACGCTCATTGAGCAAAACCCTCCGCGCCACGCGCTCCTCCAGGGAATACGCGGTCAGCGAATAGGTTCCGGGCAAATCGATGACTTTCACTGATTGCCCGTCGGATGCGGCAAATCCTTCTTTTTTTTCAACAGTAATGCCGGGGTAGTTGCCCACATGCTGGTGCGCCCCCGTTATGGCATTAAAAATGGTGGACTTTCCGCAGTTGGGGTTCCCCGCAAGGGCTATGGATATGAAATTCTCAGGCATTAATCCGGCTCCACCAATATGTATGCGGCTTCACTGCCGCGCAAAGACAGGGTATAACCCCGCAAACGTATGGTCAAAGGATCATTGAGCGGCGCGCGGCCAGTAACGCAAAGACGGCTTCCGGGAATAATGCCCATATCGCGGATGCGCCGTCCCAATTCGCCAACAGCGCAAATGCGGACAACAGACCCGCTTTCGCCCACAGCCATATCTTTAAGTTCCACAGCTCTGGGATGTTCTTCAGCCTGAGCCGGCATTGCTGTATTGTGCATCATATCAACACCTTCTTTTTTAAAACGCCTGCATGAAAGGCAAGGGCCGCAAAAAGGAGTCCGCCTCATTGTCCTGCGCATTCCATGCCAAGG
The DNA here is from genome assembly GCA_944324045.1 of uncultured Desulfovibrionaceae bacterium. Lineage (GTDB taxonomy): Bacteria > Desulfobacterota > Desulfovibrionia > Desulfovibrionales > Desulfovibrionaceae > CALUUT01. The sequence continues at coordinate 51,202 of CALUUT010000022.1, read as the reverse complement.
CGGACGGCTTCCGACGGTAAAAGAGAAGCTAAGACGAATGAAAAACCTTGTCAACTTACAGCCACATTTTTTTGCATTCCATGACGCTGGACGCAATACGCGTATTGGCTTATAAAAAGCTGTCGCGCATCGAACAATCAAGACTACGGCCGTCATGCCGCCCGCTCAATGGACGCTTCACATACCAGACAGTCCCACGCAAGAAAAGAGGCTCCGCTTCTCGCCGTTTCAGGGCTCACCGTGCAATTTCATGCCCGCGACCGCAACGCGCCGCGGCTTACTGCCGTAAACGACGTCAGTTTTACCCTTGAATCCGGAAAAACAGTTTGTCTTGTGGGCGAATCAGGTTGCGGCAAGACCATGACGGCGCTTGCAATTATGGGACTTTTGCCAAACTCCGGGGCCGTGACTGCAGGCAGCATCTATTTTGAAGGCCATGATGTGACCAAGATGACTGAAAAGGAGCTCCAAACTATTCGGGGGTGCCGCATGGCCATGATCTTCCAAGAACCCATGACCGCGCTGAACCCTGTTTTGCGCATAGGGGACCAAATCAGCGAGGTGTTGCGCCTGCATAAGGGGCTTTCAAAAAAACAATCCCGCGCCGCGACTTTGTCCCTGCTCCGTCAGGTGGGAATCCCGGCGCCTGAAGCGCGCATCATGGATTTCCCGCACCAGATGAGCGGCGGGATGCGTCAGCGCGCCCTCATCGCCATGGCGCTTGCGTGTTCGCCGCAGCTTATTATTGCCGACGAGCCCACCACGGCGCTTGACGTCACCATCCAAAGACAAATTCTGGACCTTCTTGGAAATCTGGGGAAAAAATACGGCACAGGCACTGTGCTTATTACGCATGACCTTGGGATTGTAGCGGAAGTTGCGGACACAGTCCTCATTATGTATGCCGGATACGTAATGGAGCAGGCGGACGCCGCCTGTCTTTTCACTCGCCCCCTGCATCCCTATACCCAGGGGCTCATACAATCGCGTCCCGCACTGCCGCTTTGCACGGAACAAAACAGCGTCCCCAGACGAAAAACGCGCCTGAACGCCATACCCGGCGTTGTACCCTCGCTTGGGAATATCCCCAAAGGCTGCGCATTTCACGAACGTTGTCCAAAGGCCATGCCGGTATGCGTCGCGGCGTTGCCGCCTCTTGTCGTCCATACGCAAGGGCATTGCGTGCGATGCTGGCTTTTCCACAATCATAGGGAGACCCCTGATGCCCGGGCGTGAACGCCATTTTTCCGTTACAGAGCCGCTTCTTCGGCTTGACCGTTTTCTTGCCGATATGCTGCGCCCGGATGGACTATCGCGAGAAAAAATAAAACAACTTATTGCGCAAGGCCATGTGCATATTGACAATCAGGTTTGCAACAGTCCCAAACACATATTAAAATCAGGGCAAACCATATCCATCGTCATACCGGATGCGGAAAACGCGCTTCTTCCTGAGCCCGGCGAACTGACCGTACGCTACAGGGATGAATATTGCCTGGTTTTAAGCAAACCATGGGGGCTGACTGTGCATCCCTGCCCCAGTTGTCCAAGCGGAACCATGGTCAACCGGCTGCTTTTTCATTTTCCTGAACTGCGCGACATGGAAGGGACGCGCCCCGGAATCGTACACCGACTGGACAAGGACACCAGCGGGTTGATTCTTGTCGCTCTGAACGAAAAAATCCGGCTTGCTCTGGCCGAAGCCTTTGCCGGCCGTCGCGTTACAAAAGAATATCTTGCCCTGGTCAAAGGCGTTCCCTCGCCAAAAGAGGCCGATATTACGGTTCCTGTGGGACGCCATCCCACGTATAAGACAAAAATGGCGGCTTTCCCCGGTTATGAGAACAGACTATCCGGCTCTATCCGCAATGCCCATTCCCATTACCGCGTTCTTTTTGCGGACCCAAAAGGCAGCTTTTCCCTTGTGCGCATCCATATCCGCACCGGACGCACGCATCAGATACGTGTGCACATGGCGCACATAGGGCATCCGCTCTGGGGAGATCCTTTATATGGCGGGCCGACGCATCGTGCGGCGGACGGCTCGTATATACGCCTTTCGCCTGAAAGCACAGGAAACGAAAACATGGAAGACAGCGATATGGACGACATGACATATTCCGAACGTCCAAACCGCCTCGATTCTCTGGACACTGAACCTTCCATTGTAAAGGCGGATGCCGCGCACGCCGCATCGTCAAGTCCGGACAAAAAAATATTTGCCAATGCTCCTCAAGGAGCCACGCTCATCGCATCGAGACAAATGCTCCATGCGTTTCATCTTTCCTTCACCCATCCTGAAACAAAAGTTCCTCTTGAATTTTATGATGCGCCGCCCTCTGATTTCAAGGACGCCATGACGAAACTGCTTTCAATGCCTCTGCGCGTGGTTGTGACCGGGCTTCCAGGTTGCGGCAAAAGCGCCCTGACCAAAGAAATGGAACAATATGGCGTTCCTGTCTGGTCGGCCGATGCGTGCGTGCGTATGCTATATGAGCCCGGCAATGACGGATGGATACTGTTGCGCCGCCGTTTTGGCGCCAGATTTGTGCAAACGGACCGCGCCCCGGTCAATAAAGCGGAACTCTTTGCGGCCATGCGCGCCGAACCGGACCTGCGCCGGGAAATTGAAGAAATGGTGCATCCTCTGGTGAAACATAACCTGAACCAGTTCTGGCATACTGCGGAACAGGGAAAGACGCTTTTAAATCGTTCGCCTTTTTCTGTGGCGGAAATCCCGCTTTTTCTTGAAACAGAGAGCAAAGCCCCCGCCTTTTCCCGCTCGGAATCGTGCTATCCAAACCCCATTCTTGTATGCGTCTTCTGCCCGACGCACACCCGGCATATGCGTCTGACGACATTTCGCCATATACCCGCGCATGTAGCTGAAACCCTTGATTCATGGCAATGGGATGCCTCCAGAAAGATTCGCGCCAGCCACATCGTCATCGACAACTCAGGTTCCCGTGAGACCATGTCCCTTGCCGCGCGGCATCTTCTCGCCATACTGAAAGCAATCCAGGAAAACCGGACGCGCGCTCTTGTTGCGAAAGCCTGGAACACTCTCGGATTGCAAATAAAAAAGTGAGGAAACAACCGTTACTGTTTCCTCACATCTCCAGCTTGGAAAGCTGCTCTCTAGATGTCGTCAGGTTGTTTGCCCCGGAATCGGACAAACAACCTGATAAACCATAAGACAAAACTCTTAGAGCGGAAGCTCCTTGTTGTTATCCGGGCCCGGAGAGGTGACAAAGATTTTCGTCGGAGTGATGATCAACGCGCCCTTTGCCTTCACAGCGCCCTTGAACACCTGTTCCACCTGCTTTTGGAACATATCATATATCGGACCATCCGTAACATATTCCACGGTGCCCTTGACCTGATACCCTTCCTTGGCTGCGATGTCGCATACGGAAACCGCAATTTTACCGTTAGCCTTGATGTTGTCCAAGGTCTTCTTCATAAAATTGTCCGCGACAACCAGTTTGCCGTCATCCGTCACGCCCTTGAAAAGCACAGGCACAACGTTCGGTTCATCCGAATAGGTTCCAAGAAACCACATCTGCTCCTTAAGCACTTTGACCACTTGTTCGTTCATCAAAAGTAACCTCCATATTTTTTTCAAAATAAACGGGAAACTATGAATAACGGCATAGACGCGATACGTGAACCAACAACGGTATAGACCTTTATAGCCTTTGGCAACGGCGCATATCCAATAAAAATAAGAGCGCATGCTCTCTCTGGAAAGAAAAATAACGCAATTCGCTTGCGCCTTTCATATCCATTTTCTTTTGCGCGCCTTTCTGGGAATAGACTATAAATATAAATTTAGTCAACTCTGATATCCGGTCTTTCAAAAAAAAGATGCCTTCATGCCATCCCCAAAAAGCAGGCATCCTCATGCCTCCGTTTTATACAGCGACAATCACCTGCAACATATGAAAAAATTTGCTTTCTTCATATATTCGGCAATCTGGCGGTTACAGGCATGCCTGCGATTTTGACATCATATCGTTCCTTCGCGCGGAGGATTGCCGCACAAGTCAAAAATAACATAGCGCCCATGCTCCAGGCAAAAACTGGTAAAGCCAAGATTATCCGCGGTTCCATAAATATTTCTAATCAAAGGCTGTTCAGCCAGAATGCGTTCTTTTACCTCCCGATTGTCTTCAAGAAGAACCCTGCCCGACAGACGCAAGGTTGTTGTATCCGGCTTTACGGCGCAAATTTCAATGCAAGGATTGCATTCCATATGTTTATACACGTCTTTGCCCTTTGCCGTGCAGAACCACAACTTGCCCTCCTTCTCAAACTGAAACTGAAAAGGCCACACATGCGGCTTACCGTCGCTGACAGTACCCAAAAAACACATTGGGGCTTCGGATAATATGGCGATTATGCTTTGCAGCGCATCGTTCATAGCGCGTGTCTCCATTCTAAAAAACTACAACAGTAAGCTGCTTCTGAAAAATTATCAGACGTCCTTGGCTTTGGGATGGGCCGCGTCATACGCGCTGACCAAAGTGGACAGGCTCAAATGCGTATATCGCTGCGTCGTGCTCAACCGGGAATGCCCGAGAAGCTCCTGGACGCTGCGCATGTCCGCGCCTGCTTCCAGAAGATGCGTGGCGAATGAATGCCGCAACCCATGCGGCGACACCACCTGAGGCAGCCCCGCTTTCAGGCAGAGACGCTCAATGATGCGAACCGCCTCGCGACGATTCAAACGTTTGCCCGACACGCCAAGAAACAGCGCCGGCTCGCCCGGCTCCTTCACAAAACTGGGCCGGATTTCCAGCCAGCGGCGCAATGCGATGCGCGCCGCCTCGCCCATGGGAACTTGCCGTTCATGCGCGCCTTTTCCCATAACCCGCACAACCTCGGAAGAACAATCCACTGAGAACACATCCAAAGCTAACGCTTCAGAAATACGCAATCCCGCGCCATACAACAGTTCCGCCAGTGCAATATCCCGGCGCAAAACGGATTCTGTATTTGCCGTGACTTTTCCAGGGGCAATATGACGCCGTTGCTCTTTTATATCCAGCAAAGCAAAACTCTGATCTACATTTAAAACCCGCGGCTGCCGCTTTTCCTGCTTTGGATTTGCAATGCCCAGAACAGGCGATGCGGAAAGAATTTTCTTGCGCACCAGGTAGTGAAAAAAGCGTCGCAAAGTCGAGAGCTTACGGGAAACAGAAGATTTTTTGACAGCGGCTCTGTGCAATTCGGCAAGAAAACGCTGAATATGCCGCCGGGTCACCGTTTCCGGATGATCGGGACAGGCTCCCACTTCAGCAAGCCAATGCTCAAATTGTTCAATATCCGTACCGTAGGCGCGTACCGTTGCAGGAGAATACCCTTTTTCGACAGACAAATAGTCCAGAAAAGCCTGCGCCCCATTCGACAACTGCGCTTTTTTCTTGTCCATCATGAATTGGCTCCATACACCATGCCCGGAAAACGCCGAACCATACCGTCCACCTCCAGCATCAAAAGCGCGCTGCTTACTTTTGATGCGTCCAGCCCAAGCCTGACTCCTATCAAATCAACATGCGTCGGTCCGTTTTCCCGCAAAAAAGCCACGATGCGCGCATTGCCGTCTTCACCTGAGACAGCCGGCTCCACAGCTTCGGAAACGGCCGCGCTTTCCGCCAACAAGGCGCCCTCCGCCTGTAACTGGGGTTTCAAATCCCACAAAATATCTGAAACATCAAAAACTGGAATAGCGCCATTTCGTATCAATTGCGCACAGCCTGTTGCCAGAGGGGAGCCGAAACGTCCGGGAACAGCGTACACCATACGGCCGTTTTCTCCTGCAAGGCGCGCCGTTATCAGACTCCCGCTTTTATCCGGGGCTTCCACCACCAAAACGCCCAAACTCAAACCTGCCATAATACGATTTCGTCTGGGAAAATTTTGGGGCCGCAGACGGCTTCCGGGCGCATATTCTGTAAGGATCAATCCATTTTCAACAATCCGGGCGCGCAAGGCGCGGCTTTGCTCCGGATATGTCATATCAAGACCGGTTCCCATGACTGCAATGGTGCCGCCGGGATGGCCCAGGGCCGCCTTATGCGCTTCGCTGTCTATCCCGACCGCCAGCCCGGACACAATGGCAATCCCCGCTTCCGAAAGTTCGCGGCACAACGTCCGACAGGCCAAGATGCCGTCGGGACTGCATTTTCGCGAGCCAACGACAGTCAGTGCGGGACCATGTAAAAAATTAAGAAGTCCTTCATAAAACAGCATAAGCGGGGCATCCGGCAAATCGCGCAAACGCTTGGGATACTCCGCATCGTTGTATAGTAAAAAATTTGACGCATAGCGTGCAGCCGCATCCCAATCTTTTTGCGCGCATTGCAGCCACGCCCGTTTTCCAAACTCGCACGCGACCGATTCGCGAATGCCAATATCCGTCCATTCTCGCCACGATTCCGCCGCCGCGCAAGCAGAACCAAACGTTTCATAAAGAATCTTGCAACTCACGCCGCCCAGGCCCGGCGCATTCATAAGCGCCATGCACGCCCAAAGCTCCAGCGCCCGCGCCTGCGAAGCGACGCCCCCATCTTTTTGGGGGCGTACAGCAGGATACTTTGATGGCGGAAGACCAAGCCACGCGCCCATTTGCGTCACTCGCCGATTACTGGGCCGCCAATCTTTTTCTTGCCAAACCCGCGGCTTCGGACTTGGGAAAATCTTCCAGCAAAGCCTGCCAGTAAAATTGAGCATTCCCCTTGTCCTTCAATTGCTCATAACAGGCGCCCAATTTAAACAACGCCGCGGACGCCTTATCATGTTTGGGAAATTTTGTTGTAACATCTTTAAAGGCAAGGATGGCCTTATCGTAACTTTTGTCGGAATACCACGTCTCGCCTATCCAATACAGGGCGTTTGGCTCCAGTTTACTGCCTGGATATCGCTGAAGAAACGCAGTCATTTTCTCGCGCCCTTCCAAGGTTTTGCCGGACAGAACCACCTTCAGGGCAGCCTCATAATCAACAATCTCCCGCTTTTTCTGCGAAACAGGCGCAGGACGTTTATCCGTCTTCTTTCCCTGCGCGACAGGGGCCGGGGCCTGCTGCTTTTTATCATCCCGCTTTTTCACATCCTGCTTTTTCTTCACAGGCGGCGTTTGGACGCCGGCATGGCTTTTTGCGGAAACGCCAACCGGTCGCGCACCTGTCAAATCAGCATATGCGGACCTGGAAAGAAAAACCACGTCGTCGCCGACAGACTGCGGCCCCGCCGCGGAAGAGGCTGATGCGGGAAGCGGTTTCGCCTGAGGCGCGCTTGCAGCAGACGGTTGCACAACGGCAGCTCTCCCAGGTATTGTATTAACCACCTCAGAGGACTCTTTGCTCGCAAAGGCTGTTTCCTGCGGCTCCACTTTGTCCATTTCCAGAGGCGTTTCCCCACGCTGCTGCTCTTCCAACGCATCCAGCTTAAGCTCCAGAAGGGTAAGACGAGCCCTGACAGCCTCGTCATCCGTTGACGAGCATCCTGTCGCGGCGCAAACAACAATCAGGCAGGAAACCCCTACTTGTAAAACAGACTTCAACAACATGATTCCTCCGTAAAAAATCCGGCACCCTTGCTTGCAAAAAAATAACCTTTCTAGGAAAAATTGCGTACTGAAAAATATTGGAAAACAGACTTTCCAGAAACCGCCGTCCCTTCATTACAACGCCTTGGACGTCGCCATGAGATAAATTTCATGGGGATCAAGAATCAAAATGACGCTGCCGTCGCCAAGAATAGTGGCGCCGGAAATGCCTTTCAAATCGCCAAGATATTCGCCCAAAGGCTTGATAACTATTTCTTGCCGCTCCAGAAGGCTGTCAACCACAAGGCCCATGCGGCGTTCGTTGTCATGGATGACGACCACAGAGAGAACATCGTGTTCTTTCATTGTAGACGGCAAATTCAACAATTCGGACAGATCCACAATGCCAAGCACTTCGCCGCGCAAGGTCACAGCTTTACGGCCCTTGACGTCCGTCAGACGGCACGCCTCGATTTTTGTGGTTTCCGAAACCGCATCAAGCGGAATGGCATAAACCTGTCCCGCGACATTGACCATCAAGGCGTCAATAATGGCCAGCGTCAAGGGAAGCGACAAAGTAAACCGCGTCCCTTTGCCCAATTCCGTGCTGGTGCTGACGCTGCCTTTGAGATTCTTGATATTTGTGCGAACAACATCCATCCCCACGCCACGCCCGGAAATATCCGTAATTTTTTCCGCGGAAGAAAAACCTGGGGCAAAAATAAGCTCTACGGCTTCATGGTCGTCAAGGGCCTTTGCTTCCTCTGCCGTGAGAATACCCTTGCGCACAGCGACTTCACGCATTTTTTCCGGATCAATTCCCTTGCCGTCGTCCTCGACTTCTATGGCGACGGAATGCCCCCGGTGATACGCGCGCAAATAAATTGTTCCTTTCGGACTTTTGCCGTTAGCGATACGCACGCTTTCCTCTTCAATTCCATGGTCCATTGAATTTCGAATCAAATGAACCAGCGGATCTCCGATAACCTCTACAACGCTCTTGTCCAGTTCGGTTTCTTCTCCTTCCATAATAAGTTCGACATCCTTGCCGCTTTTACGCGAAAGATCCCGGACAAGACGCGGAAAACGGGAAAACACGCTGGAAACCGGAACCATGCGAACCTTCATGATGGTGTCCTGCAAATCATCGGAAATGCGCGCCATGGCGTACGTGGTTTCCGACAGGTTTTGGGCCACCTGTCCGATATCCACATTACTGTTGCTTTCAAGCTGACGCGCCAGCATGGAGTAACGGTTTCGGTTTATAATAAGCTCCCCGATAAGATTCATGAGATGATCAAGTTTCTCATGATCCACACGAATAGTGCTGGCCCCCTTATGCCCTTCATCCTTTTTGGCGGCAACCGGCGCATTAGTCGGCCTTGCCGGCGCTTTTGCCGCGCTAGGCGGTTTGCCTGGGGCCGCAGACGTCGAGGACGCACCCTCTGCCGCCGCTCCTTGAGCCTTGACGGCCGGCGCTTTCGTCGAGGCCGCCGGTTCTTGCGCCGACTTTGCGGAAACCGCCGCATCCGATGCCGGTTTTGCCGTTTGGGCAGCCGCCTGCGCAGGTTTGCCTGTCTTGGAGCTGCTGTCTATGGCATCCAGGGACGCGCCGTCTTTATCAGATTGCGCCGGCTCTGCTTTAGCATCGTTGCCCGCATCAGACGCCGCGCTTATCCGAGCGCCGGCGTCATTGAACGCTTTTTCCACCAATTCAAACAAAATGGCGAATTCCTGTTTCAGGATATCCAACATGACGGCAAAATCAACGTTGCTTTTTCGTCCCTGGTCCACCAGGTTTGCAGTCAATGCGGCGTAAGAACGGGCTTCTTCAAAATTCATGTACTTACACGAATTTTGAATAATGATCAGACTTCGGTATAATGCATCCACCACGTCGCGCTGGGAGGAGTCTTTTGAAAGCTGCTCCATGGCTTCGTCTATGGCGTTTTTCTGCTGTACAAAAGTATCCTTAAAAATTGTATAATCTTGGGTGGAAGCAGGCGCGCTCCCGCTCTGCTTTGCATCAGAAAGCCCTTGCGCGGATGCGCTTGCGGAATCAAAGGGAAGCGTAACGCCCTTTCCTTCCGCGGCAATGCGCAGTTTCTCTTCAAGCTCGTGAAGATCAAGCGGTTCGACCGTGCCGCTTGGCGGATCAATGCGGTCGATGCAAGTATCGATCACATCCACGACCAAAAGCAGAATATCCACAAGTTCCGGCGTGATCGGCACCTCGCCCTTGCGGACATTGTTTAAAAGCGTCTCAGCCTCGTGTGTTAAGGCATTAAGCTCATTATACCCGATAATACCGCTATTGCCTTTAAGATTATGGAAAAAGCGGAAAATATCATTAACCTGGTCGCCGGGATTGTCCGCAACATCCTCAAGAGAAAGCAGCGCCGCCGTCAAGTCTTCCGTATTTTCCCGGGCTTCATCAATAAAATCTTTTAAATGGGATTCTCCAAACGCGCTAAGACTGTATTTAGGTTTGGTCTTCAGGGAATTGAGCCATTTTTCAGCGGCGTCAGGGTCTCGCTTTCTCTGCGACAACTCTTTTGGTTTCTCGGCCGCATCATCGTTTTTTGCCGTTTCTTCCGTTTCCAAAGGCGTGTCCGACGCTTTGAGAGCGTCTTCTTCCCCGGTCTTTGGAGACGGCGTATCCAACTGCGCCGCATTATTTATGGAAGCGCTCTGAGACTCTCCGGCCGGAGCCGCCATAATGGCGTCAATTGTGGCGATAATGCTGTCTATATCCACATCGCCTTCGGAATTGGTGGCCTCAAGATTGTCGATCATATGCCGCAAGGCATCCGTTGCAGAAAGGATGACATCCATTATTTCCGGGGTAAGGGACATTGTTCCCTTACGCAACTCATCCAGAATATTTTCCGCCTTGTGCGCCAAGGCATTGATTCTGGTCAAGCCCAAAAAACCTGAAGCTCCTTTCAGGGAATGCATGGGCCGAAATATCTCGTTCAGCAATGAAAGATTGTCTGGAGATTTTTCAAGTTCCAGGAGATTCGGCTCTATGGATTCCAGATGTTCTCTGGCTTCGACAATAAAGTCGGCAAATATTTCCGGATCCATGAAATCCTGACTCATACCCACCTCTTGCTCTTGAAAGGACAATGACGCCCTTTATGTGCCAATTTGCATATATAAAACACCAGCCTGCCCGTGAACGCTTCACGGCATCAGCCAAGAAGCATCCGGATATTGCTGACCATTTGCTGTGGTTGCGCCGGTTTTACCATATAAAGGTTCGCGCCGAATTTAATGCCCTTTTTGATATCCTGCTCCTGCCCTTCCGTTGAAAGCACGACAATTGGCACATCACGGTAGGCATCCTGCTCGCGTACTGTCCGGATAAAAGTAAAGCCATCCATATGCGGCATATTGATATCGGAAATAATGAGGTCTATGTGCTCGCATGCATAGAGTTTTTCAAGTCCGTCAAGTCCATCTTCCGCAGTTGTGACCTTGTAGCCCTCTTTTTTGAGGATAAAGGATACAAGATTGCGAATGGTTTTGGAGTCGTCCACAATCAATATATGCTTGCTCATGTTTTCCTCGTTGCTATCTCAAAATAAATTTCACGATTTTGTCCACTGAAACAATGCCCAGCAAATCGCCATCGTGCTTCATAAGGCCGCACACAAAATCCGAATCGGCATTGAATTCCACACCCCATTCGAGATCATTTTGCCGGGCCCTGTACATGGTATGAACTTTTTCAACATGCAAACCGATTTGCAACCCTTGCCTGCGGCAGATAATATACGCACCTTCAGAAACAGGACGCGATACATTGTGCACGGCGAGAATATCCCGCAAAACAACAACCGGCGTCACACGACCGCGAAGATTGATGATTCCGGAAACATACGAAGGCGCCATAGGCAAACGAGCCGGTTCCGTGTAGCGGATAACCTCCTGCACAGTGAACGTGGGAATAACAAATTCCTGGTCGCCAATAAAAAAACCAACCATCTGGGACTCGCTTTCCCTTCTGAGCACGGTTTCCATGGCTTCCTCGGCGACAGTCTCCTCCGCAGAGTCTGGCTGCTGCTCCTTGCCGCCTTCAATGCCCATGCTCTCAAGAAGCTCTTCTTCATCCACGCCAAGATATTTCTGCATGAATGTACGTTCAGCCGATGTGAACGTACCGGTTTCCTGCGGCTTGATACTGAAATCCTGGTCGTTAAAATACTCTTCCGGTGATTTTACCATAGCGCAATAATCTCCTCGGCCAAACTTTCATAGGCCTTGGCGCCCCTGCTTGACTGATCTACTGTATAAATAACCGTTCCCTGTCCGCTTGCCTCACGGAACTTGGTATCAAGACCAATTACTGTGGAAAATACCTGAGGCCCCATCTTGTTATGCAATAAACGCAAAACCCTCTCACACGCGTTTGCCCGGCGATCATACATCGTGGCCAGGGCCTTGAACTCCAGGGGTTTGGGAAGAACCTTATTCAACACCTTCAGCGTATCGACAAGCAACTTCAATCCATGGACCGCCAAAAAATCCGTCTGAATGGGTATGATAAGCAAATCTGACGCCACAAGAGCATTAACCAGCAAAATGCCAAGATGAGGCGGACAGTCGAACAGAATAAAATCATAGCGGTCGCGCACACTGGCGACGGCATTGCGTAAAATGCTTCCCTTGCCTTTCCGTTCTTTGAGGTCGGCCTCAAGATCAGACAACTGCGTCTTCGCCGGAACCATATCAAAGTTCAATCCGTCCGGACGCTGAATGATCTGCGCCCAAAAATCAGAGGATATTGCGTCCTTTGAGGTAAAAATATCCAATACCGATGCATGCGCCTCTTCCGGATAGAGACGCACATGAACCGATGCGCAACAATGGGGATCAAGGTCCAGCACCAAAACCTTCATGCCCCTTCGGCCTAACGCGGCTGCCAAGGTCAAGGCCGTGGTCGTTTTACCCACTCCGCCTTTTTGATTGGCTATGGCCAGCACCTTGGCGCTCACAACCCCTCCTTCAAGCAAATATAAAAATGGTCGCCCAATCGCTTACGACATGCGTCGATATACAATGGTTCCAGTATGATGCTGCGGCTGAAACGCCTTTGATATATTGTGCAGCGACTCCGAATGACCAATAAGCAAATATCCGCCTGGAAGCAAATTATCATAAAAGGAGCTGATGACCTGTTTTTTCATTTCATCATCAAAATAGATAATCACGTTCCGGCAAAAGATAATATGAGAACGATCCAACCGTTTAATGGCCAGCATATCCGAAAGATTAAGCTGTGAAAATGAAACCAGGCGCTTTACCTTGTCGCAAACCATGAATTGAGCGCCGCTTTTTGTAAAATACCGGCTTACTATATCGCGCGGCGTCGTGCGCAGGGCATATTCCGAATAGCAGCCCCGTCGCGCCGAAAGCAAGACAGCTTCGGACAAATCCGTGGCTGATATCTTTATATTCCACTGCAATATTTCAGAACGCAGAACCTCATGCAAAATAATGCCGATTGTGTACGGTTCATCCCCGGTGGAACAACCTGCGGACCATATGCGAATTTTTTTGTCGTTTTTGGCGCGTTGTTCCGCAATGACAGCGGTCAGCACTTTTTCCTGAAAAACTTTAAGCTGGGGAGGATTGCGATAAAAACTGGTCTCGTTCGTCGTCATGACCTCAAAGAGCCTGTTCAGCTCCTTTCTGCGGTTCATATCATATCGCAAATAATGATAATATTCGCCAAAAGTTTTTAAATTCAACTCCTTCAGTCTGTTGCTGAGCCGGTTTTCAATCAGGTACATCCGGTTCTCGGCAATATAAATTCCGCATTGGGAATAGATAAAATCCCGAAGCTGCAAAAACTCTTCTTTAGTAATTTTAAAAGAGGAAAGCTGTGGTGTTGCTGCTTTGGCAAATAATGACATTATACATTCTCCCCGCCAAATGTCGCATGAATCTTGCTTGCAGCATCCTCCGCCGCCTGCTGCAAATCAGGGTCGCCATTCTCCATAACCCGAAGCAGGGCCTGAAACGCGGCGTCTCCTCCAATATCGCCAAGAGCCTCAATTACCTTTATAGCCACAAGCGGATTAGAATCATCCAAAAGCTCCACAAGCTGGGGTAAGGCGTCTTCGCCCTTAAGACGCCCCAAGGCTTCAACCGAACGGATTTTCACCCAATCATCAGGGTCGGAAAGCGCGGACTGCAAATACGGAATCGGTTTGCTTCCGCCGACCTTTCCCAGAAACTCAATGAGCGCAAGCCGAACTTCCGCGCTTTCGTCATGCAGGCAGGCCATGATATCCGGGGTTATTGATTCAGGGATATCCTTGAGCGCGGACAAGGATTCAAGCGCAACACGGCGAACATCCGGACTTTGATCCGAAAGAGCCTGACGCAGATAATCAATATTTCCCGCGGGATCAGTGCTCAGCAATCCTTTTACGGCGACGGCGCGCTGTTGCGGATCTTCATCATGAAACATCTGCGTGAACTTTTCGGAAATATCCCGCGTCTTCAAAAGAATACAGGCGTCAAGCGCCGCCTTTCGAACATCAGGATATTTATAATCAAGAAAGGTCAGTATCTTCCCTGCGCTTTCAGGAGAGGGAACCACGGCGCTTAGAAAATACAATGCGGATTTCAGCATCTCTCCATCCGATTGCTCTTCAAGAATGGCGATGAAAAAATCCTTATCCTGCGCGGACCCAAAGGCTGCAAGAGCGCTTGCAATGGAACGTTGCACATTTCGCATCTGTGAAGGAAACGCTTTCTTGAAAAGTTCGGCGACGTCGCGGCCTTTTATACGGCCCATAACCTCGACCGCCAAAAGCGCGGGATATTCTTCCTCGCTGAAAAGATATCTTTCCAAAGCCGGGGTAAGTCCTATTTTCGTCAGGGCATCGACCATCAAAAGCAGCCGCTCCGTATCCGTATCCGGATTCAGATGCTCGGCAAGCCTAAGAATGGCCTCCGAAGCCGCCGCATCGCCAATCACGGCAAGCCCGCGAACCGCCGCATCCTGTATGTCCGTATCCTCGTCTGCAAGCGCATCCATGAGGTATCCGCGAAAACGGCTCTTGTCCTTCCCCAGAAACAATTGCAGAGATTTGCCGCCAAGTATCTTGATGATCGCCTGAACAATCTTATTGCGCATCGGCACGGAAGAAGAATCCAGACGCTTTAGCAAAAGCGGCACAGCCTTTATATTCCCAAGTTCCCCAAGCGCTTCCACAATCATGAAGGCTACAAGCTCCGTCGCGCTCCCAAGCCCCTTGGCCAAGGCGTGCATGGACGACTCGGCGCGGATTTTGGTCAATGCCTCGACAGCGGCGAACTGGACCCATTCTTCATCATGCAACGCGATATTAAGACTGTCCACAGCGTCCGGAAACCCCAGGTTGCCCAAGCTCATTGCCGCCTGATGACGGACATTCGCCTCAGGATCATGCAGCAGGGCCTCACACAGTGGAGCCACAGCCAAAGTCGTGCCTGTAGAACCAAGGATATCCGCAATAAAAATCCGCAAATCCGGGTCTTCATCCCGAAGCAGGGCTTTTAACGCGGACAAATCATCCACGCCGATCTCCCGCAGGATATCCATGGCCAGATTGCGGACAGGGGCTTCATCTGAACGCAAAAGCGGACACAGCGCCGCCACAGTCACAGACCCGCGAATCTTGCGTAAAGCGAACTCTGCGGCTTCCTGAATGCCAAGATTGCGACTTTCAACCAAACCGACCAGATGCGGAACAGCTTCTTTGATCTTCAAGCGGCCGGCTTTGAACGCCGCCTCGCGTACAACAGCGGGGTCTTCCGAGTGCAATGCTTCTATTATATCCGTACCTTGCATATTCATCCTCTACATACAATGTCTTTCTCAATGGAACTCCGCTTTCAACGCGTTCTTGGCAGCCGGCATCCGCTTTAAAAGCAACCGACTGTCGCGATTCCACTACTGCTTATACAAGTTAGCGACAATGGCCTGAGCCATATGTTCAATATCAACAATTTCATCAACAATTCCAGCATCTACGACAGCTTTGGGCATCCCGTATACAACGCATGACGCTTCGCTTTGAGCCAAAAGCCGCCCGCCTTCCTTTTTTAGAACTTTCGCGCCTTCCAGCCCGTCGTTTCCCATGCCGGTCAGCATAACCCCAAGAGTTTTGCGTCCAAGCATCCGCCCGGCAGATTCCATGAGCACATTGGCCGACGGTTTGTACAACGCTTCTGTCGGCTCCGGCGTTACAATGGCTTCAGTCATGCTTTTTACCTTAAGATGCTTTCCGCCGGGACACACATATACGCATCCCGGACGCAACCGTTCCACAGGGGATGCTTCCTTCACGGAAAGAGGACTGGTATTGTCCAGTCTCTTGGCAAAAGGCCCGGTAAAAGTCGCCGGCATATGCTGCGCTATAAGAATACATGCCGGCAGATTTGCCGGCAGTTGGGAAAGGATGCGCTGAACAGCCGGAGGGCCGCCGGTCGAAACGCCGATAACGACAAGATCGCGTACAGGACGCCCCGGCGGCAAAGGCACACAAGCGGCAGACGCCAGGGGGGGATATGCAGAGGGCGAGGCTGAGCGCGCAGGGGCGGCATGCGCCGCCTGGGACGCCGTTCCGGCCTGCGCCGGCGCAAGGGGCTTATGCGTAAGAAACGTCCTTTGCATTTTTACCCGACGCCGTATCCGTTCAAGGCTGCTGCCCGCCACCGCGTGCACCTTGTTTCTGATCAGTTTTCCATATTCCTCATCAGGGCTGCGCTGTTTTTCAATAAAATCTGCGGCGCCCAAGTCCAAAGCCCGCAGCGTCGCATCGGCGCCGTCCACTGTAAGCGAACTCACCATCAACACGGGACGGGGCATTTCCGCCATAATATGCTTAAGCGCCGTCAGTCCATCCATACGTGGCATTTCAATATCAAGCGTTACGACATCAGGGTCATATTTACGGATGCACTCAAGAGCGTCTTCGCCGTTTCGGGCGGTCGCAACAACTTTAATATCATGATCCCGTTCAAGAACAGTCACCATTGTGGTTCGCACAAATGCGGAATCATCAACCACTACAACTCGTATCATTAAACCACTCCTAAACTGATTAATCCAGTCTCCGGCATATCATTAAAAGGCATTCAAAAACTCTGCGGCGGTCATATGGGAAACTGCCCGGAAGCTTGTCCAGCCGCCGCAACCCGGGCGCTCCTTTCAAAGAGATACTATAAGACAAAAATATGTGTCCATATCGATGCCTGACAAGGAACACTTTGTCAAATCGACATGGCAGCGTCAGGGAAAAACCGCATCAAGGCCCATACACGCTCCATATCGGTAATCTCCCCAAAAAACATACCTTCTCCAAAGATATTAAATCCATTTTTTATAAAAAATCGCCCTGGAATGATGATTGAAGGCGAAAAAACAAAAATCTTTTCAGCCCGTCCCCTCTTTTCGCTTTATACTGCGCCACGGGCCGCTCCATATATTTTTATCTTTCTCAAACAAGCGCGCTTAAAATGGCTTGCACTTTTTTCTCTCTTGCGCTATATCCGGCATCTCAACGGGATGTGGCTCAGTTTGGCTAGAGCGCAGCGTTCGGGACGCTGAGGCCGCGCGTTCAAATCGCGCCATCCCGACCAGTAAAATATGATAACCGCCCCTTCTTAACAGGGGCGGTTTTTTCATAACAAGACCGGCCTTCTATCCGCCAAAAAGACATATCTGTCCCCGCTTTTGTCTCCCCCTCTCCATCCATTCATACCCAATGAGCAAAGACCGCATGACGCGCCAAACATCTTGCATAGCGGAACATTCACGGGAATACGGGCCGGTTTGATCCCTGACTGCAAATATGCTGAAAAAATTTCGTTCATAAAGAATACTGGCAATATGTGCCAATTATCACGCCTCAAAAAATATTTTATAACGGCATCAACCCCTCTCTGCATATCTTGCCGCCACTACGCGCAAATAGTAAAGGAGGCATCCGCCATGAATGCATACGGAAAAAAATTTCTTGAAACGCTCTGCTTCCGATTCGCCTGCAAACAATTCAATCCCGGTAAAAAGATCAGTAAAAAAGATTTTCAAACCATTCTGGAAGCCGGACGCCTGGCGCCCAGCTCATTCGGATTTGAGCCATGGGAATATATTGTAGTACAAGATATGGCTTTGCGTGAAGAAATCCGGGCTGTAGCCTGGGGAGCGCAAACGCAGTTGCCCTCAGCCAGTCATGTCGTCGTCCTTCTCGCCCGAAAGCCTGAGGCCATGGCTCCCGACTCTTCCTATATTCAAAATACGATTATGCGGGAAACGCAAAAGTTGCCTCCTGAAATCATTGCTGCGCGCACAGAAAAATATCGAATGTTTCTCGAAAACGATTTTGCCTTAAGCCATAACCCCCGTGCGGGATTTGAATGGGCGGCGCGGCAAAGCTATATTGCCTTGAGTTTCATGATGATGGCGGCAGCCTTTTTGGGGATTGACTCATGTCCGATAGAGGGTTTTCAGAAATATGACCTGGAAACCCTGCTCGCGGCCAAAGGAATTCTACAGACGGATGATTTCGGTGTGGCCTGCATGGCCGCATTCGGATACCGGGACGAGGGGCCCAAACGCCCCAAAACCAGACGCCCGGAAAAAGACGTGATTCGCTGGATTGACTAGATGCAAGATGCCCGGCCCGGGTTTCCTCCGGCCGGGCATTTCATATAAAACACAAAAAAGGGGTAAAAATAAAACGCTCTGCGCCCCGCCTGCCTGCAAAAATACGCTGCAACAAGACCGTTGCCGGCACAAACATTCCTTGCCGCGCCAAACGCATTTACATATATCGCCCGCCCATAGCCCTGTATACAAGATTTTCATACCGAAGAAGCGAATATTTGGCATTAAGCGTTGAAATCAGGGAATCATCCTCGGTATTAAGGGCCTCGAGATAATCTTTGAATTCCGCTGCTCCTACATCATATCGGTTACGATAATACTCGGATATCTGCACATCCTTTTCATATTTCGCAAGCGAACTTTCCAAAAACTGCCGGGCATTAAGGACCGAAGAATACGCGGCGCTGACTTCATTAAGCGCCGTAGTCACCGACTCGATGAAATTAAGTTTTGCCGTCTCAAAATCCGCTTCCGATATTTTGATATTCCAGCGCAAGGTATTCCAATCCAGAAAAGGGAATGCGACTTGGACCGTGCCCATAAGAAACGGCACATCAAAATAACTGGACATACGCTCCGAAGAAGCCCCGACCGCGGCGCCCACCGTTACTGTCGGATACCAGCTTGCGTTTGCGGCTTGCAGGGATTTGAACGCAGACTGCAGGCGCGCCTCAGCCGCGCTGATATCCGGGCGCTCAGCCAGGGCGGCAATCGGCACTTCAAGATTTATTTCCACATTTTTCGCGGCCAAAAGCCCCTGAGCGGCAATTTCAGGTTCCTCGCCTGGCCGCATATTCAAAAGATCGCGCAAGGTCTGTTCCGCAACGCTTTTCTCTGTCTGCAAGGAAGCGAGATTACTGCGCGCGGACAACAAAGATTGCTCCGCCTGCAAAGGCTCGACCCTGGCTACCTTGCCAAGAAGATACTGCGCCTGCGTCAATGAAAAAAGCTGCTGATAGCGGACAATGCTGGCCTCTGTGGCCTTAATGGCCTCATTCAGATAACGCAGTTCAAAATAGGTATCCGCAACAGTGCTGACAAGCGTCAGCCTGGTGGCCTTGCGATCCTCAATGGTCGCCGCGTATTCCCATTCCTGCGCGGAAGCGGCATTACGCAGTTTCTGCCAAAGGTCAAGCTCATAGCTTATCGCAAACTGCGATTGAAACGAGCGTTGGGAGCCGCCGGAATCCAAATCGCGCGTTGACTGGCCCGACGTGTCCGCCGAAAAGGTGGGAACAAGTTCCGCGCCCAGAATGTTGGCCTCATACAAGGCCTTATTGATAGTCAGCGCGCTGCGCGCCAGATCAATATTACGCTCAAGGGCCATATCCACCAGCGCGTCAAGCTTCGCATCTTCATACAGTTTCCACCATTCCCTGTTCAGGGAAAAACGTTCGGCAATCGTCTCCGCCGGAATAATATCCTCCTTAAGTTCGGCGGTTTCATACAGTCCGCACCCGCCAAGCACAAGAATCATCCCAAGCAGCGCACCCGCCGCCGTCATCCGCCGCGTCCTGTTTTCATGCCGCATATCTCGGCTCCTATTCACGTGAAAGCGCTTCAATTGGGTTGAGCCGGGACGCATTACGCGCCGGTATAAAGCCAAAAACAATGCCTATAAAAGAAGAACAGGCCATAGCGACCAGCATGGATCCCGGCGAATACGCCATAACAAATCCGGTGACGAACACGCTGAACACGACGCCTACCAGGCGGGACATGGCAATGCCCAATATGCCGCCGATAATGCAGATCAGTACGGCCTCTATGAGGAATTGCTCCAAAATGTTTTTGCGTTTTGCGCCTACGGCCATGCGCACGCCTATTTCTCTGGTACGCTCCGTTACGGACACCAGCATGATGTTCATGACTCCAATGCCGCCGACAATAAGCGAAATAAGCGCAATGCCCGATATCAGCAACGTCATGGTTCCGGTGGCGCTTTCAATCGTTTTTTTGATGCTGTCCGTATTGATCGTGAAAAAATCCTGCTTCCCGTGCCGCGCGGTCAACAGCGCCGTGAGGTTTTTTTCAGCCATAAGCGGCATGACCGAATCGCGTATCTTTGCCGTAATGGAAGAAATATGCTTATCTCCAGTAATCTTGCGCATAGCCGTGGTGTATGGCGTATACACTTTCAAAGTATCCGTGCTTGGACCAAAGGTTTTTTCCTGTTTTTTGAGAACGCCGATGATCTTAAGCGGCTTGCGCTTGAAAAGAATGGTTTCGCCGACCGCATCTCCGCCGCTTGGAAAAAGCTTCTTGTACGTGTTGTCGTCAATAACCGCATAGGAAGCGTTCGCTTTTACTTCTTCGGCCGTGAACAGGCGGCCCTGATCTATTTCAAGGGCCTTCACCGTAAAATACTGCTCGCCCACGCCATTAAGCTGCGCGGTCACCGTAGTGTTGCGGTATACAAGATCGCTTGTTCCGGAAATGTTCGGGGTCACGCTGTCAACATACATCTGCTTGCCGAGAATTTCGGCGTCATCCACGGTCAGCGTTTTGATTCGCCCGGAATGCCGGTCCCCAAATCCCTCGCCGGGAAAAATATCAATGGTGTTGGTTCCCATGGAGCTGATATCGGATATGATCTTTGCCTGAGAGCCGCGCCCAAGCGCCACTACAGAGACAACTGAGGCTATGCCGATGATGATGCCAAGCATGGTCAGAAGCGAACGCAGCTTGTGGGCAAGAATCGCCTGCACCGACATGCGAAACGCCTCCTTAAATTGATCGGCGCGCGCTCCAAGCCTGTCGCGCAGGGAAGGACTTTCGAAATGCCGGGCGGCAATTACGGGCGGATTTTCCGGCATGGGCCGGGAACGGGTATCGGAAATGACCTCGCCGTCCCGTATTTCAATGACCCGGCTGGCATAATTCGCCACATTGTGATCGTGGGTAACCACAATCACAGTATGCCCCTTGCTGTTCAAATCCGTCAATATCTCCATGACGTTTTCGCCGCTTTTGGAATCAAGGGCCCCGGTCGGCTCGTCAGCAAGTATAAGATGTCCGCCATTCATCAAGGCGCGCGCGATACTCACTCTTTGCTGCTGACCGCCGGACAGTTCGGAAGGAAGATTGCCAAGTTTGTTGTGCAACCCAAGGTCCGTAAGCAGCGCATCGGCGCGCGCAGTGCGCTCTTTTGCCCCCATGCCCGCGTACACCGCAGGCAAGGCCGTATTTTCCGTGGCTGGAAGAGTCGCAAGCAAATTATAACGCTGGAAGATAAATCCTATGTACTTTCCGCGCAAATCCGCAAGCTGATCCGGATTCAACGCATTGGTATCCCGGCCGGCAATGCGATATATGCCCGACGTTTGCACATCCAGACACCCGATGATATTCATCAGCGTGGATTTTCCTGAACCGGACTGCCCTATGATGGCGACAAAATCTCCGTCAGATACGGAAAACGTAACATCTTTCAGGATATGGACGCGGTTCTCTCCTTCCCCAAAAAACTTATTGATCTTATGCAATTCAATGATGTTCATCATTACCTCGGCCCGCGTCGGCGCATCTGGCTTTGCGCTGCAATTTCTTCGGGAGTAAGCCGCCCCATAATCACGGACTCGCCAGGCTCAAGGCCAGATGTAATCTGGATATTCACGCCATCCGTTATGCCGGTTTCAACCGCGCGCTTTTCAGGTTTGCCTTCCGCATTGAGGACAAATACGCTCTTGCCCTTGCGTCCCGCGCTGACAGCCATAAGCGGAACAAGCACCGCGTTGCGGGCCTCGGCAACGGTAATTTCATTCTCCGTGGTCATGCCGATGCGCAAAGGGCCGTTGCTGTTGTCGACAACGGCTTTGCCATAAAAATATATGGCTGTGGATGTTGAACTTGACGAGCTGGATGAAGCGCCGGACGAAGAGCCGGACTCATATTCCCCATCAGTAAGCGTGGTCAGGCCCGGATCTATGGATGTAAGCGTTGTGGTAAACACCGTGTCCGGAAGAGAAAGAATGGTATACTCCACAAGCTGACCCGGTTTGACGGAACAGATATCGCCTTCGGATATTTCAATGGAAAGCTCCATCTGATTCAAATCGGCAATCTGCACAATGGTCGGCGTCGTTTGATTCGCGTTGACAGTCTGTCCCTCATCGACAGGAACGGAAACAACCGTGCCGTCCAGCGGGGAAGTAATCTGAGTATAACTCAAATTGAGTTCGTCCGTGCTTATGGCAATATTGGTCTGGCGAATCTGCGATTCAAGCTCAATGATTTCAGCTTTCACCGCTTCCAATGCCGTAAGCGCGTCCTCATAGGACTCTTCAGAGGTCGCGTCCTTTTTGCGAAGCTTCAATTCTCTGTTGTACTTTGACTGGGCATTGCGCAGTTCCACTTTTTTTGATTCAAGTTGCGCCGTGTAGCTCTCCAGGCGAGCTTTATCGATATTAAGCTGGTTCACCTGCGAAACAGAATCAATTTCCGCAAGAAGATCCCCCTTTTTGACTTTCTGTCCCAGCTTTACATGAAGCTTTTTAATCTGTCCCGATACCTGAGCGCCCACGCTGACGAACTGAAGAGCCCCCACCTCGCCGCTGGCCTGAACCTTCTGTACGATATCGCCGACCACGGCTTTCTCCGTCAAAAAGATTTCCTGATCCGATGACGAGCCGCGCCAGAACCAGACGGCTATTCCAACCACGACCACAAAACCTATCGCTATAAGCACTTTTTTCTTCATAGTTTTCCTTTCATAACAACACGATATCCGTGGAAACCGGAAGGACTTCCCCACGGCAAGGCTCTAGACTTATACCTTATTTACTGATACTTGTAGTTAATATCCATCAAATTTTTGATAAAAAAGAAAGATATGGTAATAAATACGGCGCCGACACAGCCCTTCCGCACCTTGCCTGGAATGGCAACCAGTAAAAAATGAAAGAAACACATAAGCCTTCTTTCACCTGCTTTACTTAATCCATAGCATCATCCGGAAAACCATGACGCCTTTAAACTGGTCTCTTGAACAACTGCGCTCGTTCGTGGCGGCCGCGCACAACGGCTCATTCTCCGCGGCCGGTCGGGCCTTGGGACGAGCGCAGTCCGTTATCAGCACCCATATTTCCATGCTTGAAGCCGCTCTTGGGGTAACTCTTTTCAACAGAAACGCCCATATGCCTCAACTGACGAAAGAAGGACAAAGCCTGCTGCTGGAAGCGGAAGAAGTATTGCGGCAATGTAAAAAATTTGAGGCAAGAGCCTTGGCGCAATTTAAAGGAGAGGCCGGAACATTCACCATGGCTGTAGGGTTCGGGGTGCCTGTCGCCGAAACCGTCAACGCTATTGCCCCAATATATGAAGCTTACCCCTTTCTTGAAGGAACATTTATACGCTGCTCCAATTCTGAAGCATGGCAGAGTGTGGAAGAAGGAAGCTGTCAGATTGGTCTCTTGTTTGAAAACAGAAGAAGCCCCAAACAGTGCAAAATGAGCTGGGTAGGCTCCGTAAAACAGGTTGCTGTGGTTTCCGACAGGCATCCTTTGGGGAAAAAAAAGGATTTTCATCCTTCCGAACTCTCGCAGCACCGCCAGATTATTGTCGGAAACAGCAACAAAGAGCCTTTGCACTCTATCGGCAGCTCCCTGTATCTGGAAACCAATGATCTCTATTCAGCCTTGAATATGGCGCGATCCGGCATAGGTTGGGCTGTGCTTCCGGCCGCGATGATCCATCAATTCATCAATGACGCGCCCTGTTCTGAACAGACTGCTTCCCGCCTGATTATACTCCCGCAAGAAGAAATGCAGCTTCCGCCGGCGGATATCATGATGATCTGGAATCCCCAATGCATACATAAAGGAATGATAAGCACTGTGCAGGCTCATCTAAAAAAAGCCTTCAAAGACGCCGGTTCCTAAACAGCCGGCGCAAGGTAGTCATGAAGCTGCCCGCGCAATGCGGTCTCACCGGGAAAAATAAACAGGCTCAAAAAAGGGGGCGTCAATCGACAAAACAGGTTAGAAAATCCGTCCATCCAAAATCCTCCGCCCGAAAGAGTCACTACTCCGCATACCCTTCCGAAGGCGGCGGCGGTGTATACGTAAGGTCTTCAAAGGCCGTGTATCCCGCCACATAGGCAAGCTCAACCGTGCCCGTAGGACCGTTGCGCTGCTTGCCTATGATGATTTCCGCTATGCCTTTGCGCGGATTGTCTTCCCGTTTATTGTAGGCTTCATCCCGGTAAATGAACATAATAATATCCGCATCCTGTTCAATGGCCCCGGATTCGCGCAAATCCGACAGCATCGGACGCTTATTCTGCCGCTCTTCCACCTTGCGGTTCAACTGGGCCAGGGCGACGACAGGAATGCCTATTTCCTTGGCCAGCGCCTTCAGACTTCGGGAAATATCGGAAATTTCCAATTCGCGGGAATCCACTCGACGCGAGGAGCGCATGAGCTGGAGATAATCGACCATCACCAGTCCAATGCCATGCTGGGCCTTAAGGCGTCTGGTACGGGCTCGAAGCTCAAGCGTGGAAATGGCCGGCGTATCATCTATGAAAATCGGGGCCCGCGACAGCTCTTCCACCGCATAATGCACGTTCCGCCAATCGTCGTCGTCAAGATTGCCTCTGCGCAACTTGGAAAGCTCCACTCTGGCGAAAACGGACAGCATGCGCATGATGAGCTGTTCCTTGGACATTTCCAAAGAATAAATAGCTACAGGCACGTTTTGCTGAATGGCGGCGCGCATACACATATTCAGGGCGAACGCGGTCTTGCCCATGGATGGCCGCGCGGCAAGAATAATCAAATCCGAGGGTTGAAACCCTGTGGTCATTTGGTCAAGCTTAAAGTAACCGGTCGTCACGCCGGAAACCGCATCGGGCTCGCTGTAGCGCTTTTCAAGATCGGACAAAAAATTTCTGACAAGGTCGTGACTGCTGTGGTACTGCTTTGCGCCTTTTCGCGCAGTCAGGGCAAACAGCGCCTGCTCAGACTCATCCAAAAGAGTTTCGACATCGCGCGAGGAGTCAAAGCTGTTGCCGATAATTTCAGCGCAGGCCGCAATCAAAGAACGTTGCAAGGCTCTGTCGCGGACAATCGCGGCGTAGTATTCCACATTTGCCGCGCTGACGACGGATTCGCCCAGCTCCGCAAGATAGACCATGCCGCCGGCCTGCTCCAAAAGACCGTTTGCACGCAAATACTCAACCAGCGTCAAAGGATCAATGGGCGTATTTTTTCGATACAGCTCAATGTAGGCTTCATACAACAGAATATGCGCGGGTAAATAGAAATCTTCCGGGGTGAGAATATCGGCTATGGCATGAAAATTGTCATTGCGCAGCAATACGCCGCCCAAGACGGCCTGTTCCGCTTCAATACTGTGCGGCGGAACACGGCGCAATAAATCTTTGGACGCTCCTTCCAGGGCATCCGAACTCTTGCCTCCGCTTTGAACGGCGGAGGCAAGAGGTAAATCTGCTTTATTCTGCGGCGGCTTCTGCCGTATCGGCTTCTGCTGCGACATTTTCGTCATCTTCAACCGGACGGTGATCTTCGGGAACGACGCTGACATTAAGTTCAGCCACGACATCAGCATGGAGACGCACCCGGACAGGATGGTCGCCCAAAGTGCGGATGGCGCCATCCATCAGAATGCGACGGCGGTCAACGACAATATCCTGGGCCGCAAGCGCATCCGCGATGATGGAAGCCGTAACGGAACCATACAGTTTATCGTTTTCACCCACGCGCATGGGAATAACGACTTTGGCTTCCGCAATTTTTTCAGCAATGGCCCGCGCATCAGAGCGCAATGCGTCCATTCTGGCCTGGAGTTTCTTGCGTTCCGATTCAAAAACCTTGATGTTGCCGGGAGTCGCCAACATGGCAAGGCCCTGGGGCAACAAGAAATTACGGCCGTACCCCGGTTTTACCTGAACAACGTCCCCAAGAGATCCAAGGTTTTCCACATCAGCTCTAAGAATAACTTTCATTCCCGGCCCTCCTAGATAATGCTCTTCTTCTTGACGTCGCTGGAATGCGCCGTAGTGTAGAACAGAAGCGCCATCTGACGGGCCCGCTTGATTTCACGGGTGAGCAGACGCTGATGATAGGCGCAGGTTCCCGTGATGCGGCGGGCAATGATCTTGCCCCGCTCAGTAAGAAAATCCTTAAGGATATCAGGACGCTTATAATTCAAAGGTAAATCCTTGTCCGCACAGAAACGGCAGAATTTGCGTCGGGGACTGAATTTTTTCTTAAAGGCCATGCTATGCACCCTCCTCAACCGTTTCACAGAGCTGGATGGTCATGAACTTGAATACGCCGTCGCTGATGCGAATATTACGTTCAAGCTCCGCCACCGTGTTCGCAGGGGCTTCATATTCAAGACGCACATAATAACCGCGCATCTGCTTGCGTACAGGGTATGCAAGATCGCGCATGCCCCATGCATCCACAACTGTCTTTCCGCCCATGCGCTCGATAACGGCAACAAAGTTGCCGATCAAGGCTTCGCGGGCATCGCTGGTCAGCTCCGGCGAAAGAAGCAGCAGCGTTTCAAATTTTCTCATGCAGGAAACCTCCTTTATGGTCTCATTGGCCCGTCCTGACAAAAAAACGAGCAAAGGAACTGGTTTGATTATCCACAACATGCTTTCTTGTCAAGAAGTCTTTACACTTCCCCGCAACAGCGTCATAAAACGCCTCAGTATCTCCATTATTCAGAAAAACACCGTTGATTTCTTGCCCCAAGCAGACAGAAAAGCTCATACGGGATGGTCCCTGCGGCCGCCGCCTGCGCGCAAGCGCTTACCGGATGCTCCTGACCGCCAATAAGAAAGGCGGGCTCGCCAGGCTGGACGTAAGGAATCCGGCTCACATCCGCCATGCAAAGCTGCATGCATATCCGGCCCAGAATCGGAACCTGCTCTCCCTTTATATTCACTACGCCCTTTCCGGACAGGGCGCGCAAAAAACCGTGGGCATACCCTGCGGCGACGACAGCGATACGCATGGGTGTTTGCGCCGTAAACGTGCAGCCGTAACTTACGCTTTCCCCAGCGGATATATCGCGTACCTGCAAGATGGGCGCAAAGACCTCCATCACCGGCTGCAAGTTTGGCGACATGCATTCCAAACCAGAACCCTCAAGAGGATTGCATCCATAAAGGGCAATGCCGCCCCGCACAAAATCGTGTCGCGCCTTCTCATACGCAAGCCCGCCCGCTGAATTGGCGAGAGAAAACTGCATTTGCGGAAACGCCGACTTAAGACCGGCGGCAATATCATCAAAAAGCGCAATCTGCCTGTCCGTGAAAGAACTTCCCGCGGATTCATCCGCCGCAGCCAGATGAGAAATCGCCGCCGCAGGCGCAATATTCGGCAACCCCCTTGCCAGATCAATCACCGCAGGCACATCATCAGGAGAAAAACCCAAACGGCTCATTCCTGTATTGAACTTCAGGGCCACCGGCAAAGGAGCCGAACCTGAATGCGCAGCATTCAGGGCTTTAAGCGCCTCAGAGGTTCCTGCAAGGGGCATAATCCTGTCTCTTGCCGCAAGGCGCGCATCCTCCTTGCAGATCAGTCCCACCATGGCAAGAATCGGTGTTGCAATGCCGGCGTCGCGCAACATTGAGCCTTCGGCCACGGTTCCAACTCCCAGCAAGGGGGCGTACGCTTCCAGGGCCTTGGCGCACCTGACGACTCCATGCCCATAGGCGTCAGCCTTGAGCACCGGCATTATCGGAACACCGCACGCTCTTTGCAGCTCGTGAAAATTATGCCGCAGCCGGTCCAGATGAACCAGAACCGTAACCGAGCTGTCAGGCGCATCATGAAAAGGATGACTGGCCGTTTTCCCTTCATATCCGCAATAATCTGTTCTGTTTTCCACGCTCATAAACGCTACCATAAATAGTAAGGGTTCCCGGATATACCCACTAAGGGCCGCTTTTCCTTGATGGAAAAGTGTGCTAGAAGGCGGAGTTTATTGCCATGACCGCAATGACCTTGGACTATACGCGCTCACAGTTCGACATTCAACATACAATTTTTGGAATCGGCATGAATAACCGCTTGCGCTTGTTGTCTTTCCGGAAAAGAAGACTCCTGTTTCGTTGCCTGCTGACGGCATCCTGTCTTTTCGCCTTTACCGCATCGATGCTTTGCGCGCGACACAGTTATGCCCAAAACCTGCCGGACGGCGAAATCGCGGTAAGCACGCCCTATACAAAAAAAGTGGAAACTGTGGACATGACGCTTGTTGTTCCGGAAAAAACAGCTTCCAACGACGCAGAAGAGAGCGGTCAAGAGCAGGAAGAGCAGCAGCAATGGCAACTCACGGCTGAAAAACTGACCGCGCACAGCACGGAAGCTGTTGTCGAAGCGGAAGGCAATGTTTTGCTCGTACGCGGCGAGGAATATGTCAAAGCGGATTACGCCCGCTATTTCAGAGCAACAGGGTGGGTCTATCTTAGGGGACATGTTGAAGCCTTTTTCGGCGGCGACACCATGAAGTCTGAAGAAGCAGAGTTCGACATGGCCAATAAACTGGGCTGGCTGCATAATGGTTCGGTATTCATGCATGGCCCGCACGCCTATTTTGATGGAGAACGAATCATCAAGCACTGGGGAGATTCCTATTCTATTCGCGACGCGCTGGTCACGACCTGCGACGGAGACACCCCCGCATGGTCCATCGCCGCGCGAGACGCTCATGTCGATATCGACGGATATGCGACGCTTTCCCGTGTACGCATGCAGGCCGTCAATATTCCTTTTATGTACACCCCCTACCTTATCGTGCCGGCGCAGACCACGCGGCAAAGCGGACTGCTTGTTCCAGAGGTAGGCAACAGTTCGCAAAACGGCTGGTTTTACAACCAGCCCTTCTTCTGGGCCATTGACGACAATTCGGACCTGACGATAAACGCGCTCATGATGACGGACAGGGGGGTCATGCTCGGCGGCGAATATCGTGCGAACTTCACCAATGCGGACAAATTATGGATACGGGGGGACTGGCTGTACGACCAGGTAAGGGATATGGACGGAACCCGATATTCAGACGACCTTGTCCGGGAAAACCGCAACAGATACTGGATACGCGGACTTTATGACGGCGAGTTGTCGGATCCGCGCTGGAAAATCAAGCTTAATCTCGACTACGTCTCGGATCAGGACTTCATGCGCGAATTCAAAAACGAGCTGGGCGGATATGACGAAATTCACGACACCTTTCTGGATGAATTCGGGCGAACGATCAATGAAATAAACGAAGACCGGCGCAACGAAATCCAGATATACCGGGAGTGGGACCTGGCGACCTTCGGCATAAGCGCCCGCTACATGCAGGACCAGGGGCTGGGAAACGGAAACCGCTCCCATTCCGAAGACGTTCTGGTCCAGAGGCTGCCGCAGGCTGATTTTTTCCTCAATCGCTTCAATATACTGCCGGGCATGCCTCTGCCTCTTGAACTGAGCGGTCATTTTCAGGCTGTGAATTTTTACCGGCAGACAGGCTCAAAAGGAATGCGCTACGACGTAAAACCTGAAGTAACCCTGCCTTTTTATAATCCCTATCTTTCTGTTGTCAGCAGCTTCGCCCTGCGGGAAACCTTCTACAACCTGGAGCGGAAAGAACGTATTTTTACAGATGACGGCGACCAGAACGGAACGCACAGAACGCTTCCGGAATTTACGGTCACGGGAAGCACGGAATTTTCACGTCCCTATTTTTTCGACCGGGAAGCTCTTGCCCCAGCCAAGAAAAACGTCGGACAAAGCCAGTGGGTCGCCATTCGGCACTCTCTGCAGCCGCGAGCTGAGTACCAGTATTTGCCAAGCGTAAACCAGACCGATAATCCATGGTTTGACGCTGAAGACCGCATCGCCCCAAAAAATGAAGTGACGTTTTCCTTAACCAACGTCTTTACCCGGAAGCAGGAGATTGTCTCGCTTGATGAAAAGAAAAATCCGGTCGTCACGCAAAACTACTACGATTTCATGCGTTTCATCATCCAAAGCGGCTACGATTTCAAAGAAGCCCAGCGCAGTTCGTATCTTGACCGGTACCCGCACAGGCCGGTCATGGATATCCTGTTTGATCTGACCCTGTATCCCGGCAAATATATCGGGTTGCAAACCAGAACATGGGTTTCTCCGTACACCGGAGAAATAACCAGGCATTCCAATACGTTAACTCTATCAGAGCCAAGCATCGGGTCAGCAATCATCACTTATGACGAAATTCATACCCTGGATGAATATCGCAGACGGCGCGATTTTAGCGTGTACCATGCCTACGATCCCATGGATATCTTTGACAGCACGGACAGATTCCATCGCATTGAACGTTCGTGGGATATGGACACGCCTCTTACCGGAGAAGACCTCCAGCTCTTAAATGTGGAACTGGAATTACGATACTTCAAGCCGTTTGTGTTTTATGTGGATACTTGGTACGATTTCAAAAGGAGCGAGGAGTTGGAGACCTCTCTCTCAATCGCCTATGAGCATCAATGCTTCAAAATCATAGGCTCATTGAAAAGAGAGCCAAGAGACAACAAAGGAGAACGTGAAAACAGGTATCAG
Organism: uncultured Desulfovibrionaceae bacterium; assembly: GCA_944324045.1. GTDB lineage: Bacteria > Desulfobacterota > Desulfovibrionia > Desulfovibrionales > Desulfovibrionaceae > CALUUT01. The sequence continues at coordinate 20,415 of CALUUT010000022.1, read as the reverse complement.
ATATCTTTGGCCTTGCCAGGATTCTGGAACAATTAATGCGGTATGAGGGTTGAGCGCGCAAAAGTTTTATATCAAAAAATATTTATTTATATATAATAACTATATTAACTTATTTGTTTCGTTATAATGTTTTATTCTTCATACATGAATGCGCGCTCTTGAACGCCTGGACTGGACAGTTCTTATCCGTTTGCGCCTATCTTGCGAAAAAGAACCGTTTCTCCCCTGGGCCGCCTTCTGAACATACGAACCGGACATTCTGACGAATACGCCGTTTTGCCCAAAAAACACTTTAATTTGCTGCGCCAGCGTCAAAAAACGCTCTAAATATCTCGTAGCATATATATTCACGTTTCCGTCTTTTGCTCCAATTCCTTACCTCTTGAGGTTTACTTGAAATCAAGAGGGGCGCTCGCGTGTCCCATGTGAAACGAAGGCGTTCCGGTTCGCTGTAAACAAAACTCCGGCCTGCTCCAAAAACGCCTTCAAAAAATGGCGGAAACCTTCCGTCCTGGAGCATTTTCTGTCTGTCGCCCAACTATGCTCCAAGCACCAGGAGCCAATCGCTCCGACTATGGCACAATGAAGGATGCAGAGCATGATCAACGTAAAAAAAATCAAGGAAACGTACAACAGACAAACTCTTAACGGCATCGTCCTGGTCGCGCTTTTTGCAAGCGCCGCATTCCAAATTTCACAGATAGACCTGCTGAGCAGTCTTGGCATAAGCCCTCTTATTGTGGGTATTGTGCTTGGCATTTTTTATGGCAATACCCTCAGACAACACCTTCCGCAGGAGTGGGTTCCCGGCATTCTTTTCTCTTCAAAAATTCTTTTAAGAATTGGCATTGTATTTTTTGGATTTCGCATTACTTTTCAAGATTTATGGCATGTTGGAATCGATGGGCTGCTTATTAGCTGCATCATGGTCACAACGACATTTCTTTTAGGGAGTTTTTGCGGACCAAGATTTTTCGGCTTGTCGCCCCGTCTTTCCATGCTTACCGCCGCCGGGAGTTCCATATGCGGCGCCGCCGCTGTTCTGGCCACCGAACCGGTGGTCAAGGCCAAACCCCATGAAAGCAGCATCGCTGTCGGCACGGTAGTCCTTTTTGGAACCCTGTCCATGTTTCTCTACCCGATTCTGCAAAAAACCGGCATTCTTGGACTGTCCGCGCAAGAATACGGCATGTTTGTGGGCGGAACCATTCATGAGGTCGCCCATGCCGTAGCTGCGGGACAAGCCGTTTCCTTTGATGCGGGCAATACCGCAGTTATTGTAAAAATGCTCAGAGTCATGCTGATAGCTCCGCTTTTAATCTTCCTTGGCCTCTGGCTTGCCCACAAAACAGCAGCTGGAGAAAAACAGGAAACACGTATTGTTTTTCCATGGTTCGCTCTCTTTTTTATTCTATGCGCGGGCTTTAACTCGCTGGGCATCACCCCCGCCTCTGTAGTCGCCTTCATCACCAAAGCTGATGTTTTCATTCTCACAATGGCCATGTGCGCTCTGGGCATAGAAACACGTCTCGAAAAGGTAAAAAAAGTAGGCGCAGCGCCGTTCTATCTGGCCATACTTATGTATCTCTGGCTGACTCTTGGCGGTTATGGCATCACAAAGCTCATACTCAAATTTATCTGATGCGTATTTCCTGCAAACGCACAGCACGGAGCGTTGCGACCATTGAATGGGGCGGTAAAAACGCATTGCCATGCGCCCGCCCCCTGAAAGTTCTCAGACATAGTCGCCGTTTCCATTCCATACTCAAACGCCGTCAGCACTATTTTTATTTCCATATCCCCCGGAAGGAACTGTCGAACGCCCCGCCAACCACTCATATGCATCCAAAAGGAGCCTATAATCATGCAGGAATGTTCATATCTTATGCATCTGGCGGATTTTCTCTTTGAAGCAGGAATGCTGCGCAAAACCCCACGAACAGGATATCAATTTCTGGGAAGCGGCAAAGAAAGCGTAGCCGAGCATTCCTTCCGCACGGCAGTCATCGGTTATGTACTGGCAAACATGGCAAAAGCCGACATTGCGCGCACAACCCTCATGTGCCTGTTTCATGATTTTCACGAAACCCGCATCGGCGACTTCAATTACGTAAACCATATATATAATACATCCACGCCGCGTAAGGCCATGGAGCACGCCCTCGAAGGAACCGGACTGCAAAAAGATATCCTGTCGCTGTGGGATGAACTTGAAGAGGGAAAAACGGTTGAAGCGATGCTCGCCAATGACGCGGATCACCTTGACCTTATTCTCAGCCTGAAAGAAGAGGAAGATATGGGCAACCCATATGCTTCAAAATGGTTGAGCAACGCAACCAAACGCCTTTGTACAAAAGAAGGACAAGATCTCGCCAGAGCCATCATGGCTCGAGACCATACAGCCTGGTGGGTTTTGGAACAGGAAGACACATGGTGGCAGCATAGAGGCAAAACAGGCAAATCACGTCCAAAGCCATCTTGCGGGGCGACATCATAAAGTTATATTCTTACATATTATTAAAGAATGGGTGCTTCTCTTTACACAACTCTCTCATATTGGGCCAAAGGCATCCTCATGTGCTCTGGCATAAAAATGGTTTGCCGCCATAGTTCCACACTATGGGCCTCTCGTTGGATTTGCATCCATTCATCCCACCGGCGACGCATTTTATGTCGATAATCTTTAACTTGACCTGATTACCACTCCTATTTTATTCTCAGATAATTGATTGCGGCTCGTTATAAATTGCGTTCAGCGTCCGCAACGTCAATATATCTGAAAAAAGGAATTCCTATGGATGTCACCGCATTAGGAAGCGTTCCCATTCCGGGCGAAAACCCGGCCGGCTTTGATGCAAAATACGAGCCTGAGTATGGGGCTGTTCTTGCGGAAATCGACAAACTAAGTTCAGCAACCCAGGGCGGACCTGTTTCATGGTCAAACATTGTGGAGCAATCCAGAATCATTCTGGAAACCAAGTCGAAAGATATTTCGATTGCCGCCTACATGGGCGTCGCCTTGCAAAAAATCCAAGGACTCCAAGGTTTCCTTGACGCTATGAATCTTTTTATCAGCCTGTTCTCCTCCTGCTGGGAGACAGCCTTCCCGCCTCTTAACCGCCTGCGCAGACGCACGAACGCCTTTGAATGGTGGCACGAACAGGCATACGCAAATATTCAATCCCTTGAGAACAAAACGGCGTCGCCTCTTCCCGACGCTTTTCTAAACGAACTGCTTGATGCAGTGGAGCGGCTGGATCAGCTGGCGGGCGAACTGATGCCGGACGCTCTCCCCCTGCGCGATCTGCGCGAAGCTGTTCGCCGCTTGCCCTCATTGCCTCCGGAACCTGAGGCGCCGCCGAAGGAATCCGCTGAACCAGAACCGGCGCCGCCTTTCATAGAAACGCCGCCTGTTCCGGCTCAACCCCAGACCGCTGAGCCGCAACCGGTTTCGGCTCAGCCCCCCCCAGTCGCGCCCGTTGCTGAACCTGAACCTTCCACGCCCCCACCAGGTCAGCCGTCTCCATCCGCCGCGTCCGCGCGACTGGAACCAGCCGCCGCCACGCCGGCAGCGAGCCCTTCCGCTCCGATTACTCCACCCGCGACGCTCTCTTCTGCGCATCTTCAAACTGAGCCTTCCGACGACGCCAAGGCCGCCCGAAAAGAATTCGTCGATGCCGCCTGCAAATACGCATTTCTTGCACATAAAGAGGCGCCCCATGATCCGCTGCCATGGCAATTGCTGAGACTGGCTCTATGGAGCAAGGTTGCGGCCCTGCCGCCCTCCGAAAATGGACAGACCTACCTGCCCCCGCCGGACACTGTCCGGCTTAAGGCGCTATACAATTTGCTGGAATCCGGAAAACCGCTTGAAGCGGCTCTCGGCGCGGAAGACCTCTTTGCCGCTTCACTGTTCTGTCTTGATGCACAGGCTATTATCGATAAGGCTCTAGGTTGTCTCGGCCCAGACTACGCGCAAGCCAGAGAGCGGGTCCGTGAGGAAACCATGCGCTTTGTCCACCGCCTCAGCGGCGTAGAAACGCTCAATTTTACAGACGGCACGCCGTTTGCCTGTTCCCAAACAAAAGAATGGCTGCAAACTTTGGAACAGCGGACGCCGCTCAACGGCAATGCGTCGAAAACCATTGTCCCTCTTGCCCCTGTGGCGGAAACGGCTCTCGACGACGCCGTTTCCAAAGCTCTTGCCGAGGCGGAAGAGCTTTTTAAAAACAATGATATCGGCGAAGCGCTGGCTGTACTAGAAAACTCACAAGGAACGTCATTGGCGGTCAACCTGACTCTTCGAGTCGGACAGCTTCGCTTCCTGTGCCAGGCAGGAGAAACGGCGGTCGCCGTCGCGTTGGCTCGGGATATCTTGGACGAAATTGACCGCAGAGAACTGGAAAACTGGGACAGAGCCCGTGCCGTGGAAGCGTTGCTCGCTATACGCGACGCCTTTTCATTGGCGCGCGACAAAGACAGCGCCGACGTCATTCACAGTCGGATAGCCCGGTTACGTCCTTCCGCCGCAATCGGTTGGCGACAATAATCATCAAGGAGTCCTTTCATGGCAAAAGAAGCTTCTATCGCTCCCAAGGAGCGCGTCAACATTGTCTACCGCCCCGCAACAGGCAATGCGCAGGAAGAAGTTGAGCTCCCCCTCAAGCTGATGGTGCTCGGCGACTTCACTCTGCGCGCCGACGACCGCATGGTTGAGGACCGCACGCCCATAAACATCGACAAGGACACCTTTAACGACGTGATGCGAAGCCAGAGCCTCGGTCTGACCATAAACGTGCCCAATAGACTTACGGACGAGACGGATGCGCAGATGGCCATTGATCTTAAGTTTGATTCACTGAAAGATTTTGAGCCTGACGCCATCGTCCAGATGGTTCCGGAGCTTGCCCGAATGATGGAGCTGCGCGAAGCCCTCAAGGCGCTCAAAGGACCGCTCTCCAACGTTCCCGACTTCCGTAAGAAGCTGCAGGAACTGGTAGGCGACGAAAACACACGGACCAAGGTGCTTCAGGAACTCGGCATTGAAAAATAGGGAGCGGGAGAGATGAGCCAAACAGAACAGGAAACCCAACAGACCGCGACAGCGGGCGGCAGCCTGCTTGACGAAATCGTCGAAGCCTCCAAACTGACTCCGTCTGATGACGGATATGCCCTTACTCGCGCCGGATTGCAGGCATTCATTAAAGAGCTTGCCGGAACGCAGGGCACGCAAAAAATATCCGGCGCGATGGTCGATGAGATGATCGCCGAACTTGATGCCAAACTGTCCCTGCAGGTGAACGAAATTCTGCACAATGAATCGTTCGCCAAGCTTGAATCCGCATGGCGATCCATGAAATTCCTTGTAGACAACACGGATTTCAGGCAAAATATCAAGCTGGAATTCATCAATGTTTCGAAGTCCGACCTTCTTGAGGACTTTGAGGACGCCCCGGAAGTAGTCAAGTCCGGTCTGTACAAACATGTCTATACAGCGGAATACGGCCAGTTCGGCGGACAGCCCGTAGGCGCGATTATCGCGAACTACGAGTTCGGCCCCAAACCGCAGGATATCCAGCTTCTCCAATACGTCGCCAGCGTGGCTTCCATGTCTCACGCCCCGTTCATAGCTGCGGCGGGGAAAGAATTTTTCGGCATTGAGTCATGGGATCAGCTTCCCAACCTCAAAGACCTGCATTCTGTTTTCGAAATGCCGCAATACGCCAAATGGCGTTCTTTCCGCGAATCGGAAGATGCCCGCTATGTGGGTCTTACTCTGCCCAAATTTCTGCTGCGCCTGCCGTATGGAGAAGACACCGTTCCGGCCAAGAGTTTTAATTTCAAGGAAGAAGCCGCTCGAGACGACCAGTTCTGCTGGGGCAATACCGCTTTCTGCTTTGCCGCGCGTCTGACCGACAGTTTCGCCAAATACCGCTGGTGCAGCAATATCATCGGTCCGCAGGGCGGCGGCACAGTGGAAAACCTGCCCCTCTACCAATTTGAAAGCATGGGGCAGATGCAGACAAAAATCCCTACGCAGGTGCTTATTTCCGAACGCCGGGAATATGAACTTGCCGAGGAAGGCTTCATCGCCCTGACCATGCGCAAGGGGTCAGACAATGCGGCCTTCTTCTCCGCTAATTCCGCGCTTAAGGCCAAAACCTTCCCCAACACGCCTGAAGGGAAGGAAGCCGAAATGAATTTCAAGCTGTCCACTCAACTTCCCTATATGATGATCATGAATCGACTGGCCCACTATATCAAAGTTATCCAGAGGGAAAATATCGGAAGCTGGAAAGAGCGCGTTGATCTTGACCGCGAGTTGAATAAATGGATCAGTCAGTACGTGACCGAAATGGATAATCCTGATCCCACTACCCGCAGCAAGCGCCCTCTGCGCATGGCGAAAATTACGGTCAGCGACGTGGAGGGAGATCCCGGCTGGTATTCGGTCAGTCTTATGGCCCGTCCGCACTTCAAATATATGGGCGCAAGCTTTACCCTCTCGCTCGTCGGCAAGCTTGAAAAGCAATAAAAAAACAACGTGATCATTTCACTCTTTTATTCCTAAAAGGAGCTTTTTTATGCCTCTTACTTCCTACATGGCCGTCAAGGGCAAAAATCAGGGCGATATCAAAGGCAGTTGCAATCAGGGCGGCGACAAGGCCGATAAAATTCTCGTTTACGGAGAAACGCACCGCGTCGAAATTCCCAAGGATACTCATACCGGCCTGCCCACCGGACAGCGCATCCATCATCCCTATGTAATCACCAAGGCTGTGGATGTGGCCTCGCCCAAACTCTACAAAGCCTGCTGCACAGGCGAACAATGCGAAGTGACCATTGACTTCTATCGAATCAAAGAGGACGGCTCAGAGGACAAATACTATACGGTCAAAATGGAGGACGCTATCGTGGTGGAAATGTCCCATTACACGCCGCTGACCTTCCTCCCGGACAGCAAACCCTATCAGGACATGGAGAACGTGGCCTTCACCTACTCCAAGATTACCTGGACCTTCAATGACGGCAACATTGAATATGTTGACGACTGGAAAAAATAACAATCCATTGACATTTCCGCTGAAATCCGTCGACCCGGCCTTTTCGCTGGCCGGCTCGACGGACAGTTTCTTTCCCGCGGACAGGAGAAGCAAATGATAGGTGTCGACATCAAGGCCCTGTTGGAAAAATGCAACGACTTTTCGACGGCGGCGCTTCATGCCGCTGCGGGACAGGCGGTCAACCGCACCCATTATGAAGTCACTATCGAACATTATCTGCTCGCCTGCCTCGCCGATGCCCGCAGCGATATTCCGCTGGCGCTGGAACGCTTCGGCGCGGATCCGGCAAAGGCCATCCGCGGCCTGAATGCCGTGCTGGACGATTTCCGTTCCGGCAACGCCGGCCGCCCGGTATTTTCCCCCCTGCTCATTGAGCTCATGGAATCCGCATGGCTCATAAGCTCCGTAGATCTTGGCCTCTCCCAAATCCGGTCCGGCGCCATGCTTCTGGCCTTCCTCCGCAAGCCCGCAGTCTACGCGCAAGGCAACTATACAGACGCCTTTTCTTCCATCAACAGAGAAGAGCTGCTTCGCGATTTTGGAAAACTTGCTCAGGTTTCAAAGGAAACGACACTCTCACTGTCCGGCGGCGCATCTTCGGGAGCCCCAGCCGTGGCCGGACAGCCTGGCGAAAGTTTTATCGCCAAGTTCTGCGAAGACTTTACAGCCAAGGCCAAAGCCGGAAAAATCGACCCGGTGTTCGGACGCGATGAGGAAATCCGGCAAATGGTTGATATTCTCGCCCGCCGTCGCAAAAACAACCCCATCCTTGTGGGCGAGCCGGGCGTCGGCAAAACCGCCGTGCTTGAAGGGCTGGCCCTGCGCATTGTGGAAGGCGACGTGCCTGAGGTGCTAAGCGGCGTGACTCTCCTTTCGCTTGACATGGGGCTGCTTGAAGCCGGGGCCGGAATGAAAGGCGAATTTGAACGTCGCCTCAAAGGCGTGCTCGATGAAATCAAATCCAGCGAAAAGCCTATCGTGCTTTTCATTGACGAAGCCCACATGCTGGTGGGCGCAGGCGGACAGGCGGGCGGCTCAGACGCCGCCAACCTCATGAAGCCGGCCCTGGCGCGCGGCGAGATTCGCACCTGCGCCGCAACAACCTGGAAGGAATACAAAAAATATTTTGAAAAAGATCCCGCTCTGGCCCGTCGATTCCAGCTTGTAAAGCTTGACGAGCCTTCTGTAGAGGTTACCGCGCTGATTCTGCGCGGCATCCGCGACAACTATGAAAAAGCCCACAAAGTGCTGGTACGCGATGATGCGCTTGAAGCCGCCGCCAGTCTCGCGCACCGCTATATCACGGGACGTTTCCTGCCGGATAAAGCCATTGACCTGCTTGATACCGCTTGTGCGCGAGTCAAGGTCAGCCTCTCTGCCAAACCTGCTCCGCTGGAGGACAAAGAACGTGCGGAACAGGCTGCGCAACGCGAATTTCGTGGACTTCAGCGAGACCTGCGCAATGGCGTGACTGTGGACAGTGAACGCATGGCGGCCCTCGAAGCCCGCATTGCATCGCTTCAGAAAGAGGCTGCCGCTCTTGAAACCGAATGGAAGGAAGAAAAAGAGGCCGCTGAAACCTATATTGCCTGCCGCGCCGCCATGCTTGCCGCTGCGGACGCCCCGGCGCGGTCTCTGCCGGCGGATTCTCCGGAAACGGATTCTTCCCGGCCAGCCTCTGAAACAGAGGATGCCAAGGAGCGGCCAGATCCCGCAATAACGTTTGAAGCTGCAAAAAAACGGCTTGAAGCCTTGCGTGAACGCGGAAGCCTGCTGCATGTGGAAGTGACGCCCGACGTGGTGGCGCAGGTCGTCGCCGACTGGACTGGCATCCCCGTAGGCCGCATGGCGCAGGAACAAGCCGCCGTCGCCAAAGACCTGGACACCCTGCTTGGCCGGCGCATTAAAGGACAAGACTTCGCCCTGCAAGCCATCACACGCGCAATTCAGGCATCATCCGCAGGACTGCGTTCCCCGAACCAGCCTCTTGGCGTATTTTTGCTTGTAGGCCCATCCGGGGTTGGCAAAACGGAAACCGGCATTGCGCTGGCGGAGCTCCTGTTTGGCGATGAAAGCAGCGTTGTTTCTGTAAATATGAGCGAATTTCAGGAAAAACATACTGTGTCGCGACTCATCGGCTCCCCGCCCGGCTACGTCGGTTACGGCGAAGGCGGCATGCTCACGGAAGCGGTACGCCGCCGGCCCTATTCAGTGGTGCTGCTTGATGAAGTGGAAAAAGCTCATCTCGACGTGCTGAACCTGTTCTATCAGGTATTTGATAAGGGCACGCTCACTGACGGCGAAGGCAAAGAAGTAAGCTTCAAAAACACCATTATCATGCTGACCTCGAACCTTGCTTCGGACCTCATTCAGGAAATGACAGGGAACGACGCCGAAGTTGGCATAGACTCCCTCATTGAAGTCATCCGCCCGGTGCTTTCAGAACACTTCCGGCCAGCGCTCCTTGCGCGCATGACCATTGTCCCCTATCGCAGTCTTGCACGTTCGGCAATGAATCTCATTGCCGACCTCAAGCTCCGCTCTCTGGTTCGCCGCCTGCGCGAAAACAACGGCATGGCCATGACCTACGCGCCCGCGGTGGTCGATCAGATTGTGGCGCGCTGCACAGAAACGGAGACCGGAGCGCGCAACATTGAATACATTCTGTCCGGCTCCGTACTCCCGCGTCTTGCGCACAGCATCCTTGAGCATATGTCTGACGGCGGGATGCCCACATCCGTCGCCATCGATGTGGACGACGACGGCGCGTTCAAAATGACGTTTTCGGAATGAACTCCAGGGTAAAGGGCGCCTTTCTTCAGAAAGGCGCCTTCTCTTCTTACATCAAATCCCGCACTTGGTCTCAATCGCCTGTGGATGTTTGAAAAGCTAAGGAAAGGAAACAACCGAGGTTACTGTGAAAAAACGTGTATTGGTCAGTCTGCTGGAAAAAAACGAAGGACTTGCCCGTGCGCTGTGCCAGGAACTGGCGAGAGTCGGGCTTGAGCCGCAGGCCCATTTCTGGGACGCCGCCCCGGAAAGCATGGCGTGGAGCCTGCCCGCCCGCGAACTCGCTTCATGCAGCGCGTGGGTCATCGTCGGATCAAATTTTGAAGACAAACATATCCGTAAAAGTCTCGCCCTTGCCGCGCTCGCCGCACAAGCCGAATCCGGCAACGGATTTCCCATCCTGCTTTCACCTTCAGGGGGCGCGCCAAACATCTCTGCCCTGCCTGACCCTCTGCGGGGGGCCGACGTCGTAAAGGCTGGACTCGGCGCAAAGGCCGCCGTGCAAGCCAACACCTTCAAAAAACTGACCCCGGAATACAGACTGAAACCGCACGCGCCGACCGGCCTTGGGTTATGGTTTGAAGTCGGCCCGGCATCGCATCCATGGGAAGGAGCGTTCTTTGCAGGCGGAGCTTCCGATACGAACAAGGCCTTTCCAACTGTCCACGGCGTCGGCATCGCCGGAACCATTCCCGCCCGCTGTACGCTCCATTACCCGGTCGAGGGCGTCAAGCTCGATCTCCGGAATATCCCCTGCGAAGGCTGGGGCGTCAAAAATAAGTTAACCCCGGCGGATGCCTATTACGTCCGCATGGGCGCAATTCCTGACGTCATCGCCTTCGGCCCCTTCCCGGAAACCGATGACGCTGAACTGTTCACCCTCAGCCTGATCTGACCGTTCTTTTTTCCTGACGCACGAAAAGGCGGGGAACATGCTCCCCGCCTTTTCACTGCCGCCTCTCAAAAAGTCGCTTCTCTTCTATTAAAAAGAGGTCGAAAAAAATCAGCAATCCCTTCTTCCTCGACCCACTCCACCTGCATTTTTCTAAAAAACAACTCTCTTACTGCGTTACCGTGACTTTCCCCAGAGGATTGACCCTGGTCACAAAATGGACAGGTAAAAACTCATTTTTCCCAAGACGCAACTCGGCGTTCAGTGAAAAAATCATCTGCAACGGCGCGCCGGGGTCAGGCGTAAAACGCACCTGCACATTATGCAGCCTTGGCTCGCAACGTCCCACAAACGCCGCAATTTCTCGTTCAAGGTTTGGAATATCCTCATTGGTAAAACTCACACCGGCACTGGTGAAGTCCGGAATTCCGAAGGCGTCGTCCAATACAGTGCTGCCCTGTCGCGTATTGAGGATTTTGCTAACGTAATCAATCACAGACTGCAACACATCTTCGACTTCCACCGCTCCCCGGCGTTCCGTTTCATACTGCATCCGCCTTAATCGCTCAAGAAAACGAAGTCTTGACACGCTACTGTCCCGCGCTGAAAATAATCCGTATAATCCCAGCCTTGGCCGAATGTTCAACCCTGACGGAAAGTCCGCGCTTACCGTCCCTTGCCACGCCTGACACGCGCACCCACTTTGGATGTTTTGCGATTTGAATGCGGCTCAGGCAGCTCTCCGCAAGCTTTCGATCAAATAGTATTCCCTTGCTCCAGTTCCCCTGCAAGTCCACAGACAATGAAGGCACATTGCCGGGATGGTACATCGTAAAATCGCCCGGCGTCCCGGCGCAGGCCAACCGCACTTCCAGCGAGCCGTCGTCAAGAACTCGAACTTCGGGTTCGCCAAGCACGCCTTTCCCAGCCTGCCGCCCCTGTACAAGAGGCGTCCATTCCGCCGGCAAAGGCGCCGCAGGGGATGGCGCAGGTTCAGGCTCAGAGGCCATTGGCTCCCGTGGCGAAGTAATGGACAAAGGCGGCAGAGAAATGGACGTCTCTGTCCGCGTAAACAGAAAAGCCAACAGATTTCCCGGCGCGGCGGAATCCGTGCTGTGCGCCACAATGACGCTCATGAGAATCACCAGTATCAACCAGCCAAGCAACATCCAGCGAAAAAGAATTCGTAAGGAGTTCATACTGTCACCACGCATAGGTTATGCGGTCTGGAAGAGCCGGCGGCTGATTGGCCCTGCGATGCAGCACATCGGCCACATTGTCCGGCAAAATCCGGACAGTGATGCTCCGAACGCCCGCTTCTTGCATTTTCACAACCTCGTCAGGAAAGTCTTCAGGTCCGAAAATACGTTCGCCATATTCAAAATCCTGAAGAAATTCGGTAAAGGAAGGATAATCGCGCCTGAGCGTAAATGAGGGGAATCGCAATTCCAGCGACGTCTGACCACACTGGGCCACAGTATACTGAAATCTTTCATCACGCGGATAATTCCGGTTGACGAGACGGGTTTCCCTGTCCTGACACTGGAGACTGACTTCCGTGAAATCCGGACGCTCACGAGCATCCACATTGACCAGTGTAGGTTGCGAGCGAAGCAGCACGTAATACGTATCTTTCGGCGGCTCAGCCGCAATGATCTCAGCGCGCGCAAGCAAACCAAGAAAATCCGCTGTAAATGGAAACACCACATTTCCCCAACGGGCTGCGACAAGTTCCTTATCCTGTCGTGCGAGAAACGGCTTTAACCTGGCGTTGACGAACTCCTGCACCACGCCCTTGTCGCCGAAAAGCGCCTCCACATCATCTTGCCGATAAAGCGCCGCCGGGCTGCTGAGCACCTCGTTTTCCCAATCGTGCTGCAGAGTTCGCGCCGTCTGAACGGTTACGCCCTGGACAACAAAGTCGAGAATGCCATATAAAAGACGTCTTGCCGGGGACTGAATTTCAGAGTGAAATGCAGCAAAGGCCTCAGAAAACGACGTCTGCGCCTCCGTATACGGGCTATCCTCCGCAGGTTCCGTTCTGCCGCGAGTTCCATAATGAATGCTTGCCAGCGCCAATGATTTCGACGGGTTGGCGAGCGTCTGCAACAGTTCCAGCGACTTGTCGAAATACTGGTGCAAACTTCCTGCAGCCAGCAGCCATTCGCGAAGGTGTTGCGCATCCTTTGTTTCAGCCCGCAAACGCTGAAGCAGCTCAGGAGAGGTTCCGACAGCGGAAAACAGGGCTCTCCACCGCGAAGCGCCCGCTCCGTCGTGATGCTGGGCAAGAGCGATCTCAGTGACCGTATCGACCGCTGAAAAACGGGATACCCAGGCAGGCACGCTTTCCGCATCGCGGAAAGGAACCAGTTCCGAGGCCATCTTGCGGAACAGGCGCATGTGCGGCACATCTTCGATGTTCTTGGCGTCCGCATAGGCGGCAAAAACGTCCCCCTGCTGCAAAGAGCCTCCCACCCCGCTGAAAGACGTGACAAAATCATACCAAAGTTGCGCATAACGCTTAAAATAAGCGGCGCGGAATATGGAGAGCTGTTGTTGCAAAGCCTGATTGTTTTCCGCGATGGATTCAATATCCTCCAGCGTATCCCGAATCGCGGCATACCCCGATGCCGTATAGGCTGAAGGGATGCACTGCTCGCCGCCGCTTGCAACCTCCATGTGGGGCCAAAATTGCGACAGGCATACTTCCGCTGCAGGCAGATTCCGGTTTATATTCTCCACAAACATATTAAACAGATTCGCGCCCTTGCGAGTAAAGCTCATCGCCAGCAAACTGCGCATGTTCTGGGCAAGCGCGTTAAGCTGCTCTCCATCCGGCGTCCAGTTCAACGCATTGATAAGCAACTGTCCCGTCACAGGACTCCAATGATTCTCATCCATCCGCGTGAGCGGGAAGGCTGCCCGCGTCCCTTGCGGCAACTTTCCGAGCTCTATTCGGTCGGAAACCGCCGAACACAGCCACGTCAGTTCACGAACGACGTCCATTTCCATATCGCCGTCCTTTGTTGTAGCAGGACGGGCAAGGAAGGCCTGGAAATTGCCCAGCATAGGCGAAAGGATGTGCGCGTTCACCTGAAGAATGAAGTCTTCTTTGACCTTTTGCTCAACCCGCAACAGCATATTTTGTCCAAATGAAGGAAGATACCACGCCTTTCGCGCCTGTTCGAGCCGTTTTGCATACAACATTTTTGCATACAGGGTGTTGAACAGTTCTTCGTGCGAGACATTGACGATATTCGCCGTCGCCTCAACAGTCAAAATATGGTGCTGATAAATCGTATTGACCGCAAGCAGACCGCAGATAAACAGGGTCAACGCCAGCCACGCCGTCATAAGAACAATTTTTGTGGAAGCGTAGAAAGGCAGACCGCCGCTAAGAGCTTTAGGCTGCCCGGCGGCGGGCAACACGCGGGCAAGCACCTCCGCCAAAAAGCCCGGGCGTTTTTCCCCCCCGGACCGAAACTGGCAAAAAAACACGCCGCGCAACAACGGCGTCATCTGGTGAGCCACCTCGCGAGTCAGGTTCTCAATTGCCAGCTCCAACTTGTCGCCGAAAAGACGCAGTTCCCGGATGCCTTTCAACATATCCCCGTGCGGAAGACGGCCTTCGGCAGCGGCGGAACGCACGGCCTCCTCAAGGCTTTGCGCGGCGGAGGCCGCAGCCCGGCGGCCGGCTTCCTCCATATCATTTGCCAGCAGCAATCCAAGCGGCATATCCAACGCCGACGGCTCGACAACATCAAGTATGTCGTCCATGCCGGGCATGCTTTCCAGCCCCTGCACCAGGACATATACAGGATAGCGCCGGTTCAAGGTCAGCATGACCTGCTGAACGCGAGAACGGAGACGTTGTCCCAACACGGAAAACGCTTCATCGGAGTTCCCGATAAGATCATCTACAGACAGCAGCAAAACGATGCCGCGCAATGGAATCTTACGCTTGTTCCGGGCCAGAGAAGCCAGCAACTCCTCCCATTCGCCCTCCATTTTTCCGGTATCAGGACAGCGCAGTATGACCGACGAGGACAGAAAATGCCAGTATAAAGGAGACTCGCTTTGCTCCGGCAGCGTGTTGCCGAACGATGCGAACAGCGTGGAAGAGCCGCCCGTTTCGTCAAGAGTCACGAACCATGGCTGGCTGTACTGCACCCGTTCATGGAAACGCAGCGGCGACCGGCGCAAAAGCTCCATCCCCTGCCGCCATACATCCGCCAAACGTCCGCCCGATGTCGGGGCTTCGCCCTCCATCCGCGTCTGTTCATCCAGCACCTTGCGGACGAAACGGCGCTTGTCGCGCCACCGATAGAGAGCGCGCAGACCGAAAAAGGCCAATACCACCCCCAACGCGCCAATCAGCAGAACAACGCCCGTGACAAGGGGCCATTCCATCCACCAGGCGAGCGCGGTCAGCAAAACGAGGACTACCGCCAAAAGAAACAGCCACAGCAGCCATGAAAGCAGTTTGCCGAAAAAATGCATCGGGAATAGCCTCTCTTCAGCCGACGCCGGGGCGGGCTGCACTAAAATCAAAATCCCTTAATCGGGGTATTGGCCAGAATATCGGCGCAATACAGTCCGAAAGCGGCGCAAAT
This sequence comes from uncultured Desulfovibrionaceae bacterium, assembly GCA_944324045.1. Classification (GTDB taxonomy): domain Bacteria; phylum Desulfobacterota; class Desulfovibrionia; order Desulfovibrionales; family Desulfovibrionaceae; genus CALUUT01. The sequence goes on along the minus strand of CALUUT010000022.1, from coordinate 5,056 downwards.
AAGGATGGGAACAAGCACATAGGCGACCGGTTCCAGCGAGCGAAGCAGGGTTGTTTTCTTCCCTTCCTGCGCCGGTGAAACCTGTTCCGCAGTCTTCGGTTTCCGCGCGGAAAGCAATCCATAACAGGCCTTTCGGACCTGTGCCAGCAGTTCCGGCTGCCCGTACAGGCGCCCCCGGAATCCGTAAAGCAAACATAACGCAAACACTCGCAGCACATCCGCACCCGACGCGGCGGGCGCAATTTCGCCCGCCAGTTCCAAACGCTTGGCAAGATCAAGCGGTTGACCATTCTCGTCCAAAGGCAACCTAAAGCTGTCGAGCAATTCGTCAAGGTACGCAAAAAAACGCTGCCCCGCCGCAGTGGTGCGGAAATACCGATACTGAAGGCTCAAGGGCATCCACGCGGCGGCATCCTCGCGCGGAGCGTTCAGCAAATTTTCGTCAACCCACGCATAGACCGCGAACCGGCACATATCCAGCTCCCGCCGCCTGGTTTCGGAAAAATCGGGCAATAAATCGTTGCCCGCCACGGGCGCGGCTGCGCGTTCCTGATCCGCCAGGCGCGCCAGCCGGGCCTGCACCTCCTTCAGGGGCAACGCGAGCCCTTCGGGCGTTCCCGAACAATGCAAAGCCTCGCCCATCAAAGGAGAAAAACGTTCAAGCAGTTCCATGCCTTACCTCTGAATAACGGTCAGTTGGACCAGCAGGTCATCCGGCCGGTTCGGCAGCATGAAGGAAACATCGCCGGTCTGCATGACCTTCTGCCACAACGGATCATTCTGATCTATCATGAAATACAAAGTGTCTTTCCGGCGCGGCAGGCCTGCGGGCGGCTGTTCCGCGTAACTGAGCCTAATGCCCGGCAGAGCCTGACTCACAATGCCCGCCATGTCCGACGAAGGCGCAAGCTTGCCCAGGGTCTGCACCTGTTCCGCAAGATGTTCCTGACAAGCCGTCCGCAACAACAGCCAGTATGCGTAGTTGTTGCTGCGCGCATTCTGCGGCATGACCGTTCCCAACATTTGGGCCGGTCCAAAAGGTTCCAGCAAAAACGTATATGCGGGACCAATGACCAGCGTGTTCACCAGCCGTGAAACGATATTGGCCGCTGCGCTGAAGCACTCGAACAGGCGTTCGTGGTCATAGTTGGGCAGCGCGCGGGTGCCTTGCGGCGTTTCGCCCAGCGGAGACAACGTTGCTGAAAAAATGGACAGCTCCCCAACCAGGCGGCACAGACTCCGATAAACAGGCCACGGATGGATGGACGGCGCAACGAGAAACTGCTCAAGTTCCGGCACATTGCGGCTAAGCACCCCCAGAAGGCTGAACAGCGTAATCCCGTGCAGCGAAGACACTCCGGAAACGCCAGTGTCGCCCGCAATGATCTTATATTCCTCAAGCTGCTTGCTGCGAGACAGCAGCGTGTCCCGCACGTCCCGCACCAGCCGATGCAAACAGGGGGCCGCATTCAAATCCACGCAAGCGGCCGCGAATTGAGAAGCCGGCAACACGCGCTCTCCATCACGTACCAACCGGGCCACCGGGAATTTCCACAAGTTTCTCCCCTCTTCCGGACCAAAGCAAAGGCGCAGATTGTACCGAAGGGTCTGCACTTCCGCGCGCGGCCCGTCGCCATAGAGATCAGGAATCAAGTCCGGCGACAGGGGGGCGGAAAAACGGACCATGTCGGGAACCGCGTCAGGCTCATCCGTCCGGACGACATTGCCGCCTTGCTCCCGAAAAGGGGCCAGACCCAGATAAACTGTAAGAGGGACTTCCGGGTTCGTCCAGGCATCCCGGAAAGCGCGGGCAGGCAGCGTGGCATTGCCGGGCACGGACGCCCATTCGCCGGAAGGCAGAAGCAGTTCCAGCGAGACGATTTCAAACACGCCGTTGTCAAGGGCCGTTTCGTTGACGGCAAGACGACGGATGCCCCACAGATAAGGATTCAACAGCGCAAAGGCGGACGCCATGCCCCGCAGATCCTGAAGACGTTCCAGTTGAAAATGCTGCGGCTGCAAAAAGACGCCATGCTCCCAGAAAAGGGGACTATCGTACACTTTCCACTCCTGAAATAGTAACGGATTCCGCGCCAAGGCGGATTAATGCCTGCATGCTCCCGGCGCTATAAAGTTTATTCTTGAACACGAGGCCTTCCGTATCCTCATGGATGGGGAAGGGGATCACGGCGACGCATAAATCGGGGCGCAGATGGGCATATCCGGCCACGACCGCCAGATATCGAACATTTTCCATGCGATCCGCAGTCACCTCAATGATTGCGCCGGGCTGAATGCGATATACGCGACTACTCCGGACCTCCGCTATCTCCAATCCGCCGTCCAGCAGCGTATCAATCCCAACGGAAGAGGACGCCAGCGACATAAATTCAGAAAAATCCTTAAGCTGGTAAACGCAGATCGTCAGGCCAAGAGGCGTATCTCCCTCCAGATTAAGATCAGGCGCGGCTTCAATCCGATAATACAGCCCATCTTTTTGAAAATTCCAGACGATATCGGCCGGGTTCTCTACCGGGTCCGGCGAAGAAGACAACATGACGCTCCTCTGGGGCGCGCCGCCGCATCCGGAAAGGCTCGCCGCAATAACAAAAACAAGGCACACGCATGCAGCCAAACCCCGCCGGACGCTCTGCCCGTCTTTTGAAAAGCTAGGCAATCTGCACCTTCGACTGAGCGGCCATGCTGCACATGCCGGTTGTGTTGCCGTCGTTGTGTTTGGTGGTCGCTCCCTGCGAAACAGCAGCCTTGCCTTCAAGAGTCACCTTGGTCGAACCTTTGATAAATTCGCCCTTGCCGATAAACTTGGAAGAAACTATGCCGCCCGCATTGCCCGCCTCGTCGCCGTTGGAAATGGCAGCCTGCGATTTGACGTGCAAAGCAGGAGCGCCCGCAATGAACACTTTTGAACAGGCGGTGTTTGGAGTGACCATATTGCACTGGAATATGTTGACATAGGGGATGGGCGTCGGACCGGCCGGGGTCGGCGTCTTGCATACATCCGGGAGCGTGCTCATGCAGGTCCCGCCTTGAAGCGTCAAAGCGAACATGTCTAACCTACCTTGATATGTTCGGCATCAAGGTCAATCTGCCCCTTAGCCCGAATATCCGCAGTTTCAGAACGAACCCGATAGCTTGTGCGGCTGTCCATGCGCACTCTGCCGGCTTTGCGTTCCGCAAGGTCATCGACGTTTTCCATCAGGCTGCCGTACCGTCCCGTCCGCCGGGAAACGCTCTCCCCCACCCTGCGCGCAAAGGTCTGCATCACGGCAAACCCCTGCAAAAGAATCTGTCCGCCAAGGGCCAGCAGCCGGGACCGGACCTCCACCCGTTCTCCTTCCAGACGGACGTCTTGCCCGCGCACCATAAGCGACGCCGCTTCAAAAACAGCCTTCTCGGTCTGAACCTCCAGTTCACGGGCGCGCAACGCCGTATGGTCCGGCAAATGCAGGGCGGCTTCGCCGCCGCGCCGCCGCAGCACGCTCAATACCCAGGCTTCGCCGGAATCCAGCAACGCGACAAGCACGCTGTCTCCCGGTCTAGGCGCAAGCAGACACCCCTCGGCGCGCTCAGCCCGAATCAGACCGGTTTTTCCGCGCACCAGCAACGCATCGCCCTCGCAGGCCTGCACTGTACCGGAAACAAGGCCATTCTCAACCAGCCCCAGTGAAAGCGCGTATCCCATCACTCTCCTCTTTTTTGCTAAAGCGGCTGTCCAAACCGTTCCGCCCGCAACAACGCCTGGTCCGTGCCCCGTATCGCGGCAAGATTCGCTCCTGACGTCGTCGCGCGCGTCAAATCAACCGCATGCAGATTCGCCATAGTCAGATTGGCGCCAGCAAACCGGGCGTGCTCCACCACCGCATGCGACATATCCGCCATCGTCAAGTCCGCTTCAGAGAAATCAGCCCCGGACAAATCCGCGCCGGCAAGGTTCGCCTTCAACAACGGCACGCGCGCCAGCCGGGCGCACGCAAGACGGCTCCCCATCAAATGGGCTTCAGACAGGTCGGCGCCGGAGAAATCGCACCGGGACAAATCGCTGCCGATGAATCCGGCCCGCGTCAATTTGCAGCGCAGAAACGACGAACCGGATAAATCCGCCTCCATCGCGATGATTTGAGTCATATCCGCATCCGAACAAATCATACCCTGTCCCCGACAGCTCTGCAAGATTAAAAGCGGCGCGCTGACCCGCGCAAGGCGCAGGCCGGAAAGATCGCACTGCAGACAGTGCGTCATTGCAAGATCAGCGTCCTCCCAGTCCGGCATTCCTGAAAGTCCGCGCAGGGTAGCCTGCTGGAATGCCGCGCCCTTCCAGCAAACTTCGGTGAGCGCTGTTTCAAGCAGCAACGCCCGGCTGAGACGCGCGCCGTTCATATTCACGCGGACCAGCGAAGTCCGAACCAGCGAAGCGTGTTCCAGCCCGGCGCGGGCAAAAGTGACGTCCGCAAGCGTCGCCTCATCAAATACGGCATCTTCAAGATCGGCCTCCGCAAAGGAACATCCCGCCGCTTCAGTGCGGGTGAAGTCGCAGGAGCCAAGACGCGCGCCATCGAACCGGCAGTCTTCAAGACGCTTTCCGGCAAACGAAACCCCCGCGAGATCCCGCCCTGTCAGATCAAGTCCGCACACTTCTCTGGAACGAAGCCGCTCCATGATATCGTCCATCAAATCTCCTTTCGCGCGGCGAGAACCGTATTGGAGCAATCAGCGCCCGTCAGATTCGTGCCTGCATCCGTGCCGATTCGGTACAGGTCGGCCCCGTAAAGATTTGCTCCGCGCAAATCAGTCCCTTCAAGCCCGGCTTCACGCAGAGAGCCGCGAAACAGATTCACGCCCTGCATATCGGCCCCATGCAGGCGGCAGCGGGAAAAATCGCCGTTTCGAACATCCGCGCCGCGCCATGATGCGGCGGAAAAATCGCAATCCGTAAAACTGGCCCCAGCGGCCTTCCCGCCCGTGAACGTGCATCCTGGCGCATGCACGTTTGTCCAGACGCCGCCCTTGAGCGACGCGCCGGAAAAAATGCAGCCGG
>CALUUT010000021.1 GCA_944324045.1 uncultured Desulfovibrionaceae bacterium | reverse complement strand
AACAATCTAATTGGAGGAACGTATGAATTCCAAGGTGGTCCGTAAAATTTTATCGGCTTTTCTTTTAACCCTTGCCTTTGCCGGAATGGCCGTGGCCGCTCCCGCGCCGGGCGAAGAAAGAGGTTTTGAGGAGTTCCCCATAGGCGACGAGCAGATCGTCGGGCCTTTGCAGGTGGCGGGCGTATACTTCCAGCCTGTCGATATGGAGCCCGCGGGTCTTGGCGGCCTTCCCGCCTCTCAGGCCGACATGCATCTGGAAGCGGATATCAGCGCCATTGAGGGCAATAATCTTGGTTATGGCGCCGGCGACTTCGTGCCGTATCTGACCGTCAAGTATCGCGCCGAAAAGAAAGGCGGCAAGGTCATCGAAGGCAGCTTCATGCCCATGAGCGCCAGCGACGGCCCGCATTATGGCAACAACATCAAGCTTGACGGCCCTGGCGACTACAAGATTACGTTCATCATCGAAAACCCTGAAAAGCAGAGCTACCTTTTGCACGTCGACAAGGAAACCGGCGTTCCCGGACGTTTCTGGAAAGAGCCTCTGGAAGTGAGCTGGGACTTTAAGTGGGTTCCGCGTCAGTGGTAGGCTTAAGCGGAAAATAGCAATGCCGCTTGAGAGCATGTTGCTCTGTTTTTCAATAAAGCGCTTGTGCGGCATGTCGCGACACGCCATACAAGCGCTTTTGCTTCGCCATGACGCATCCTGCTTTGTTCCCGTTTATCCAGGCCGTTTGGAGAGTATGAAGTTATGCTGCATTTTCTGGTTCTTGTCGTTGAGGCCCTGTTTCCGGCGTCCATGCTTTTTGGCGCCGTGTTGGGGTTCGCCTGGCAACGGCGCCTTTTTGAAGTGCGCGCTCCCGCCAGATGCGGGGCGATACTGGGGTTGATCGCCGCCGCCGCGCTTGCCGGACTTAAGATGGGAACCGGCTTCGTTGTCCGGGAGTATTACAATCTTGCTGTTCTGGCGGTCATGATTCCTGTTGAAATCGTGTTTCTGGCGTATCTTGTTCATTGCCGGAAGCTGTCTTCAGAACGGGCCGCATCCGCGCCCATGCGCGCGCTGTTCTTTCTTCTCGCCGCTTTCTGGACCGCCTACTATCTTCCGGACATATTCATCTACCCTTCGCATTTTGCCGTGGGGGTCGTGCAGGTCGTCAGCAGCGACTTTGTGTTTATCGTGGTCGGCTATCTTCTTGGACTTGTCTTGTGCGTCCTCGCATGTCGGGCCGCCTATAAGGTATGCGCGGACGTTCCCCTGAAGGCGCTTTTTCCTTTGTTTCTGCTCTTGCTGCTTATTTTTATCATACAGCAGCTTGTCGTCGCCGGGCAGATTCTTTTGGGAAGAGGCCTTCTTCCCCGTTATGACTGGGCCCTTGATTTGATCATCTTCCTGCTCAACCATTCCCGCATGACGCTGTGCGGTCTGGTTCTTGTTTCGGCGATACTGGCCTTCATTGTCTGGACGGGTTCGAAACGCGCTGCGGTCGCCGGCGCGAATCCGGCTGAAAGGCGTAAATTCAAAAGCCTCATGAAAAGACGCATCCGCTGGAGCAAAGGCTGGCTTTTCCTGCTGTTGGCGGGCCTGCTCGTATTGACCGTGGGATTCTACTACGACAACAGGAAAGTGGAGCTTTCCCCGCCTGTGGCCGTGGAAGTCGTGGACGGCAAAATCGTCCTGCCCGCCGCCCTTGTCGGCGACGGACGCCTTCACCGTTTTGTCTATACCTCAAGGTCCGGGACGCCTATCCGGTATATCGTCATTAAGAAAAGCGAAACCGCCTATGGCGTCGGGCTTGACGCGTGCGACGTATGCGGCTCGGGCGGCGGGTATTACGAACGTAAAGGACAGGTGGTGTGCATCCTGTGCGACGTGGTCATGAACAAGTCCACCATCGGCTTTGCGGGCGGGTGCAATCCTGTGCCCCTGCCGTTCGTCGTCGAATCCGGAAACGTGGTCATTGATATAGAAGATCTTGAAGCTGAAGAACCCCGATTTCTGTAAAAAGGAGCGCCCGGCATGTTTTTTCGGATGATTTTCGGGGCGGTTACCCGGCAAAAGCAAAAACTGCTCATGATGGCCTGCACCATGGCGCTTGGCATTTCTCTGGCGACGGCCATGCTGAACGTCATGCTGGATGTCGGCGACAAGGTGAATCAGGAACTGAAGACCTATGGGGCCAACATCATGGTGGAACCCCGGGGCGCTTCCATTTTGAGCGATTTGTACGGGGTGCGCGAAGGCGTGGGCGTGACCGACAAATTTCTGATTGAAGCAGAGCTGCCCAGGATAAAAACCATTTTCTGGGCCTTCAACATTCTGGATTTCGCGCCGTATTTGCCTGTGCAGGCCCGGGCGAACGACTCCCCGGAACATGTGACCCTGCTTGGAACATGGTTTTCCAAGCATCTTGATATCCCGACAGGCGAACAGGTGGATACGGGGATCATCAATCTGAAATCCTGGTGGGAAGTGCAAGGCGCCTGGCTTGAGGACGCCGACGAGTCCGGGGTCATGGCCGGGGCCGCTTTTGCGGCGCGGCGCGGCCTTAAAATCGGCGATACGCTCAGTGTTGCGGTCATGCATCAGGATGGCCGGGAGCGCGTCGCGCAGTTGACCGTCCGCGCCATATATCACGCGGGCGACAAAGCAGACGACGGGCTTCTTGCGCCTTTGGCCGTAGTGCAGCGTCTGTCCGGTCTTGAAGGCAAGGTGCGCAGGATTGAGGTGAGCGCCCTGACCACGCCTGAGAACGATCTTGCCCGGCGCGCGGCCCAGAATCCGCACAGCCTTTCCAGGCACGAATGGGAAATCTGGTATTGCACGGCCTATGTGAGCGCGATTGCCTACCAGATAGATGAAGTGCTTACGGATTCGAGAGCCAAGCCGGTTCTCCAGGTCGCGGCGTCCGAAGGGGCGATTTTGCAGAAAACGCAGTTGCTCATGCTTCTGCTGACGCTTTTGAGCCTGGCCTGTTCGGCGCTTGCCATATCAAATCTTGTGACCGCCAACGTCATGGAGCGCAGTACGGAAATAGGGCTGCTCAAGGCGCTTGGCGCAACCAACGGACAGATTTCCCTGGTCGTTCTTGCAGAAATATTAATCGCCACGCTTATAGGCGGGGCATTGGGATACGCCGCCGGCATCGGACTTGCTCAGCTTATCGGGCACAGCGTGTTCGGTTCGGCTGTGGCCATAAAAGGGCTGGTCATCCCGATCATCGCCATACTGATTCTTGTGGTGACCATCGGCGGCAGCATTCCGGCCATTCACATGCTGTTGCGTCTGCGGCCCACGGAAGTGTTGCACGGGCGGTAGGCCAAAGAGCCGCCCGCTAAACAGCATGCGCGGCCTTGACATCCGGCCGGAACGTCCGGATTTGGGCGCGCAGGGGAAACAACAGAACAGCAAAACGTCCGGCCATGGGCAATCCGGACCAGTCCGCTTTGAGGGGGAATGCGTTTCATGAGCCGTCAGAAAATGTATCTGAAAATTATTTTGAGTTCGCTGATGCGCCGGCGCTCGCGCATGATGGTCGCGCTTTTGGCGGTCGCCATAGGCGCGACGGTGTTTCTGGGCATGGGCGCGGTGTACTACGATATTCCGCGTCAGATGGGACGGGAGTTTCGCTCTTACGGGGCCAACATGATTCTGGTTTCTTCCGGCGCTGACTCCGCCATGCGGCTGGCGGACGCCCGGCGGGCCGAAGCACTGATCCCTTCCGAAAAACTGGTCGGGGCCACGCCGTTTCGCTACGAGACCATGTATTACAACATGCAGGGCCTGACCGTGGTGGGCACGGATATGGACGCCGTGCGCAAGACCAGCCCGTATTGGCGCATTCAGGGCGAATGGCCGCGCGGAGAAAACCAGATTCTGCTTGGAACGGACATTGCCGAAAACGCCCGCATCTATGCCGGAACATCCATAGTTTTGGACATTGTTCCGGAAAAAGGCCGCAAGTTTAAAAAGGAATTCAGGGTAAGCGGCATTGTTCGCTCAGGCGGCGCTGAGGACGGCTTTGTGCTTATGCCCATGCAGACCCTTGAATCGCTGCTTGGAAATCCGGGGCGCGCCTCGGTCGTGGAAATGAGCGTGGCCGCGGACAGCGCGGAACTGGAGCGATTGTCCGAAACAATCAGGTCCGAAATCCCCGAAGTCACGCCGCGTCTTGTAAAGCGTCTCATGAATTCGGAAGCCGCGGTGCTCGGCAAATTGCAGGTTCTTGTCTATCTGGTGACGGCCGTTGTTCTGTTTTTGACCATGATTTGCGTGGGCACCACCATGATGACCGTGGTCATGGAACGCAGGAAGGAAATCGGTCTGAAAAAGGCCATTGGCGCTGAAAACAGAAGCATCATCAGCGAATTCATGGGCGAAGGGCTGGTTCTGGCCTGCATCGGCGGCCTTCTGGGGCTTGTCGCCGGATATTTCTTTGCCCAGGCCGTGAGCATGAGCGTGTTTGAACGCGGCGTGAGTCTGCCCTTTTTCCTGGTGTGGCTCACCCTTCTTGCGTCGCTTGTGGTCACGGTCCTTGCATCCCTGATACCGGTCGCCAGAGCGACCGACGTCGAGCCTTCGCTGGTTTTGCGCGGCGAATAGAGAATGCCTGTTTTTAGGGTGATGATATGAAAAAAAATATTCTTGAGCTGCATGAAGTTTCCATGTTTTACGGACAGGTGAAGGCGTTGCAGAACATCACCTTCAATGTCCGGGAAGGGGAATGGCTTGCGATTATGGGCTCGTCCGGCTCCGGCAAGACCACGTTGATGAACATTATCGGTTGCCTGAACAAGGCCACGCATGGCGCGGTTTTTCTCGACGGAGAAAAGATTTCCCGTTTAAACGCCCGGGATTTGACCGTGATACGGCGGGACAAGATCGGTCTCATTTTCCAGCAGTTCCATCTTATATCCTATCTGACGGCTGTGGAAAACGTCATGATCGCCCAGTATTATCACAGCATGGCGGATGAAAAGGAAGCGCTCGCGGCCCTGGAGCGGGTCGGGCTTGGGCACCGAGGGCGGCATCTGCCGCGCCAGCTTTCCGGCGGGGAGCAGCAGCGTTTGTGCATCGCCCGCGCCCTGATCAATCATCCCAGGTTAATCCTTGCGGACGAGCCGACCGGCAACCTGGATGAAGCGAACCAGAATACCGTCATGGATATTTTTCATCAACTGCACAAACAGGGCAGCACCATTGTCGTGGTGACGCATTCGCCTGATGTGGCGGCCCATGCGCAGAGGATTGTGTACCTAGAATTCGGGCGTATGGTCAAAGACGTTCAAAACGCCCATCCCCACGGCCGCGCGGGAGCGCCTGCGGAGGCGGGAAGATGAAAGACTTTTCCTGGGGCGGGTTGATTGTCGCCGTGCTGGGGCTGCTGATCATGGCGTCGCCGGCGTATTTCTTTCCGGTATGCGAAACCATGATTTCCACGGCCGCGGGCGGAAGCGCGCCCATGAAATGTTTCTGGACAGGCCGCGCCGCATTGGGCGGCGGCGGAATGATTGCTGTTTCCGGATTTCTGCTTCTTTTGGCGAAGCATCCGGGCGTCCGTCTGGGGTTGGCTTTTTTGCCGCTGTGCGCCGGGTTGCTGGTCATTCTGACGTCGAACCTGCTCATCGGGGTCTGCCCGGGCGCGATGATGCCGTGTCGTATGGGAACGCTTCCGGCCCTGTCCTTTTTCGGTTTTCTGGCTGTCCTGGCGTCCGGATGCATTGCGGTCAGCGCCGGAAGGCGGATGGCCGCTCTGGGCGGCGCGATTCGCCGCGCGGGCGAAAAATCCGGTCCGTATGGCGAAAAAGGCGCGGAGAACGGAGAGCGCGCGTGAAAAAACTGACTTCGTGGGCGCTCATACGCCAGAACCTGAGCCGCAAGCCGGTCAGGACCGGCATTCTTGCGGTCATCGTTTTTTTGTTTTCCTTTACCCTGTATTGCGGGACCGTCATCGGACAGGGCCTGTCCCAGGGCACGCGCACGACGGCGGAACGATTGGGAGCGGACGCGCTTTTTGTCCCTTATGGGTATGACGCCAAGGTGCAAAGTTCGCTTTTGCGCGGCGAACCCAGTTCTTTTTATATGGACAGGCGTTTTTCCGAGGAAGTCCGTCAGGAAAAAGGCGTTGAAAAGGTCACGGCCCAGCTTTTCATTGCAACGCTGAAGGCGTCATGCTGCACGCTGCCGGTGCAGTTGATCGGCATTGACCCGGAAACGGATTTTGTGGTGCGGCCGTGGATGGCTTCCGCAATCGACCGCCCCATGCGGGATGACGAAGTTGTGGTCGGCAGCAAGATTGTCGGCCAGGTAGGAGACACGCTTACGCTTTTCGGCAAAGAACTGACCATCGCCGCGCGCCTTGAGCCTACGGGCATGGGGTTCGACACGTCGGTGTTTTTGGAAATCGACCGGGCAAGGCGGCTTTTGCTGGCGTCGGAACTTGGCCCCCGCCTCAATCTGCCCGCGGGCCTTGACCGGAACGCCTTTGTTTCATCCACCCTGATCAAGGCTGCTCCCGCAACCGATATCAAAGAGCTGGTGAATCGCATTTCCCAGAAGTACGCGGCGGCATATAATCTGGATTTCGTGGTCGTCGCCGGAATGATCACCGACATGGCCGCAAAGCTCTCCTTTTTTTCCAGATGCATTCATGTTTTTTCCGGCGTGTTGTGGGTGCTGGGGGCGCTTGTCATGGCGCTCGTGTTTTCAGCGCTCATTCGGGAAAGAAAAAAGGAATTCGCCGTATTGCGGATTATCGGCGCGTCGCGTTCCGCGCTTGGGCGCATCGTCATGCGGGAAGCCCTGCTCGTCAGTCTGAGCGGGGCTTTTGCGGGCGTGGCCGCCGCAATGCTGGTCACGACGCTGTTTAACGCCTATATCGGCGCTGTTCTGGATGCGCCCTCTCTGGAGCCGGGTCCGCTTTACCGGCTGGCTGCCGCCGCCGGGGCCCTGCTTCTTGGGCTCATGACCGGCCCTTTGGCCTGTCTGCCCGCAATGCGCAAACTGGGGCGCATTGACGCCTACATAATCATGCGGGAGGAGCTGTGAGTCTTCTTGAAGCCGTGTCCGCAAGCAAGGTGTTTCAGCGTCGAAGCGCCGCGGGGCATGCGTCTTTCGCGGCGGTGTCCGACGTTGATTTCAGCGTGTCCGAAGGCGATTTTGCAACCATTGTCGGGCAATCCGGCAGCGGCAAGACCACCCTGCTCACGATGCTTGCGGGGCTTGCCGCCCCTACCCGCGGTCTGGTACGATTCAGAGGGAACGACATATATTCCCTGACGGACAGAGAGTTGTCGGCCCTGCGCAACCGGGAGATAAGCTTTATTCCCCAGGACATGGGCCTTTTGGGCAATCTGACCGTATACGACAACATCAGGGCTCCGCAGCTTTTTGCGGGAGCAAACGCCCCTGAATCCGGCCGGGCTGATTTTCTGCTGGAAGCCGTCGGGCTTTCCGCGCTGGCGTTTGAATACCCGAGCGCTCTTTCCGGCGGCGAAATGCGCAGGGTCGCAATCGCCAGAGCCCTGTTCAACGAACCGGCCGTGCTTGTGGCGGACGAGCCCACAAGCGCGCTTGACCCTGAGAATTCGCGCATGGTCATGGAGCTTTTGCGCGCGGCCAACCGTCATGGCGCCGCGGTTATTGTCGTGACCCATGAAGCTGAGGCGGCATTGTGCGGAAGCATCCGGTTTTCGATGAAAAACGGCAAACTGGAACGCCTGGAGGCATGATGGGCCGTAAAAACAGGGGGGGTGGGGGATGTGGAAGGTATATGCCCTGCTGTCCGCGGTGTTTGCGTCGCTTACGGCGATTTTTTCAAAAATCGGCGTCAGGGGCGTGGATTCAAACCTGGCGACTGCAATCCGGGTGACTTTTATTTTGATTCTGACCTGGGGCATCGCCCTTGGAACCGGGGCGGGAAAAGGCCTTAAAACCCTGTCGGGGCATACCCTGCTTTTTCTGTTTCTTTCCGCCATAGCCACGGGCCTGTCCTGGCTTTGTTATTTTAAAGCCCTGCAACTTGGCGACGTCTCCAAAGTCGCGCCCATCGACAAGCTGAGCGTGGCCATAACCATCTTTCTGGCCATTATCCTGCTTGGCGAAGCGCCGACCCTTAAAACCATTCTTGGCGGGCTGTGCATAACCGCCGGCTCGCTGATTTTGATACTGTAGCGGCGTTCTCCCAAAATGCGAAAAAAGACAGGGGAAAGCGCCCTTTCCCCTGCCTTTTTGCCTGTCCGTCCGCCGCTTTTTCGCGCATTGGGCGGCATGATTGCAATGCCCAGACGGCGTTACGGCAATTCTTTTTTCACCAGTTCGAGCACGCTGGCTGACGGCGCGTTTTTGCATTTGTTTATGACGACGTTGGCCACAGCGCCAAGCTCGTTGAAATGGATGATATCCGGGGCGTTTTCATTCCCGTTGATCACATATCCCATGGCCCAGGCAATGAGCAATCCGGCCTGTATTTCGCTTTCCAGGCTGTTCAGATAGGCGCAGTTTGGCGCAACCGGCTCGCCTGAGTTTCCGTACTGTACGTTCTCAATCACGTCGTTGACGGTTTTGTCCGGATTCGCGGCGCAGGTTTTGCCAAGTTCCTTGAGAAAATCCTTGGCGTCGCCCGGAACAAACATATCGACGTTGTTGCCGGGCGAAGAATATCCGTCAAGCCAGGATGCGGCGAAGAGCTTTATTTCAGGGCTTAAGGCCATAAAGTCCTTGCAGTTTAAGGCGAACGGCTCGATTGCGTCGCCCGGAACCTGACCGCCAAGGCGCACGGAATCTATATTCTCCACAGCGTACGCCCCGGCGGAAGATGCGGCCAGAATGAAGACGCCCAGCAATGCGGCGGCAAGAGATTTTGTTCTTGAACTGTTCATGTGCTTGCACTCCGATGAAAAAGGTTCCGGCATCCGCCGGCCATGGATGAAACGTGCCGGCGGATGAAAGCGGACGCCCGCGCCGGACAGGAACGCGGCGCGTTTCGCCGGCAAAACGCGAAGGACAGCGCCGCAGGCGAAACCCATACTGCAACGATGCGTTTGCCGGGGAGCGGTCCCATATTATGGAATCAGCCGCGAGCCTATATCCTTGCCGGGGCTTTTTCCATTATTTTTTTATTATATATTTTGTACTATGCTGATAATACAGATAAAATTTATACAGGCCGCAACAGCGGCGCAACGTGACGAGCCTGGTCAAGGCTCGCGCGATGCGCCGCCATAAGCGACATGCGCGCCGCGCGGTCCAGGATTCTCTGGTTGCGGCTGCCGCGGTACGGCAGGGTCAAATCCCGCAGGGATTCGATATAGGGGCCGTCGATCAGGATATCCGTAAGGGACAAAAGGCGCGTGACCATGGGATGATTTGCGCGCGCAAGCAGGGCTTCAAAGGTGTATCCCGTATAAACGGCCACGTTTTTGCCAAGGCGCCTGATCTCCCAGGCGAGCGCGCACAAGGGGCCGGGCTGGAGAAAGGGTTCGCCGCCGGAAAACGTTATGCCCGCAAGCAACGGGTTTTCCATGAAGCGTTCCAGAATCTCGCGCACGTCCGCCAGACGCCCCCCGGCCGGATCATGCGTTTGCGGGTTGTGGCATCCGGGGCAATGGTGCGGGCATCCTTGCGTGAACACGACAAAGCGGATGCCCGGCCCGTCGACCACGGATTCTTCGACAAGACCGCTTATCCTGAGCTTAAGCCCCATGCTTCACCCTGTCTTTTTCCTCTGCGCGTTTGGCGTTGTTGAAGCGTTCAAGGGTTCCGACCAGATAGCCGGTTATTCTTCTGGTGCGTTCAAACCCCACGGACTTTCCGACCATTCTGCCGCCGCGCTCCTGGACGGCGGCGCTGTTTTGCGCAGGCATGTTCTTTCTCCTTATCCGGCGGCTTATCCGCGCCGGGCATCTGGTTTGCGGCGTTTTCGCTTTTGTCCGGAAAAAGCGGGCGCGCTTGCGGACAGGAAACGAAACGGGAAACGTGCCTCTTTTTTGTGAAAGGGGCCGGCTGCTTCCATCTATCTTCCTCTGCAGTTTGAGACCGAAGGCCGGAAAGGCCATATAGCCCCACCCCGCGCCTTTTTCCGCGGGGCATCTGAGGGGCGCAAAGCGCCTCTTGGGCTTTATTGCTCTTACTCCCAATCCGGGACGTCAGGATAGATTTTTTTCAATTCCTTCAGTTTTTCCACGCTCACCGCCTCCCCTTCCCTGCGGCCGCAACGCGGGCACACGTCGTGAATCACGCCCACGTATCCGCAAATCGGGTCGCGATCCAGGGGGTGGTTGACCGAGCCGTATCCCACGCCCTGATCATGCATGTACCGGATGATGGTTTCAAAGGCTTCCGGGTTGCCGCACACATCGCCGTCAAGCTCCACATAGGTGATATGCCCGGCATTGGTCAGCGCGTGGTACGGCGCTTCAATCTGGATTTTTCTAAACGCCTTTATGGGATAATACACCGGCACATGAAAAGAGTTGGTGTAATAGTCGCGGTCGGTCACGCCGGGCAAAACGCCGTAACGCCGGCGGTCGACAGCCACGAAACGGCCGCTCAATCCTTCGGCCGGGGTGGCGATGACCGAAAAGTTCAAACCGGTTTCCTCTGATTTTTGGTCTGCGCGCCTGCGGATATGCCCGATGATCTCAAGGCCCAGTTTCTGGGCTTCTTCGCTTTCGCCGTGATGCCTTCCGGAAAGGGCCTTCAGGGTTTCGGCAAGCCCGATGAAGCCGATGGTCAGCGTTCCATGCCTGAGCACGTTTTCTATGCGGTCGTCGCGGTCAAGCGCGCCGGAATCAAGCCAGATGCCTTCGCCCATGAGAAACGGATAATTCCGCACTTTTTTGGCGCACTGGATTTTAAAGCGGTGCAGAAGCTGGCGGAAGACCAGATCGATCATGGCGTCCAGGAGTTCGTAAAAGCGGGCGATATCGCCTTTCGCCTCAATGCCCAGACGCGGCAGGTTCAAAGAGGTGAAGCTTAAGTTGCCGCGTCCGCAGGTCACCTGCCGCGCCGGATCATATACGTTTCCAAGCACGCGGGTGCGGCATCCCATGTAGGCGACTTCGGTGTTATAGTCGCCCGGATGGTAATACGCCAGATTAAACGGCGCGTCGATGAAGCTGAAATTGGGAAACAGGCGTTTTGCGGAAACGCGCATGGCCAGTTTGAACAAATCGTAGTTGGGGTCTTCAGGGTTATAGTTCACCCCGGATTTGACCTTGAATATCTGCACCGGAAAGATGGAGGTCTCGCCGTTGCCAAGGCCCGCTTCTGTCGCCAGCAGCAGGTTTCGTATCGCCATGCGGCCTTCGGCCGAGGTGTCCGTGCCGTAATTCACGGAACTGAACGGCACCTGAGCGCCGGCGCGCGAGTTCATGGTGTTCAGATTGTGGATGAAGGCTTCCATGGCCTGATAGGTGCGCCTGTTCGTGCTTTTTTGGGCGTGAGAGGCCGCATAGGCGTGGGCCGCAATAGCCAGCTCTCTGATTGCCGCGGGCGGCATCTGGGCGCGGCGCGGTTTGGGGAAGTCGTCCGGCTCCCAATTTGCGTCCTGGTCCGCCTGTCCCTGAGCCGCGCGGCCGCAAGGCGGCGTTTCTTCGGGAATAAGGCGCGCATAGTCAAGAGCGGCGAGCGCGCATCCGAAGGCTTTTGCTTCCGCCATGCGCGGGCGCATGGGGAGCGCGTCAAGGATGGCCTTTGTCAAAGACGCGGTTTCCCCGTCGGTCAGTTCGCCGCGAATTTGCATGTAGGCGGCGAACGCCTTTTTATATTCCTTGGCGTAGGTCTTGGCCACGCCCTGGGCCATGGCGTAATCGAAGTTGGGCGAACTTTGGCCGCCGTGCATTTCGTTTTGATTGGCCTGAATCGCGATGCAGGCCAGCGCCGAATAGCTTTCAATGGAATTGGGCTCGCGTAAATGCCCGTGGCCTGTTGAAAAGCCGTTTTTAAACAGCGGAATGAGGTCTATCTGGCAACAGGTTTCCGTGAGCATGTAGAAATCTTTGTCATGGATATGAATGTCGCCGTTTTGGTGCGCCGCGGAGATATCCTTTGGCAGCACATAATTGTCGATGAAGAATTTCGCCCCTTCGGAGCCGTATTTGAGCATGGTGCCCATGGCCGTGTCGCCGTCGATGTTGGCGTTTTCGCGTTTTAAATCCTCGCTTGCGGCCGGGGCGTAGGTCAGCTTTTTGTAGACGTCCATAAGCCAGGATTCGGCGTTGCGCAATTTGGCGTGCTCGGCGCGGTAGAGAATGTACGCCTTGGCGGTTTTCGCATAATCGTACTGAATCAGGGTTTCTTCAACCACGTCCTGTATTTCTTCGACATGGCTCAAGGCCCGCGCATCCAGTTTCGCGCAGACCTTTTCCGTTACGAACAAAAGGTCCGTGGGCGTCATGGGCTCGCCTTCCACGGCCTTGTTCGCCTTGGTTATGGCATTCAATATCTTTGTCGCGTCAAAAGCGACAGGGGTTCCGTCCCGCTTGATGATGGTGGCCGGCATAGACGTATCCTGAAAAAGGCCCGGCGGCGCATGGCGCTGGGCCGGCATGTGGCGGGGGCGATAAAAAACTCCCCTTTCCGCGGGCGTGCGGGCAGAGGAGGAAGCGCGCATATCCTCGTTGCGGTCTGCCGGCAAAAGCCCCGTTGCCGGAGATAATCCTTAAAAAACGACAGAACGAAGCAGGTCTTCCGGCTTGCCGGCCCTTCTTTCGGCCTTCCCGGAAATATCCAGTGGCGCGCGGGGAAAGGGGCATGATGCGGCTTACGGCGGCGGGTCCGCTCCCGACTTGAACGGGATTCCCTATTAAGCCCGAAAGGGCGCTTCGCACGACTTGGACAGTCGCAAAACTTGCTGTTTTTGTCAACCGCGCATATGGCGCTCCTTGTACTTTTTGTTAATTATTTTAATTTGTTATATTGATAAATCCACGTAAGGTCCCGCATTTACTTGCAAGAAAGACTCCGGTATAAATCAGTGCGGCGAAAACGGGCATGACCGCCGGGCTCTGAGGTTTTGCGAGCATGCTTCTCGCGTTTTTTTGGGGCGGCCCGGCATGGGCGCATCCCGTTGTTTTGCATATGGGCATGGGGTTTGCATAAAACGGCTTTGGAGGGGACATATGGCTTTTGCGCGGTCAGGCTTTTGGGCGGGCCGAACAGGGACGCGCCTTTTCGGGCGCGCTGAAACGCTTCATATTTCTGACGATGCGGCATGATGAAATCGTTGCTTGCCGTTTGCATCGGCGCTTGCGCGGGCGCAACGCTTCGCTGGATGGTCAGTCTGGCGCTTAACCCTGTGTTTTCCGGGCTGCCCCTGGGCACGCTGGCCGTAAACCTGATTGGCGGATTCGGCATGGGGGCGGCTTTGGGCGTCTTTGCCCTGCATCCGGATATCGCCGCGCACTGGCGGCTTTTGATAAGCACCGGCTTTCTGGGGGGCCTGACCACCTTTTCCAGCTTTTCAGGGGAGATTGCGGGCCTGTTCATGCAGGGCCGCATTGTTTCGGCCATGGCCGGCATCGCGTCGCATGTGGGCGGCTCCCTGCTTATGACGTTTCTTGGCATGGCCGCGGCGCGGGCGGCGTGCTTTTTTATGCGCTGATTTGTTTCAAGCGGCGCGCGCAAAGACGCGCGCCAGCGCGGTTGACGGTTTTTTGACCTGCGTCGCAGGCTTGTGAAAGAGATTTTTGGCGACACACAATTTCCGGGAGAAAACATGATGAACATTTGGCACGACATTGCGCCGGAGCGGGTGACGCCGGCGTCTTTTTACGCGGTTATCGAAATAGCCAGAGGCGGCAAGGTCAAGTACGAACTGGACAAGGAAACCGGGCTTTTGCTCATGGACCGGATTCTTTATACATCGACTCAGTACCCCGCGAATTACGGATTCATTCCCCTGACGTACGCCGCGGATCATGACCCTCTGGACGTGCTTGTGCTGTGTTCGGAAAAGCTGGAGCCGCTTTCTCTGGCGCAGTGTTATCCGATTGGGGTGATCAGCATGGTGGACGACGACGACCACGATGAAAAAATCATCGCCCTGCCCTTCAAGGATCCGACTTATAACAGCTACAAGGATATCAGCGACCTTCCGGCCCATGTATCCAGTGAAATTTCTCACTTCTTTTCCGTGTACAAAGCCCTTGAAGGCAAGAACACCGTAATTGAAAACATCGCGGACGCCAAAGCCGCAAGGGCGGTCATCGCCCAATGCATTGAAGCGTACCGCGAAAAACGCGCGGAGTTGATGCGGGGGAAAGGGTAAGGCTTTGCATGAGAGAAGGCGCGCCTTTTGCGGAAAGTCGCGGCGCGTCGCGATGCCGTAAGGCTGGCGCGGCATGGAGAGTTCCACGCCGTGCAAAAAGCGTTTTGCCAAGCGGCGCTTTAAGGAGAGTTATGTCCACATTTCCCATTATCACCGGCAGAAAGATCAGAAACGCCGTCATCGGCTGCGGGCGGATTTCCAAGAATCATTTCGATTCCATCGCGGCGCACAGCGCCGACATGGAGCTGGCCGCCATTTGCGACAACGACCCTGATGTTCTTGAGGTTCACGCCGAGCGCTACCAGGCGCCGGCCTATAAAAGTTTGACCGAGCTTCTCGCGGCGTCGGACTGCGATCTTGTGACCATATGCACGCCAAGCGGGCTGCATCCGCAGATGGTCATCGAGGCGGCCCGGGCCGGGCGGCACGTCATGACCGAAAAACCCATGGCCACGCGCTGGCAGGACGGCCTGAACATGATTCACGCCTGCGATGAAGCCCGGCGGCGTCTGTTCGTCATCAAGCAGAACCGGCGCAACGCCACCTTGCAGCTTCTCAAACGCGCCCTTGACGAAAAGCGTTTCGGCCGGATTTACATGGTGCATCTGAATGTGTTCTGGACCCGACCCCAGGCCTATTATGACTCCGCCAGGTGGCGCGGCACATGGGAGATGGACGGCGGGGCCTTCATGAACCAGGCCAGCCACTATGTGGACCTTCTGGAATGGCTTATCGGCCCTATTGCCGACGTGCAGGCCATGACCGGCACTCTGGCCCGCGATATCGAGGTCGAGGACACAGGGGTTTTGAATGTGCGCTGGCGCAACGGGGCATTGGGGTCCATGGCCGTGACCATGCTCACCTACCCTAAAAACCTGGAGGGCTCCATCACCATCATTGGCGAGAAAGGCACGGCGCGCGTGGGCGGCGTGGCGGTGAACGAGATTCAGATCTGGGATTTCGCGGAGCCCAGGGACTACGACGCGACGGTCAGGGATGCAAGCTATGCCACCACGTCGGTTTACGGGTTTGGGCATCCTCTGTATTATAAAAACGTCATCGACGTTCTGCGCGGCGAGGCGGAGCCTGAAACAGACGGCCGCGAGGGACTGAAGTCCCTGGAAGTGCTCATTGCCGCGTACCGGAGCGCCCGCGACCATAAGACCATTTCGTTGCCTCTGGAATATTAGAAGGCTGTTTTTTGGGAAAGCAAAGAGCAGCGCCCGGGGCGCGTTTCGGAAAAAGGGTTCCTGTCTGAAAAGGCGCATTTTTTCGAACCGCAAACCATGACGGCGCGCGGCCGCTTTGCCGGTATGGCGGCGGCGCGCGTATTGTCCACAGGAATCGCATATGCAATTTATTGATCTCGCGGCCCAGCAGGCCCGTATTCGTTCCGGCATTGAGGCCCGGATACAGGCGGTTTTGAACCATGGCCGCTACATTATGGGGCCGGAAGTGGAGGAACTTGAGGCGCGTCTTTGCGCATTTGCCGGGGCGCGGCACTGCGTCGCCTGCTCGTCCGGCACGGATGCGCTGCTTATGCCGCTTATGGCCTGGGGCGTTGGTCCGGCGGACGCGGTTTTTGTCCCGGCATTCACCTTTTTCGCCACATCCGAAGCGCCCGCCCTTTTGGGCGCGGTTCCCGTATTTGTGGATGTGGACCCGGTTTCCTTCGCCATGCGGCCGGCGCATCTGGAGCGGGCCATTGAAGCGCTGCAAAAGCGGGATGCGTCCATATACCCGTTGCCCAAAGCGGCGCTCGAGCGTTCTTTGACCCCGCGCGCGGCAATCTGCGCGGACCTTTTCGGGCAGGCCGCCCGGTATGAGGCCATTTTGCCCATTGCCCGGCGGCACGGGCTTATGGTTCTGGAAGATGCGGCCCAGTCCTTCGGCGCAAGCCGCCGCGGCCGGAAAACCTGCGCGTTGGGGTGCCATGCGGCCGGCACCAGTTTTTTCCCGGCCAAACCTCTGGGGTGTTACGGGGACGGCGGAGCGGTCTTTACGGACGACGGCGCGCTTGCGGAAACGCTGCGCTCCATTCGCATGCACGGCAAAGGCCGCGACAAGTACGACAATGTGCGGCTTGGGCTGAATGGGCGTCTGGACACGTTGCAGGCCGCCATTCTTCTGGCCAAGATGGAGATTTTTTCCGATGAAATCGAGGCGCGCCAGCAGGTTGCGGCCTGGTACGTGGAGCATCTTTCCGATGTGGCGGGCGTGGCCGCGCCTTTGGTCGAGCCGGATTGCACGAGCGTTTTCGCGCAATACTGCGTGCTGCTTCCGGAAGGCCGGCGCGAGGCCGTTGCCGCCCATTTGAAGCAAAAAGGCATTCCCACGAACATTTACTATCCAAAGCCGCAGCACTGTCTGGCGGTTTTCGCCGGGCTTGGCTATGCGCCGGAACAGATGCCCGCGGCCCTGGACGCGTCCCGCCGCATTCTGGCCCTGCCCTTCCATCCCTATATGGACCGGGCCGCGACGCGCCAGGTGGCTGAGGCGCTTAAGGAGGCGCTGTCATGAGCGGGAAAAAGTATCAGGCCCATCCCACGGCCTGCATCGACGACGGCGTTTTGATAGGCAGGGGCACAAAAATCTGGCATTTTTCCCATATCATGCCGGGCACGGTCATTGGCGAGAACTGCACCATCGGCCAGAACGTGGCGGTGGGTCCGGATGTGCGCGTGGGCGACGGCTGCAAGATTCAGAACAATGTCAGCGTGTACAAGGGCGTCACCCTGGAAGACGGCGTGTTTTGCGGGCCAAGCATGGTCTTCACCAATGTGTTCAACCCGCGCGCGCATATCCGGCGCATGGACGAAGCCCGGCCCACGCTGGTCAAGAAAGGGGCCAGCCTTGGGGCCAATTCCACCATTGTCTGCGGGGTCACGGTGGGCCGCTACGCGTTTGTGGGGGCCGGGGCCGTGGTGACGCGCGATGTGCCGGCTCATGCCCTGGTCTACGGCAATCCGGCCAGAATACGCGGATGGGTATGCGAGTGCGGCGCAAAGCTTGATGCCGCGCTGGTCTGCCCGGACTGCGGCGCGCGGTATGCGCGTGGTCCGGAACAGGGACTTGAAAAGGCGGAATAACAGGAAAAGGCTCCGAATGTATTCGGAGCCTTTTTAATATCTGCGCGTGGTGGGCAGTACAGGACTTGAACCTGTGACCCCCGCCGTGTGAAGGCGATGCTCTACCAACTGAGCTAACTGCCCGCGTGAGCTCTGTATTTAGCTAAAGCCCTCAGGGTTGTCAAAGAAAATCTGCACGAATTTTTCCATACGGTTTTTTTATGACGTTTTTTTCGCGTCTTATCTGTATTTTTTCAGGAGGCGCGGCCAATGTTCAGCGGCCTTTGCGTTCCGCGTCTTTCAGCAGCCCGTCAGGCGGCAGTTTGTCGGGCAGCAACTCGTCAAGCACGGGCAACGAGAGCAGAATATCCGTCCATGAAAAAAGTTCCAGCATGAGCGCGCATTCCGGCGGCCGGGCCATGAGCGCGCGCCGCGCAAGGGCGCGTTCCGCCGCGTCAAGCGCGGTCAGCGGGAAATGTTTTTCCGAAGCGCTTCCGGCCGGGGCCGGGGCGTTCATATGCAGGACGCGCGCGCGGGCCGCGGCGCGTTCCAGGTCGCGCGCAAGGTCCGAAACGCTGCTTGTTCCGGCGCGCAACGCGGCAAAAGCGTGTCCGGTATCGGGACACAGCCCGCATCCGGTCTCTGCCGCAAGCGTCAGAATCCGTTTCAGAGGCGCTTTGCGGGTATTTTCCAGAAGAATATCCGCAGTGTCGCGTCCGGCCTTTTCCCAGACGCGCGCAAAACGTTCAAGGTCCCGGCCGTGCGCGGGCGGGTGCAAAACCGCGCGGCGCGCATCCAGAAAGGCGATTTTGTCCATGAGCGTCAGGGCTGTGCCGGCGGCGTTGTCCGGGCCATGCGCAAAAAGGTCGAACGGCAGATGCGCATGCCAGGAAAAGCCAAGGCCGCGCAAATCCCGCGGCAGTTCCGCATCGCCATAGGCGAGGCAGGCCGCGCTTTCGAAAAAGCACAAGCCTATTTCGCGAATTCCGGTTTCCTTTTTCCCGGCCAGAAACCGGGCGTTTTGCGCGATATCGCCCGGAATCACCCAGGAAGGACAGGCAAGAACATACGCCATGGGACTCCTTGGCCGCTTTGTTTTCGCGTTTCAGCGCGTCCGGCGAAAAGGCGTTTTGGCCTGTTGCCGGGCGCGTCTCTGGTTTGCCGCCCGCCTCAAAACAGCGGATGGAACAGGACGCGCGGCAAAAAGAGGGATGCCGTTCCCCTTTTCCCGCTAATCAAACAAACTGAGCTGCTTGGCCCGTTGCACCCGGTGTTCCTTAAGCGTGGAACGTTGCAGAATATCCGCGGGCAGAGTTTGGATAAACCGGGAAAGGGACAGGCGTATTTCCCGGCCGTACAGGGTGCGCCTGTGCGCATGGCTCAGATAGAGGGCCTGGCGCGCGCGGGTCATGGCCACATAAAGAAGACGCCGCTCCTCTTCGACATTCATCTGCTCGTCGCGCACCACATGCCCGGTCAACGCCTCCGCGCCGAGAAACGGCAGCAGGCCGTCTTCAAGACAGGGCAAAAACACGGCGCGAAACTCAAGGCCCTTGGCGGCGTGCATGGTCATGATCTGCACTCTCTGGCTTTTGGCGCGCACAAGCTCAAGCTCGGTCTGCAGGTTGACCCAGTTGATCAGTCCGGGCCAGCCGCCGTGGGTTTCAAAGGCTTTGCCCAGAGCCTTGAATTCAGGCGATTGCCAGAACAGTTCGTCAAAAGGCGGGGTTTCCCGAAGATATGCGGCGATGCGCAAGGGCCCCTTGGCCAGAATATGATCCGGGCAGTTCATGCGCTCCGCTTCCTGTCCGGGCGCAATGCCCAAAAAGACGCCCGCGGCCTGAAGAATGACCTGAACCCGGGCGTCGGTCCAGAAGGCTTCCTGTTCAGGGGCGCACACGGGCAGCCCCCTGCGGTTTAAGAAGGTCCGCAGTCCGGGAATGAGCGATTTTACGCGCACCAGCACTGCGATATCCCCCGGTCCAAGGGGTTCGTCGCCAAGAGGGGCTGTTTTTTGCGGCATGGCGTCAAGCAGGGTGTGGCTGGTCGGGCCGAGCAGTTCTTCAATGCGATCCGCAATCCAGGCGACTTCGCTTTCCGCGGAGGGAGCCTCGAAGAGTTTGAGCTGGTCCGGCAAAGACACCGTGGGCGTAAGCGCGCCGGACACGCCGTGCCCGTCCATGAGGGCCGCGGCGGCGGTCAGGATTTTGGGCGCGGAGCGGTAGTTTTGTTTTAATGCGCTCACATGCAGCGCCGGCCATGCCTTTTTGAAGAACCCAAGGGCGTCGCCGTGCGCGCCGCGGAAAGAATAGATGGACTGGTCCGGGTCGCCGATGCCGAAAAAGCCGTTGCCGGATTCCGGGAGAAGCCCTTTTATCAGGGAAAGCTGGAGCGGAGAGAGGTCCTGCACTTCGTCCGCCAGAATATGGGTCCAGGGAACGCGATAAAGCCCGTGCGCGATCTGCTCGTGCCAGAATTCCAGAAGGTCCGTGTAATCCGCAAGGTTCCAGGAGCTTTTCTGGTGTTCGTAATTCATGAACAGGGTCGCGTATTCCGCGGGACAGGGCTCCTGACGTTCCCGGGCCAGATTGATTCCGGCCCAGGCGTTGCGCAACAGCGCGGCTTTTTCGCCCGCGTTTACCTCCATGAACACCCGGCGCGCGCTTTTTTCCGAAAGCAGCACGGGCGTGTCGTGCATCCGGCTCCACATGGCGAATGCCAGGGCGTGCAGCGTGTCCGCGGTCGGAAGCGGGGCGCGGCCAAGGGCCGCTTTCAGGCGTTCGTCAAGCTCCATGGCCGCGCGCCGGGTAAAGGTCACGGTCAGGATGCGGTTTGCCGGCACGCCGTCCCTGATGAGCCGCAATACGCGGCTGATCAGGGTGTGCGTTTTGCCGGTGCCGGGACCGGCAAGCACCAGAACCGGACCCGGTCCCGCGTCCACGGCCTTTTTCTGTTCCGGGTTGCCGGGGCGCGCGGTTTCTTCGCGCGTCGCGTCTTTGGGGGCGGATTCCGGGGGGATGGATTCGGCCCCCGGATATGCTTCAGCGTCCGCGCGTTCCGGGCGCGCAGGGTCGTGCGCGCCGTCCTCGCTCTGGCCTGAAGCGGAGCAGGGGCGCGGAACGATTTTTATGGGCGCGCCCAGTGGAAACTGCGCGGAAAATTCTGCGGAAAGCGCCGCGGCGGCCGTGTTCCCGGCGTCCTCGTCTTTTCCGGTCATGGAAGAGACCGCCGCTTTCATGGCCTGCATGACTTTGTGCCCATATGCCAACAGTCCATGCCCGGATTCCGCGGCCTGGGGCCGCGCTTTCAGCCGGACGCTTCCGGTATAGGCGGCTCCGGCCGTGCGCGGCTCCACGAGCGGTCCCGGCCGTTCAGGTTCTTGAGCGCCGGCGCTTTTTTTCCCGCGCCGGACGGAGTCGGGTTTGCGCAAGAGCGCGGGGGCCGCGTTTTGTCCGCCTGGGGTCGGCTCTTCAAGGAGGCTTTGGGCTCCAGGGGAACGCACATGCCCAAACGTGCGGATATCCTGCAGTTCCTTGTCCGTGAACACCCGGATGACGCCGTATTCGCCGTCATAGCCGCCCTGACGGATGACGTCGCCGCGCCGCATTCTGGTCACGGCTTCGCCCAAAGGCGGGTCCGCGCGCGCAAGGTCCGCTGCCGGAACGTCCATGAGAATGTCCAGTTCCGGGCCGAACCGGGCGATCAGGCTTTCATAGCGCCGGCAGACTTTCTGGCTTTTCGGACCGCTGCCCGCGATTTCCGCAAGCACTTCCTGCAGGGGAATAAGGGAGCGGTAGCCGGGCTGCCCTTCTGGCCGGCGGGGCTGGGTCCGGTCCGCAAGGTCAAGCACCCTGGTATAGACCCCTTCGGTCAGAGGCTTGCCGCACACCGGGCAGATGCCCCCCAGTTTCCGGCTTTCAAAGGGCTCAAGCGACACCCCGCAGTTGCGGTGTCCGTCAAGGTGGTATTTGCCCTCTTCCGGGAAAAATTCCAGGGTTCCTTCAAAGCGCGTTTCCAGATTTTTTTCCGCGTCCGTTCCCGGCGGAGTTTTAAGGGCCGCAAGGATTCCGGCGTATGAAACGGTTCCGGAAAAGATGTTGGCTTCGCGGGCCAGATTTTCGCCGGAATGGGCGTCGGAGTTTGAGACCATGCGATAGCGGTCCAGGGCGCTCCAAAGCCAGTTCATGTCCGGGTCCGAGGACAGCCCTGTCTCAAGGGCGAAGATTTCATGAGACAGGTCGGCGAAGCATTCTTCCAGGGAGTCGAATCCGGATTTCGAGCCGAAAAGGGAAAACCACGGAGTCCAGATATGCGCGGGAATGAGAAACGCCTGGGGATGCGTTTCCAGGACCATTTCCAGAAGGTCGCGCGCGTCAAGACCGAGAATGGGGCGGCCGTCCGAATGCAGGTTGCCCGCTTCCCCAAGCCTGACGCAAAAGCGTTCCGCCGCCTCAAGGTCCGGCATGTACACAAGGTTATGCACTTTGCGCACCTTGCCGTCGCGTTTGTAGATGGAGCTTATTTCGCCCTGGATCATGAAACGCGGGGTTGTTTCGGTTCGGGAACGCGGCGCGTCGGGCGGCTCCTGGACGCTTGCGGGGTCTTTCAGGACATAAAGACCGCTTTCTTCCTCAAAGCGCAGATGCTCCTTCATTTCCGCACGCCATTGGGGATGGGTGAAATCCCCGGTTCCAAGCACGTCAAGTCCCTTGACGCCGGCCCAGGCCGCAAGCAGGGGAAACGTCAGTTTTTTGCTTGTGGCGCGGGAAAAACGGGAATGGATGTGCAAATCCGCTCTGAACTGTGTCATGGTATCCTCGTATCCGCCTTTGCGAAGAGTGGAAAAACAGGGCGTGGCGCGCAGCCGGACGCCGGGCGCGCGGCCGTTATGCCGCCTGTTCATTGCATATCAGAAAGAAACATGTTCGCCAAATGTCTTTTTCCCTGTTTCTACAGGTGTTGCGCAAAGGGCGAAAAAAGCGTCCCGAAAAAGGCGCGCCGCAACGTTATGCGGAACTTTTTTTGAGACAGATAAATTATTCTTGCCAGTTGCAGCCGTGTTAGGGCACAAGGTGCGTAAGGAACGCCGGTCCGGCGCGAAATCCGGCCGAAATCCGGCGCCGGGAATTCCTTTGGCTTCGCGGCCGCGCAAAGGCGCGGCGCAGTGTATAACCCTAATTTTTGGAATGAGGCTTGCCATGAAAAAAATCATAGGTGCGATTATTGTCGTCGTGATCATCGCATGTGCGGCTGTGTTTTATGTGCAAAAAAGGGTCGAAGACAGCGTGCGCGAGTATCTTGCGCTTCTTCCTGAACCCTATGCGTTGACGGCGGATACGATTTCCTATTCCGTTTTGAGCAACAAACTGGTCCTGTCCGGGGTGACCTTCAAGGCGGATATCGACATTGCGTCTCTGGCCCGGCGTTATGGCCTTCCAGAGCAGTCGCTTCCCGTTTCCGGTCGAATCGGGGAAGTCATGATTTCCGGTTTTGACGCCTTTGCCGGGAAAGAGGCGTTTGACGAGCCGGGGCGCGTGCTTGCGGAACAGTGCGTATTGAAACAATACGCCGTTGAATCCTCAACCGGCATGGGCCAGGTAAAAGGCGCCGTTGAGGAGCTTGAATACGTCAATGTGGCCCTGCGTTCCGACGCGACGGTAAATCAACTGCTTGCGACTACGGATATTCTGGAGCTGCTCTCCATGGTGGAGATGGATTCCGGAACCATGCGCGCCATAACCGTGGACATGGATTCAGGCATGAAGGCCTTCACGGAAGGCTACGCGATACGGGAAGTGAAAAACGGCAACATCGCTGAAACCGTCATGGAAGGCTACAGGGTTGAGGCGTATGGCCAGCTTTTGTTGAGCGCCGGCGCAATTAGGGCGACGGATATCAATTACAGGGGGCTTGCAAAACCCAGTCTGGAGACCCCGCCTTTGACGGGAATCGCGTTGACGGACGTCGCCTTTCCTCTCCTGGGCGGCGATTTCGCCAGATCTCTTGGTTTTTTTGAAATCAAGATGGAAGGCGGCGCGGTCAAGAATTTCACGTTGCAGTTCACCGGGCTTGACGTTGTGCGCACGCTTGCGGACGAGGCGTTCGGTCCGTTCGCGAAGATGGGCTATCCCGATTATATCCCGACGCACGGCGCGGCGAGCGTAAGCGTGGATACAAAAACCATGGTCCTTTCGATCAACGACATGGGGTTCGGCTTTAAAGACGGGTTTGACGCGGACCTTGCGCTTGGGGATTGCCGCCTGCCGCTTAGGCCTCTTGCCAGCCGCCTGGCCCCTGATGCCGTTGGAGCCGGCCTGACCCTGCGCAAGGCGGCCCTGACGCTTGAGGACCATTCGTTTTTGGAAAGGCTCAAAAAGGCAAGCCCTGAGACCGTGCGGGAGCTGCAAAACGCATTCGCGTCCGAACGCCTTCCGGAAGCGATACGCAAGGGATTGGCCGCGCATTTTGAAAATCCCGGAACCCTGACCATCGCGGTGGAGTCTCCTCAGCCGATACAGGCCTCTGAATTGGAAAACATGCTTGAAACAAACGCTGTGCCCGAATCCTGGATTTCCGTGACGGCCAGCCCCAGGTAAGGACCGGCCCGTTTTGTTCCGCTTTGCGGAAAGAGACGGCAAGGCTTTTTGACTCAGAGAGCCCAGGGCGCATGCGCCCTGAAAACCGAAGTTTCAAATTGCAGAGGATGTATTGATGAACGACCATGCGCGCGGCGCTCCTGACCCTTGCATAGCTGCGGCGCGCGCATATTTCCCCAGAGGGCTTGAACAGCCCGCGGGCAGCTTCCGTTTTTCCGCGGACGCGTTGCTGCTGGCGGCGTTTGCCGTAAAAAGTCTGGGAATTGCCGCTTCTTCGCGCTCCATCCTTGAGCTTGGGACAGGCTGCGGCGTGGTTTCTTTTGCGTTTTTGCTTGGTCTTGGGCCGGATGCCCGAATTCAGGATGCGATTCTTGGGATTGAAAAAGACCCTGAGCTTGTCCGCGCCGCGAACAGGAACGCCCTGCGGCTTGGGTTGCAGCCTTTTTTCCAGGCGTTGTGCGCTGATGTCGCCGGCATCAGAGAACATGACGATGTGCTCCCGGAAAGCCGGGATATCGTGATCGCCAATCCGCCGTATCGCAATCCAGGAAGCGGCCGTTTGCCGCGCGGCGAACGGCGGACGGCGGCGTTATTTGCGACAGGCGCGGGGCTTCAGGCCTTTCTGGCCGCCGCGGCGTACGCCTTGCGCAATCGCGGGCGTTTTTTCGGGGTGTTTGGAACGGAACGGCTCCAGGAAATCCTGGAAGGTCTTGTTCAAAACCGTCTTGTTCCCAAACGGCTTAAGCCTGTGTACGGCGCGCCGGGCAAAGACGCGCGCATGGCGCTTATCGAAGCGCGCAAGAATGGACGTCCCGGACTTGCGTTTGAGTCTCCGCTTTTTTTGTATGGCGCATCGTCTGACCCTGGTCTGACCAAAGAAGCGCTTGCCTTTTGTCCGGCGTTGGCCTGCAACGCAAGACAGTCCGCATCCTGTGAGACGGAAGGGAAAACCGCCAGCGAAGATGAAGAAGACGTCGCGCGTGTCTGATGCGCGGGAATCAGGGCGTTTCGCAATCGCGATTGTTGCGGCTGCCGTCTGGACGTGCGGTCTTTTTTCATCAAAGCGCGCAGCATGGTTCTCTTTCGGAAGGCGGGAGGATATGCGGCGCATTGCAACGACAGGAGAATCATTTCGACCGCAAGGTCTCAGAAACGGCCTCTCGCGTCTTGGGCGCGGCGTAAGTTGGGAAACCGAAAGGGAATCGCGCCACAACAGGCGTCGTGCTGCTTTTTTACGTTTCATTTCTCTTTACCATAGGTATAACAATTTTTTATAAGTATTATTTTTATTATATAGAGTATCATGAACAAGAACACAAAAGATTATAACAAGAAATAATTATCATATATAATATTATTATAATATATTATATGTTTATAATTACGTATAATTTTTAAAATTTACCTATTCATGCTGGAAGATTCTGTAATCCATAGAGGATTTCCGATCATCCGCGTCTTTCAGGGGAATCGTTTCGTCTTTTGGCTTCACGGCGTCTTGTTTTCGTTCTTTTTCTCATTAAGTGGCCCTTAATTCCCGCTAAGGTCGTAAAAAAATGCGGCATTGTCGTCTCAACAGTCAATGTACGCCGCGTCAACATGGCGATATGCAAGGATTTTTACTGTGCAGAGCCCTGGACGGCGTTTCGCGGCAATGTTTTTTTAGCCGCAAAAACGGATTTTCAGGCCGCAGTAGGAGAGCGGCATATACGGCAGGTCTTTAAAAGGGCATGTTGTTTTCTTTATTTCTCCGTCCTGTTTATGGCCTTTTTCCGTGAAAGTTTGAACAAGTTGAAAAGTTCATGCGCAAGCCTTGACCGCGCAAGAATGCTGTGACAATACTTTAGCCCCGTTGCGCGGACAACGGGAAAAGGCCACGGTCCGCAAAAGGCTGTGCGCTGGGGGGGTATTTTATTTTTTATGAGGTGCGTATGCAAAACACACTTGTACTTCTGTGCATAGTCTTTCCGGCGCTGGCGGCCGTGGTCATGCTGGGCGCGCCGGGACGGGCGGCGCGCAGGGCGGTCATTTTCGCGACGGCGGCGGTGGTGGGCGTTTCTTCGCTGCTTCTTGCGTATCATGGTCCCTTTGTTCTGTCGCCGAAGACATTTCTCGGCATTGACGTGAACAGCGTCATAAACACGCTGGATTTCGCGCTCTTGCTGTTCATCCTGTATTTGTCGTTCAGGATGAAGAACAGTCTGGTGACTCTTTTCACGGTCGCGCAGATTGTCGGGGTCGCGTACCTGCATTTCTTCATGGGCCATGAATCCGGCTCGTCCCCTGAAATTCAGGCGGACAGCCTTTCGCTGATCATGGTTTTGCTCATTTCGCTGGTGGGCTCGTTCATTTGCGTGTACGCCACCGGATACATGCGGGCGCATGAGGAGCACCTGCATCTTGAGCGCACCAAAGAGCCGCGTTTTTTCTGCATCATGCTTTTGTTTATGGGGGTCATGAACGGGCTTGTGCTTTCAAACAGCCTGCAGTGGCTGTATTTCTTCTGGGAAGTGACCTCTCTGTGCTCATTCGCGCTTATCGCGCATGACGGCACCCCAGTCGCCATAAAAAATGCGTCCAGAGCGCTGTGGATGAATATGCTTGGCGGCGTGGGCTTTGTGCTGGCGCTGCTGCTGCTGGCCAATTCCGGGCATGAACTGAGCTTAAGCGCCGTGCTTGGCGATGGAACGTTGGGCGGAAACGCGGCCAAGGTTCTGCTTTTGCCCATGGCGCTTATGTGTTTCGCCGGATTCACGAAATCCGCGCAGATTCCGTTCCAGAGCTGGCTGTGCGGGGCCATGGTCGCGCCCACGCCGGTTTCCGCGCTGCTGCATTCCTCGACCATGGTCAAGGCCGGAGTATATCTGGTTTTGCGCCTTGCGCCCGCGTACGCGGGAACGCCGCTTTCGCCGATGGTGGCCCTGTTCGGCGCCTTCACCTTTATCGCCACGTCGGCTTTGGCGGTCGGCCAGAGCAACGGCAAAAAGATTCTCGCATACTCGACCATCGCCAACCTTGGGCTTATCGTGGCCTGCGCGGGCATCAACACGCCCGGCGCCATTTCCGCGGCGATCATGCTGATTTTGTTCCATGCCGTGTCCAAGGCGCTTTTGTTCCTGTGTATGGGCGCGGTGGAACAGACCATCGGCTCGCGCGACATAGAGGACATGCGCGGGCTGTATTCGGTGATGCCGCGCACGACGCTCATCATGGTCATCGGCATCGCCAGCATGATTCTGCCGCCTTTTGGCATGCTGCTTGGCAAGTGGATGACCATAGAAGCGGCGGCGAGCACGGGCTGGCCCATGGCGCCGTTGGTGGTCATGCTGGCGTTGGGCAGCGGCCTGACGGTGCTTTTCTGGGCGCGCTGGGCCGGAATTTTGCTTGGCAATGTGCGTCCTGGCGCGCGTCCCGCGCCGGAAGATCAGGACGGAACCATACGCGGTCCGCTGCTGATTCTGGCCGGAGCCGCGGTCGTGCTCGCGTTCTTGTCGCCTGTGGTGTACGAGGCGTTCGTCGAGCCCATGGTGGCCTTGCCGTATAACCTGTCCAAAGGCGCGTTCACGGACAAAATGGGCGTGTACGCGGTGTATCCGATATTCATCGTGCTGGCGCTTGGCGCGCGCTGGGCCTGGAAATGCGCGGCCCGCTCCCATGCCGAGGACAAGGCCGCTTTGCCGTACATGAGCGGCATTCAGACCACGGCCGCGGACGGAACGACCGGATTTATGGGGCCGATGAACAAGCCTGAGAAGGCGATAAGCGCCAACTATTACATCCGCTGTCTGTTTGGCGAGTCCAAACTGACTGTCGTCAGCAATACCGCAAGCCTTGTGCTGCTTGTCGTCATGCTGGCTCTGACCACCGGAGGTCTGCAATGATCATGCTTCTTCCCTATGCCGTGGCGGCTCTTGTCCTGTCGGTCATCGCCGGCGGGCTTCTTTCCGGCGTGGACCGAATCGTCACGGCCCGTTTGCAGTCGCGTCAGGGGCCGCCGGTGCTGCAGCCGTTTTACGATGTGTTCAAGCTCTTTGGAAAAACGCACAGCGTGGTCAACCCCTGGCAGGTGTTCTGCTCGTTCGTGTATGTGACGGCTTCGGCGCTTGCGCTTCTTTTGTTCTTCATGCGCGGCGACCTTCTGCTTTTGTTTTTCATCCTGACCATCGGCGCCGTGTTTCAGGTCGTGGGCGCATTGACCGTGAATTCGCCGTTCAGCCAGGTCGGGGCTCAGCGCGAGCTTTTGCAGATGCTGACCTATGAGCCTATTCTCATTTTGGTGTTCATCGCCCTGTCCATGAAAAGCGGCAGTTTTCTCATTGCGGACATATATCGGCTCGAAGAGCCGCTTTTGCCGTCCATGCCCCTTGTGTATGTGGCTTTGGGCTACGCGCTGACCATCAAACTGCGCAAATCGCCGTTCGACATTTCCGCAAGCCACCATGCGCACCAGGAAATCGTGCGCGGCGTGCTGAACGATTATTCCGGACCCCAGCTTGCACTGCTTGAAATCGGGCACTGGCTGGATGTGGTGCTTTTGCTCGGCATTTGTTCCCTGTTCTGGTCCACGGGCGTCGTCGGCATGATCGTGCTTCTGGCCGCGACCTATTTCGTGGAGCTTGTGATCGACAATGTGTGCGCGCGGCTTACATGGCAGTGGATGTTGCTCAGGGGGCTTTGCGCGGGCGTCATCCTGTGCGTGATCAACCTCTTTTTGCTGTACGCCGTGTAGCCGCGCCCGGAGAGTATCATGAACAGACTGGAAAAATTGCAACAGTGGTTTAATAAGCGCATCAACGAAGGGCGGCTCAAATCGCCCTGGATCGTCCATTTTGACTGCGGCTCCTGCAACGGCTGCGACATTGAAACGCTGGCCTGTCTTACGCCTGTTTATGACGTGGAGCGGTTCGGGATTATCAATGTGGGCAACCCCAAGCACGCGGATGTGCTTTTGGTCACCGGAACCGTGAACAGCCGCAACCGGCATGTGCTGAAAAATATTTACGACCAGATGCCGGAGCCCAAAGCCGTCATCGCCATTGGGGCGTGCGGCATGACCGGCGGCGTGTTTCGCGAATGCTACAACGTGCTTGGCGGCGTGGATCAGGTCATTCCGGTGGACGTATATGTCCCGGGGTGTCCGGCGAAGCCTGAAGCGATCATTGACGGGGTTGTGACGGCCCTTGAGCGGATTAAGGTCAAGCTGGGGCTTATCGAAGACCCGGCGCTTTCCAGTGGCGAAGCCGCGGCCGCGCTTGAGCCCGTGTCGTCTTTTACGCAAACCGCGCCGGAAAAAGGCGTGGAAAGCGAGGCGGCCGCTTTGACCGGCGAGTCTTCCGCGGCGCGCTCTTCCGCTTTTGACGCGCCGGCGTCCGACCTTTCTGCGGCCGGGGCCACGAGCGCTAAGGAGACGGCGGCCCAGGGCGACGCGACGGCGGAAAATCCGGCCGGGGAGACGTCCGCCGCGGCCTTTGAACAGGAGCCGGCCGCGCAATCTGAGACTGCCGGCGGGACAACGCCGCCTGCGGGCAAAGCGCAGGAACACGACGGCAAGACGGTCTGATTTTCAGATATGCCGGCAATGACGGCCGGAATGTTTTTTGAGGAAAAAAGAGGCGATTATGCTTGAAACCATTGCAGTCACCAACGACACTCTGCGGGCCGAGGCCCAAAAGCTCTTTGACGGGGGCTGGCGGCTTGTGACGTATACGGCGACCAAGTGTCCGCCGTCCGTCGAGGGCGGGGATTCCTACATTGATCTGCTTTTTCATTTCGACAAGGATTTGGAGTTGCGTCATTTGCGCATGTCCGTGCCGGAAAAGGGAACCGTGACCAGTCTTTCTCCCATATATCTTGCGGCCGTGCTTATCGAGAACGAATTGCGCGACCTGTTCGGCCTGACATTTGAGGGGTTGGTCCTTGATTACAGCGGAACGTTGTATCTGGAAGGCGACGTGAACCGCGCGCCGTTTTGCTCATTCACCACGGTCAGAAAGGAAAAGGGGTAGCGGCCATGCAACAAAACGACGAAAACAGGACGCCGCGCACGGTCATCCCCTTTGGGCCGCAGCATCCGGTGCTGCCGGAACCGTTGCACCTGAAGCTTGTTGTGGAAGATGAAACCGTAGTCGAGGCGGTCCCGGCTTTGGGGTATGTGCATCGCGGGCTTGAGGGGTTAAGCTCCATCCGCGACTTCAATCAGATGGTATTTGTGGTGGAGCGGGTATGCGGCATCTGTTCCTGCATCCATGCGGTCACCTACTGTCATTGTCTGGAAAAAATGATGAACATCGAGGTTCCGGAGCGCGCGAAGTTTTTGCGCGTCATCTGGGGCGAGCTGCATCGGGCGCACAGTCATCTGCTCTGGCTTGGCCTGTTTGCGGACAGCTTCGGCTTTGAAAGCCTGTTCATGGCTTTTTGGAAGGTGCGCGAGCGGATTATGGACATCAACGAGGCTACGGCCGGGAACCGGGTCATTGTGTCCGTGAACGTGGTGGGCGGCGTGCGCCGGGATCTGACGCCGCAGCAGTGCCGTTGGATATCCAATGAACTGAATATTGCCGAAGGCGAGATTCGCGCGCTTATGTCCACCATGCTCAATGACTACACGGTGCGCGAGCGCACGGTGGGCAAGGGCGTTTTGTCCGCCGAGACCGCGCTGAAGCTTGGCGCGGTCGGACCGACGCTCAGAGGCAGCGGCGTGGCTCAGGATGCCCGTCAGCTTGGGTATGACGCGTTTCCTTCTCTGGATTTCGAGCCGGTGACCGCGCCTGACGGCGACAGTTATTCCCGGGCCAAGGTCCGCTTTCTAGAGACGCTCCAGAGTCTTGAGCTTGTGCGTCAGGCCATAAGCAGAATGCCGCAGGGCGAGCTTGCGGCGAAGGTCAGGGGCAATCCGGAAGGAGAAGTCACGGACCGCACGGAACAGCCGCGCGGCGAAGTGTTCTACTACGTCAAGGGCGACGGCACGAAGTATTTGCCGCGCGTGCGCATCCGCACCCCGACTTTCTCCAATATTATGCCGCTTCTGGCCATGCTTCCGGGGTGCCAGTTGGCGGATGTGCCGGTGATTGCGCTGAGCATAGACCCCTGCATCAGTTGCACGGAACGCTAGCCATGCGCCGCAGGCGGAAACCGTCCGGTTTTTGCCTGCGATTCGGTTATTGCAAAGAAAAAGGACGATTCCCATGTTTATGATGAAAAACGTTCTCCGGAACCTGTTGAGCCGGAACGCGACCCGGAAATATCCCTATGTGCGGCGCGAGCCTTTTCCCGATTATCGCGGTCCGGTCCAGATTGACGCCGAAAAGTGCATTCTGTGCGGCATATGCGCCAAAAAATGCCCTTCCCAGTGCATTGCGATAGACCCCAAAGAGGGAACATGGGATCTGGATTTGCTTGCGTGCGTATATTGCGCTTCCTGCGTCGAGGCATGCCCCAAACAATGTTTGAGCATGGGGAAAGAGCATCCCGCGCCGCGGCTTGGGCATGACCATCTTGTTGTGTACGGGACCGGAAAAAAGAAAAAAGCGCGGGCTGAAGCCGGCGGCAAAACGGATGCTCCGGCATCTGAGACCGAAAAATAAGGGCGCGCGGTTTTGCGCGCGCCGGCGGACGCCTGTTTTTTTTGCGTTCAAGGCGGCCTTCGTCGTTTTTATGCAGCGGTTGTTTTGCGCGGGCGTGATTTGCATTTTAGCGCATTTTTTCGGCGACGCTGTTTTTAATGGGGAAAGAGAGGGCGTCTGGGGGAAAGAAAGGGAAGCATCTCCTTTCTTTCCCCCAAATCGTATTCTCCAGATATATTGCAACCATTTTGTTTTCTTGGAGGCACGTCCATGCCGGGCTCATTGCGCATCCTTGTTTCCGCCTGCCTTTCCGGGCAAAGAGTGCGGTACAACGGCGGGCACAAGCTCGCGGCCGGACTCATGCGCGCGCTTGCGACCCCGTTTTCTCTTTTGGCGGTCAGGCATTCCCGTTTTTCCGCGGAATTTTCCTGTCTGGACTTTGCGCCGAAACTGATTCACGTATGCCCGGAAACGGAATGCGGCCTTGGGACGCCGCGCGAGCCCATGCGTCTTGAAGGCGACGCCGCCTGTCCAAAGGTTGTGGCCGTGAATTCGCGTCGGGATATGACAGAGCCGCTGCGCGCTCAGGTGCGCGGCCGCATTCTGGCTTTGGGCCGCAATCCGCCGGACGCGGCGATCCTGAAGAAGGGCTCGCCTTCCTGCGGCGTGCAGGGAACGCCGGTTTTTTCCGGTCCCGGCGACGAGATCGTTTCGCCGGGCAGCGGCGTGTTTGCGTTAGCGCTTCGCCGGGCCTTTCCGTTTGCGCCGCTTGCTCAGGAAAGCGATCTGGAAGCGTTCGGGGCTCTGGAAACCTTTCTGCTCCGCACGGCGCTCGCGCGCGCATGGCGGCATGCGGTAAACAGCGGCGGCGAGACCCTTGCGCGGTTTCATTTTACGCATGCCCGCGCCCTTCTGGCGGCCTTCGGCGCCGGGGCGGACGAATTCGTCCGGGATTTTCCGCATATGAATCCCATGGAACGCCTTTCCCGATTTTCCGCGCTTTTGGCGTGCCCTCTTTCCTTTTAAGCCAAAGAGACGCGGTTGCCAAAACAGGCGGAGCGCGGCGCGTTTCCAGCCGCGGACATGCGTCCGCGCGCTTTGCGCAAAAACGCCTTTCAGGAACAGCTTTTGTTCCGGATAGTGTATAAAATTTTGGAATACTCCGAATATATTTTTTAACATATTGAAATGACTTTAAAACCCGTCCCCGTCTTTTTTACGCGATTTATTGCGCTTTTTGGCCAAAAATGCGAATAGAATGAAACAGGATGTATCCATTGCCACAGTCAACGCGCCGTGTCTGAGCGGTCCGAAAGGAAGGGGGACGTTTATGAATAAGAGCGAAGTTATAGAGGAGCTTGCGCAGAGGCATAATTTGAGCATCGAGGATGCCGCAACCATAGTGTCCTCTTTTTTCAACAGCATCCGGGAGGTGCTGTGCGAGGGACGGCGCGTGGAGATCAGGGGGTTTGGCTCATTCAAACCCAAGGATTATAAGGGGTACACGGGCCGCAATCCCAAGACCGGGGTTCTTGTGTCCGTGCCGCCCAAGCGTTTGTCCGTGTTTCGTGCCGGCAAGGAGTTGCGCGAACTGGTCAATGAGTGATCACTCTTCCGATTATGCGGGGTCTTTGGCCGCGTCCCCGGGCGCGCAACGCCTTTGGATGCGTATGAAACGCGATGGGAAGGCGCAAAAAGGCTGAAAACAATTCCGGCTTATGAAATTTGCTATTATCCGGAAAACGTTGTATGCTTAAACCTTCGCTGGAGTAGGATTTTTTATGAGCGGGCGGCCATGCCGGCCGCGGCGTTTTTCGCAAGCACTTTAAGCCAAGTCCGGCGGCTTCGGCCGGCCGGCATGAGACATGTATGCATAAGCCATCCGTTGGAATCGTCCCTGAGGGACTGCCCGCCATTGGATTGACCGCTGTCGCGACGCTGGCGTGCGCCCTGCTTGACTGGGCGCCGGCGACCATCATTTGTTTTGCGGCGTGCGCATTTAGCTGCCATTTTTTCAGAAATCCGGAACGCGTCGTGCCTGACGAGCCCGATGTGGCGGTAAGCCCGGCCGACGGCCGGATTCTCGGCGTGGCGAACAAGACGGAGCCCATAAGCGGAGAGCCGCGTCAGTGCGTGTCCATTTTTATGAGTGTGCTGAATGTGCATGTCAATCGCGCGCCTGTGGCCGGAACCGTGACCAATATCCGGTATCATGAAGGCACGTTCCTCAATGCGGCCTGGGACAAGGCTTCCACGGACAATGAACGCTGCGAGTATGAGCTTAGAGATGAAAAGGGCGACAGATGGGTCTTTGTGCAGATTGCGGGACTTGTGGCGCGGCGCATCGTGCCCTGGACCCAGCAGGGCGACGCGCTTGCCAGAGGCGAGCGTTTCGGCATGATTCGCTTCGGCTCGCGAGTTGACCTTTATCTGCCTGAGGGGTACACTGCGATTTGCAGCGTGGGTCAGAACGTGTTTGCCGGTCAGAGCGTGATCGCCCGCAAGACGGAGAACGCGGGCAAAGAAGAATCCAAACCTTTGGACTCCAACCCTCTGATGGAAACGCAGGAAGGCTCGGAAGCTGAACCGTTCACGGAAACCATGGGCGGAAACTGATTCCTGTTTTCGCCGGCGCCCGGACCCTTCTTTTCGCGCATGCGGCCCTGAAAGGGGCGGGCGGCGTTTTTAGACAAGAAAACCGACGAGTTGGAACGAAACGGTATGTCCGAACAGCAATCCCCCAAAAGGGGAGTCTACATTCTCCCCAATCTCTTCACCACGGCAAGCCTGTTTTCAGGCTTTCTGGCGATTGTATGGGCGGCGAATGGGGCATTGAAGCCGTGCGCCATAGCCATTTTTTTCAGCGCCATAATGGACGGGCTTGACGGAAAGGTCGCCCGCCTCACCAACACGGCCAGCGCATTCGGGGTGCAGTACGACTCATTGTGCGACCTTGTGGCCTTTGGCGTGGCGCCGACCTTTTTGATGTACCGCTGGCAGCTGCACGAATTCGGAACCTTCGGCATCGCCATTGCGTTTTTGTTTGCGGCGTGCGGCGCGTTGCGGCTTGCCCGCTTCAACATCACGCCCGCGACCACCAAGAAGTTTTTCATCGGTCTGCCCATTCCGGCCGGCGGATGCGCCATTGCCGCGCTGGTCTTTTTTCACCGGTATATTCCGGATTGGGCCCTGTCCGCGTTCCCCTATTTCTGCATGGCCTACACCTTTGTGCTGGCGGCGCTCATGGTCAGCCGGGTGCGCTATATTTCCTTTAAGGAATACGGGTTCATCAAGGCGTACCCGTTTCGCTGCATGGTCAGCGCCATTTTGCTTTTTGTCCTGATTGTGGCCGAGCCGCGGGTCATGGGTTTTGTTCTTTTCGCCGTGTACCTTCTGTCCGGTCCCATTTATACCTTCTTTATCCTACCTCGCCGTAACTCCCTACCGGTCCGGAAACTTTCCGAGGGGTAGCCACGGCTTTTCCACTTTCGCGCAGTCTATGCGCGATGCGCCGCAATGCAAGCCGCCTCGAGTTTCGAGGCGGCTTTTTTATGCCGATATCTTTACGAAAACCAGAGAAAAGAGGATGCTCCCATGCTTGAAAACAAAATCGTCATTTTCGACACCACCTTGCGCGACGGCGAGCAGTCGCCCGGCGCGACCATGAATCTTTCTGAAAAAATGACCATGGCCCGACAGCTTGAAATGCTGGGCGTGGATGTTATCGAGGCGGGTTTTCCGGCTTCAAGCCCCGGCGATTTCGAAGCTGTGGCCGCTATTGCTGAAAAAATCCGCACGCTTCAGGTCGCGGGCCTTGCCCGCGCGCTCAAATCCGATATTGATCGCGCCCGGGAAGCCTTAAGCCGGGGCGCGGATCCGCGCATTCATAATGTCATCGCGACGTCGCCCCTGCA
>CALUUT010000020.1 GCA_944324045.1 uncultured Desulfovibrionaceae bacterium | reverse complement strand
CGCTGCTTCTGCCCGCCGGAAAGCTGAGACGGATAGGAACGCGCGCGTTCCGACAATCCCACCATATCCAGAAGTTCCCGGGCCCGCTGGCGCGCTTTGCTCTTTTTCACGCCCGCAAGCTCCAGAGGAAAACAGACATTCTCTTCCGAGGTCCGCTGCATGAGCAGGTTAAAGTGCTGAAAGATCATCCCCATGGAACGACGGGCCCCGCTCAGCTCGCGGGCGTCAAGGCGGCACATGTCGCGGCCCTCAAATAAAACGCTTCCGCCCGTGGGACGCTCCAGCATGTTGATGCACCGCACCAACGTGCTCTTCCC
Organism: uncultured Desulfovibrionaceae bacterium; assembly: GCA_944324045.1. Taxonomy (GTDB): domain Bacteria; phylum Desulfobacterota; class Desulfovibrionia; order Desulfovibrionales; family Desulfovibrionaceae; genus CALUUT01. Next base: position 9,964 of record CALUUT010000020.1, on the reverse strand, counting down.
GGCGCCGCTCTTGCCGATGATGCCAAAAATATCGCCTTTGTTTATAGTGAGATTGATGCCCTGGAGAGCATACACTTCCGTGTTTTTGCTCATAAATTTCTTTTCCAGGTCCATAATCTGAATAATGGGTTCCGTCATCAGCCTTCCTTTTTCTGCCCTTTACCGCCAAAAGCCCGCGCATGCCGTGAAACAGCCGCCATGCGCGCGATATCGCCCCGCACTCCGCCGGACTCCACGCGGCGAAACGGAATTTCCAAAAAGCGGCGGAGCATATCAACCCGTTTGTCCGTAAAATTTTGCGAACTTTACGCTATATGCGTATAAAAGTATATATGAATACAGATTGCCCGCGTGAAAAAAGAGGATTCCTCGAAGCAATACGGCAAGCCCATCAGGGGCCGCATCTCTTCGAAAAGCTTTTAAGCGCCCTGACTGCCTCGCGGAAAAAAGGCGCGTACGTGAGGCTATATGACCTTCCATCCCGCGGTCTCAAGGCATTCGCGCACAGAGAGCATGCTTGCCGCGCGCCTCCCTGACCGCATGTCTGCGCAAGTCCTCCTTTCCGCACAAAATACGCGGGACCCTGGAGCAATGCGGCGGCAAAGCCCAAAAGGCGCTTTGCATCTTGCGCTTTTTTAAAAGGCTTCAAATCCCCTCGAAAAGCTTTCCGCTCCGTGGATGCCCCGCGAGAAAAGGCGCTCAGGCGGAGCTCTATCCGGCCTTTGGGGACTTCGGTCTCAAACCACAAAGGAACGTGGATGAATTTACGCCATAATTTTTGTGAATTACCTTCATTTCCATTATTTATTTCCCAAAAACGCCCATCTTTTGCTATGCTCCTGCTTCCTCTCGGTTTAGCTCCAGAGGATAAAGCCCGCTGGAAACTCTTTTTCACGGAAAACCGCAGGGGCGTAACGCCTTTCGAGGGATCTGGAGCCTTCGAAAAGCACGCGAAGCGCCTTTTACGTTTTGCGGTCCTGTTGCTTGAAAACAGGCCAGCCATTCCGGATAAACAAGGAGAAAAAGCCATGTCCACTCACTCGGAAAAAAAGGCGGGAGTCGCTCTCGTTCTGGTAAGCGCAATGAATTTTCTCTCGGCCACGATGCTGACCATTGTCGGCGTTTCCCTGCCGGAAGTGGGCCGGGAACTTGCCGCCTCAGCCGTCCAGCTGGGATACGTCATGCAGGTGTACGTTCTTGGAGCGGGCATGTTCATCCTGGTGTTCGGCCGGTGGGGAGACCTGGTCAAACAGGGAAAACTGTGCTCCTGGGGACTGTTGCTGTTTGGCCTTATCACTGGCGGCATCGGATTTGCGCCGAATATGGAGACCATCCTTGTCCTTCGGTTTCTGCAGGGAGCGGCGGTATCTCTGTTTCTTTCGGGCAGCCTCGCTCTCATTCCCCTGCTTTACCCTCCGGAAGTCCGCGGCGCGAAGATGGGAATCGTCTCATTGTTCATATATGCGGGACTGTCCATTGGTCCTGTAATCGGCGGTCTCATCACAACGGGAATCGGCTGGCGTTACATTTACTTTCTATTTACGCCGGTCACGCTGGCGGCGGCATGCGCTTCTTTCAAATATATTTATGACGTGGGCAACAGCGCTCCCGGGGAACGCATGGACTGGCGCGGAAGCTTCCTCTATGCCGTCGCCATAGCGCTGGTCACAATCGGTTCAACCAGAGTCGACAAAGGCGTTGCCGGCATTGCCTGCATAGTCGCGGGCGTCCTCATGCTTGGCGCATTTCTGTTCAGTGAACGCAATGTCAGATTTCCGCTGCTTGACGTCAGGGAATTTTTCAGCAATCGCGTTTTTCTCTGGAGTTCCATTGCCGCCATGGGAAATTACGCCTCCATTTTCGGCATGACATTTTTCCTCTGTCTCTATCTGCAATACATATCAGGCTTCAGCGCGGGAGAGACAGGACTCATCATGCTGCTGCAGCCCATTGTGCAGGTAATCGTCTCACCGGTTGTCGGCAGGCTCTCAGACAGGTATAATCCTGGAAAAATTGCCACCGTGGGAGTGCTCTCGACAACAATCGGGCTTGTGCTCGCATGTTTCGCCATCAATGCCTCAACCCCGCTCTGGCAGACCGCAATAATTCTTATCCTGATAGGCTTCGGATATGGCGTCTTCATCACCCCGAACGTGGTGCTGTTGCTTGGCAGCGTGCCCACGGCCCAGAAAGGCATGGCCTCGGCCATGATCGGAACGATGCGCACCCTTGGGATGATCATCAGCATGGCCGCCACAACCATCATTCTTGCGTTGTTTATGCAGGGCCAGGAAGTAAACGCGCAGACGGCTGACGCTTTCTTGCAGTGTATGCGCTACGGAATGATCGCGTTCGCCATATTCGCTTTTCTGGGGATAGCAAGCTCAATAAAAAGGGTATAATATGCTCCTCCGCAAAAACAATAAGACGGCAATGCCCCAAGGGAGCTTCGCTTTTTTAAAGAAGGGGGCAACCCCCATCAAACGGTTCAACTATTTTGAAATACCTAATAAAAAAACCGTTTCAACGGGGCTCTATCCGGTCCGCCCTTATGGCCTTCAATCTCAAATCCCAGAGGAAGCATGACAAGGATACGATATCTGGGGCAAGGAGCGCACACTTGGAGTTCAAGCAGTTTGATCTTAATCTCCTGAGGGTTTTTCTCGCCCTGCTGCAAACCGGCAGCGCCACCAAAGCCGCAACCATGCTGCAGCTTACCCAGCCAGCCGTCAGCAACGCGCTCAGGCGCCTGAGAAGCGCATTCAACGATCCGCTGTTCATCAGTTCCCAGCAGGGAATGCGCCCCACAGAGGTTGCGCTCAAGCTTGCCCAGCCGGTAAAAAATGCGCTTGATACGCTGCACAAGGCATGCGCCCGGCAAAAGGAATTCAACCCCCGCGCTTCCCGAAGGCTCTTTCGCCTGTGCGCAAGCAATTTTGGTCAAGCCACCGTTATTGTTCCTCTTCTGCTCCACCTGGCCGAAACAGCTCCCGGACTTCGCGTCACAACAGTCAACCTTGCCCCGAAAGATGGATATGCGGCCATGGCAAACGGGGATATTGATCTTTTCATCGGCTTTTCACCCGCTTCCATCCGCGGCATCATCCAGGAAAAACTCTTTGACGACAGGTACGTATGCCTTGCCCGCAATGAGCACCCGCACATCAGGCCCGGCATGACGGCGGAACAGTTCCTTGAGACTCCATACGTTCAGTACATTCCGACAACTGAGTGCCACGACGTGCTTGAACAGGCGCTCAGCGAACTTTTCCGCCGGCATCGCCGCAAACGAACGGTTCCCGTGCGTCTTGACAGTTTTCTCGGGTTTGTCCGTCTTATTCTCAACAGCGATATGGCGACCTGCGTTCCCGAAAGTTTCGCTCAAGGCATCGTCCGGCATCACCAAGGGATTGCAATGGTGCGCCTGCCGTTCGACGTCCCGCCCATAAGCCTGTGCCAATCTTGGCACAGGCTTTTCGACAAAGACCCAGCCAACATATGGCTGCGCCAGACGCTGAAAAAAATAGCGGCGTCCCTCGCGCCGCAGGATGCCTGGCATGAAGCCTCTTCCACTGAAACACATAAGCCGCAGCCATGCTCTGGCCCGGCCAGCCCTAAACGGAACGTTCATTCCGTAGCAATACGGTAGCAAAGCCCTTCAGGGGTTTGCATCTCGCGCTTTTTTAAGGGGGTCAAATCCCCTCGAAAAGCGTTCCGCTCCGTAGATGCCCCGCGAGAAAAAAGGGCGCTCAGGCGGAGATCTATCCGGCCTTACGGCCTTCAGTCTCAAACCACAAAGAACTGTGTAATGAAAAATGCGCCAAAGTCTTTTCCCAGGAGCGCGCGCCTGAACAAATACCATACTTTTTGCGGAAGGATGCTGCTCCTAAACGCACGGACACGCCGTAACCCGCTTGCGATTCAGCTCACGGAAAAATCCCGCCAGAAACGGAATGCAGCAAAGAGCCGCACAGAAATCTGAAACAGGCTGGGTCACCTGAACGCCTGTCAATCCCCATATTCTGGGAAGAATGGAAATAAGCGGCAGAAAAAATATGCCTTGGCGCAAGGTCGCGGTAAGGGTGGCCTGCCAGTTTTTTCCGGTTGACTGCAAAAGCATGTTCGTGGTCACAATAAGCGGCTGTACGGGCAATTCCAGGCATTGCGCCCGAAAAGCGAAAGCGCCGATGGAAATGACCTCGATATCGTTTTCGCGAAACAGGGCTATAACGCGCGGAGCGACAAGAAATCCGCCCGCGGCCATGAGCGTCAAAATGCCCACGCCTACAGCCAGGGTGAACCAAAATGCGGTTTTCACTCTCTCAAATTTTCCGGCTCCATAATTGTAGCCTGCAACAGGCTGAAATCCCTGACCAAACCCCAGCATGAGCGAAAGGATGAAAATAAATATCCGGCCCACGACGGACATGGCCGCAACCGCCGCATCGCCGTATATGGCGGCATTGACGTTAAGCGCCACTGTGGCCGCGCTTGCCAGTCCCTGGCGGCAAAAAGACGGGAGTCCGGTTTTTATAATCGTCCAATACATGTTGGGAGCGCGAGAGAGCGCTTGAATGCTTAAACGCACGATGCTTTTTTTAAAAATAAAAAATAAAAGCAGAATGCAAAAACTTGAGCACTGGCTGATGAGAGTCGCGATAGCCGCCCCGGCTATGCCTAAATGAAAAACAAAAATAAAAAGAGGATCAAGCGCGATATTCAAAATTCCGCCGAACATAATCCCGACCATCGCGAGGGCCGCTTTGCCCTGTGAACGCAGAATATTGTTCAAAACAAATGAGGCGCACATCACGGGCGCCCCCAGCAGGATATAGCGGGCATAATCGCGGGCAAAGGGCAGAATAGTGGCGGTAGAGCCCAACATATGCATAAGCCGGTCCAAAAAATACAATCCAAGCGCCGCAAGAATCACACCAAAGGATAAAGCGCAGAAAAAAGCGCTTGAACCCACGCTGTTCGCCCGCTCGTTCTCTTTTTTTCCGAGAAGCCGGGAAATGTTGCTGCCGGCCCCCATTCCCAGACTGAAGCCTACGGCCTGGATTATGGCCATAAGGGAAAACACGATGCCCACGGCCCCGGTTGCGCTGGTTCCCAGTTTGGAAACAAAATATGTGTCCGCCATATTGTATATGGACGTGACCAGCATACTGACAATGGTCGGCACAGCCAAAGAGAGAATCAGCCCAGGAACGGGCCGGATCGTCATCTTCAAATATTGCGCATTTTCAGCCTGCCCCGCAGCATTTATTTCCATGACCCCTCTTCCGCCTGCCTTTCTTCAAGCGCCTGCTTGAGTACATGGGCGCTTGTTTTGGAAAAAGCGACAAGCCGGACCCGCATTTCCGGCCGTCCTTCCAAAAACAGGCGTATCGTGGACACGGCAATGCGCGCGGCGCGTTCGGCGGGAAACCCATACGCCCCGGTCGAAATGGCCGGAAAGGCGACGCTTTCAGCTCCAATGCGGCATGCCTCTTCAAGTGCGCGCCTGTATGCGCAGGCAAGCAGCTCATCTTCATTCGCCAAGCCGCCGCGCCACACCGGCCCAACAGCATGAATCACCCACGAGCACGGCAAATTGTATGCACCAGTCGTTTTGGCGTCGCCGGTCAAACATCCGCCAAGACGTTTGCACTCTTCAAGAAGTTGCGGTCCGGCGGCCTTGTGAATTGCGCCGTCCACGCCTCCGCCGCCGGCCAACTCAGGGTTGGCCGCATTGACAATTGCATCCACATGTTCCTTCGTAATATCCCCGTACACGACTTCGATTGCGCCGCATCCGCTTTTTCCCTGCATACGCACCCTTTGCCTTTTATAATTCTGATTCGGAATTTCATAATCATAAAATGAGAACAAACGCCACCAAGAATATTTTACCATATATCCCGCGGCATTGGCTCGAAAAGGCCAGCTCATGACGCCCATATTTCTGATGCCGCTCGGCCCAAAATATATACAAAATACATTACCATACAATATTATTTACTATTTAATTTTATCTGATAATAATGAATATCGAAAAATTCCTATATTCATGGCTATACATACGGGCTCTATTTATGGTACTCAAAATAAACCATTACGGACATATCCATGCATAACCACATCATGAAAAACTGTATACCCAATATTGCCTTAATCCTGCTCTATTTTTGTGTTCTTTCATACTTCTTCCAACTTCCCGCAATGTGCGCCCCGTTGGATATCGGCTCCGGGACATATAATCAGAGTATTGAAGGTCCCGCAAATCTTTCCGGAAACATCGCCGTTACAACAACCGAAACCACCGGCGGTTCGTCAAGCGAGCTCTATGGGATATATGCGCACAGCGGCGATGCCATAACCGGAACCGTCCAACGCCTCTCAATCGTCACAACCGCCGACCATGCTTCCGGCATAAGCTCCACAGGCTCTCTGATCGACCTAAAAGGCCCCATACAAGTGCAAACCGGCGGGGCATACGCCTACGGCGTCGCGTATAGCGGCAACCCCGGGGGCGGCGGACTTCGATTTGACGGCAATACCAGCATCATCACGACCGGCGACTACGCGCACGGCGTGTTTGCGATGGGTTCCCAAAAAGATTATGCGCTTATCGCAAAAGGAACGCTTGCAATCTCCACAAGCGGCGTCGGCAGTTACGGCATCTACCTGAACGACGGCGCCATACGCCTGGATTCAAATACAAACATCGTCACCAGTGGAGAAATGGCTCACGGCATATATGCGTCCACTGAAGGCCGCATTCAATTAAACGGCCCCACCCGTATCGTGACCACAGGAAACAACGCATACGCTCTGCTCGCAGACGGACTCGCTCCCTATTCGGAAAGTTTCATCAGCACCCGCCAAAACAAGACGGATGCGCCAAACCCTCAACAACTATACATTGAAGGTCCCATGCGCATTTACGGCAAAGGCAACGAACTTCTGCTTGACCTTGCAGCGGGGTCGCATGTGAACAGCCGTATTCTTGAAGCGGACAATGGAGGCTCCATTATCCTCAATTTTTTTGCTCCAGATGCGCAGTGGACCACAGGTCAGGGGTCGACAATCAGCAACGACGCCCATTTACAGCTCGACTTCACCCAGGGCGGGATATGGAATCTTCCGATCACGGATCAGGAAAATTTGTCCCTCGCCCAGACGTCCCCCGCATTGGTCATCAAGGATACCGCAAACATGACCATCAGGGGCTCAACCATAATCCGGGGCGCCATGAACACAACCATGGGAAGCGGAGATTCCGCCAGATTCGCATTGGTGCAGGCCCAAGGCTCAAATGCCCTTGACCCGGACCTGTTCTCCATGGGCACAGCCTCAAACAATATTTTATACACTCTGGACAAACTGGAACGTGAAACTGTCAACGGCTACGAAACCCTTGTAGCCACTGTGACCAGAAAAAGAGTTTCGGACACGCTTCCTGATCTCGGCAATGACGCGGGGAATCTCCTGCCTGACGGCGGCAACGGCATTTCAGGCGATGATGGAAGCGGCAATCCCTTTTTAGCCGCAATTCTCGCACAGCATGTGAATGGCCTCAGCCTCGAAGGCATCACCAGGTATATTGAAAGCGCGCCAGCCATGACTCGCGTTCTTCCGATTTCCGCCATAACCCGAAATCTTTCCACGCGAGTGCGTTCAAAAACGCCCGCTGCTGCGGCGACAGGTTCGGGATCAGGCCCTCAGTATATAAGCTCAAACGCTTCAAACTCATATGCCGCAGCCAGTCGCGCATTACCCGATGATTCTGGAAAAATCGACGTTTTCCACGCCCAAAACCAGGCTCCTGTCTTCAGGGTATGGACCTCCCCGGTCTATATGCACGACTCAGAGCATGGACTGGAAACAGAACGCCGCAGTACGGGCTACAGAACGAACATATGGGGAATCCTCGCCGGGGCCGACATAACCATGGGGCCATGGACCGTGGGCGGCGGTCTTTCTTTCGGGGTCGGCAAGGCCCGCTCCTATGGCGGCAATCTGGCCCGCACAAAAAGCGACATAGAGTATGCGGGCGCATTGCTGTATGGCATCTGGTCGCAGGACGACTGGGTCTTCAGCATGGAAGGCGTCTATATGCGGACACGAAACGATATCAGCCAGCCCACCCCCGTCATGGAGCTGACATCTAAAATTCACGTGGATGCCTTCAGCGCTGAATTTTTAGCCGGACGCCGGTTCCTTATCGGCAGCTTCCAGATCATGCCGAACATCGGGCTGCATTACAGCAGGCTCGTCCAGCGCAAGGCCACAATCAAAGGACGCGTTGATGGGCGAACCTATAATCTGTTTGAAAATGGCGAAGCAACCCAAAACATCTGGGACTTGCCTATCGGGGTGCAGGTCTCCCGCTCTTTTCAACTCGACAATGTAAAAATAACCCCCATGCTCCAGGCCCGCTACATTGCGGCGCTGGGAGAGCGCGATATGGATATCCGCGCATGGCGTTGCGATGCTCCAAGCATCAGCACTGTCATGGAAGGAGCGACCACGGACCGGCATACCGGTGAAATCAGCGCGGGCCTCGCCATTGCGGGGAAAACGGCCCATGTCTATCTCGGATATTCATATCAGGGCTCAAAACATCGCAATGCACATATGCTTACCGGAACAATCGGATGTACTTTCTAAGCGCTTCCATGTAAATAATCCGTAGAGACGAATTACGCCGGGCAGTCAATACGGCGTTATTCCGAAACAAAAAGGATGATTGGCATGAAACGCGCTCTTGTCGTTTTTATTGTTGCACTTGCCATTGCCGCAGGAGCAGCGCTGTATCTGCGCCAGAAATATCAGGCGGAACACGATGAAACCATAACCATTTACGGAAACGTGGACATACGCCAGGTTCCGCTTTCATTTCGCGTGCCCGGAAGGATAGCGTCCATGGGGCCGGAAGAAGGGGCCAGCGTAACTGCCGGGCAGATCATCGCCATGCTGGATGCCGCGCCGTACAAGGCGGACATGGCGGCGGCCGAAGGCAATCTGGCCGAAGCGAAAGCGCGCCTTGAGGCGCTTATCAACGGCCTGCGTCCCCAGGAAATCGAACAAGCCCGCGCCCAGCTTACGGAAAGCAAAGCCGCGCTCGCAAGCGCGCAAAAAGAATATGAAAGAAATAAACCGCTCCTAGCGCAACAGGTCATTGCGAATCAGGAATTCGACAACATCCGGTCGCTGCGCGACGAAGCAGCGGCGCGCGTGGATGCGGCGCAACAGGCATTAAGCATGGCTATTGAAGGCAGCCGCAACGAAGATATCAAAGCCGGACAGGCAGCCGTGCAGACCGCAGCCGCTCAACTGGAGGCGGCGCGGCTGAATCTGCGCGATGCGACTCTTGCCGCGCCGGCAGACGGGATTATTTTCACCAAAATCATGGAGCCCGGCGCTGTAGTTGCGGCCGGACAAAGCGTGTATCTTTTGTCCCTTTCCGGACCGGCGCGCATCCGCTCCTACCTTGAAGAACGGCATCTGGGCGCGGTTCATGTAGGCATGGACGCCCTGGTCAGCACCGAAGCGAACCCGGATTCCCCCATTAAAGGCACAGTGACCTTTATCTCGCCGGAAGCTGAGTTTACCCCCAAAACCGTACAGACCACAACTCAACGCCCCGGACTGGTGTACATGATCCGCGTTGAAACGGTTCAGCCAACCAACTTGCTGCGCCAGGGCCAACCGGTCGCAATTACATTGCTGGCGGCAAAAAAGGACAGCGCGCCCACGCGCCTGCAGGTCATTCCTGACGGTCAACCCCGGCCGGCGCGTCCGGAGTCTCCGAAGCATGCGCAAGCAATAAGGTAGCAAAGCCCTTCAGGGCTTTGCGCTTGCGCCTGGGGAGTGGCGTGCATCCCCGCCTGAGCTTTCCGCCCATCTGATACCCCGCGAGAAAAGGGCGGGGCTATATGGCCGGCCTTCGGGCTCAAACCACAGAGGAAGATAGATG
>CALUUT010000019.1 GCA_944324045.1 uncultured Desulfovibrionaceae bacterium | reverse complement strand
TCATGCGCTTTGCGGCCAAAGACCAAAAAACCATAGCGCCCCGCATCTTCTCCCACAAAACATCTGAGACTCGCTTTGCATCTGAACAGGAATGCCACCGTCCAAACGCCAAAAAACTTCAGACCTTATCGGGCCCAAATATCCATCAACCTGAATCACATAAAAAACATTCCCAAACACATAACCCTGACCCGTAAAAACTGCCTATCCCACAACGCCAACTTCCCCAGACTTCCCTTATCCCCCCCCCACACACACACGCACACACCTGTCGCTGACTTTACTTGCCGTTATTTCCTTTGAGTCTCTCCTTGCTCCATAACTCTAACCCAGAAATACCGGTTGCTGAGATGAAACGATCTTGACATATCAATTTATTTTGATATGCTTATTCATATGGAAAGGCAATTCTAACTATAAGACATAATTTAGTATACTGTGCAAGGATATTTCATGAAAATTTCTGATCTGGTTGCACAAGCGCAAGCTCCTTTTTATTCTTTTGAATTTTTTCCGCCAAAAGAGCGAAAAAACTGGCCCAATTTTTTCGCCACGGTGGAACGACTCAGTGAGCTCAATCCTTTGTTCGCCTCTGTCACATACGGCGCGGGCGGCGGGACGCAAGACAACACGCTTGAGATCACCTCTCACTTAAAAAATGATTTCGGATTAGAACCCATGGCGCATCTGACATGCGTCGGGGCAACCGAAAAGCGTATCAGGGATTTCGTCGCCAGGCTGGCAGATTCGGGCGTTATGAATGTTCTTGCCCTGCGCGGCGATCCGCCGAAAGATCGGGTGATTGACTGGGATAATGCCGCATTTCGGTATGCTTCGGATCTTGTCGCATTTGCCCGTAGAAATTTTCCTGATTTTGGGATTGCCGTGGCCGGGTATCCAGCATGTCACCCTGAATCAAAAACGTTCCGCGAAGATCGGGAATATACACGCAAAAAAATTGAAGCCGGGGCCGATCTGGTCATTACGCAACTTTTTTTTGATGTGCGGGAATATATTGATTTTGTTGAAAGGTTGCGTCACAATGGCGTGACTGTTCCGGTGGTGCCAGGCGTCATGCCCATCCAAAGCCTTGATTCCATACGCAAGGTTTTGTCCTTGTGCGGGGCAAATATTCCCGGATACCTTTACCTTAATCTTGAAGCGGCTCATTTGGAAGGCGGCGTTGAGGCCGTAAAAAAGGCGGGCGTCGTCTTTGCCGTTGACCAGATTTGCCGCCTGCTTGATGCGGGAGCTCCTGGAATTCACCTTTATACGCTTAACCGCGCGGAAACCTGTCTTGCCATATTGCAGGCGGTAAAAGAGAGAGGATATTTTTCGTAATTCCATGAACAAATGGCGTTTTTGCACAGTCCCTCTCAAAACGTTGGGGATTGTTTCTTGTTGACGGCAGGCATCCGAAATTCGGATGCCTGTATTTATATCGCTATTGCGATAAAAACGGTCAAGGATGATATGAAGCGGATAGAGCTGAAAGATATCAAAAGGATACTGGTTTGCCAGTTGCGCCAGATAGGCGATGTGTTGCTGGCCACCCCCAGTATTGAACTGTTGCGGAAGCGTTTTCCCCATGCCGCGCTTGATGTTTTTACAGAAAAGAATGCTGCGCCGATGCTGTTCAATAACCCGCATATTAATCGCATCTGGACGCTGGATCGTAAAGTTGTAACGAATTTTTTTCAGGAAATGCGGTTTTATTGGACGTTGTGCCGTCAGGGCAACTATGATCTGGTCGTCGATTTTCAGCAGTTGCCCCGATGCCGGTGGGTTGTCGCATTTTCCGGAGCGCGGGTGCGGCTGTCTTATGACGCGCCGTTGTATACGCGTTTTTTATATACCCATACCGCGCCCATGCGCGAGGCGTATGCCGCCGCCAAAAAAGCGAGCATTCTGTCGCCATTGGGGATAGAGTGGAATGGCGAGCTGCCGCGCATCTATCTTGATGAAACGGAGCGGACGCGAGCCAGAGAAATTTTGGCTCAAGCCGGATTGCGCGCCGGACAGAGGCTCATAACGATTGATCCTTCGCACCGGCGCGATACGCGACGATGGCCGGCGGAATATTATTCCCGGATTGTAAGCATGGCGGCGGCCAGGTGGAATGACGTGCGTTTTTTGGTCCTGTACGGTCCTGGCGAAGAGGAGCTCGCTCAGGAAGTCATTGCGAAAAGCACGTGCCCGACATATTGCCTGCAACCGCCTAAGATGTTGACTTTGCGTGAAATGGCGGCCTGTCAGGAAAGGGCTGTTTTGCATTTCGGCAATTGTTCCGCGCCGCGGCATATTGCCGTGGCTGTGGGAACGCGAACCCTGACGGTTTTGGGTTCGACGGACGTCAACTGGACCTGTCCGGGGGGACGGCATCGCGATATTGCGCTTGGACTGTCATGCCAGCCATGCAGCCGGAACGTCTGCGAGCGAGGCGTTTTGTGTCTGAAAAACCTGACGCCGGATATGGTGTTTCCTTTGTTTTCAGAAATGTTGGGCGAGTAATCAACCTTATCATAATGCGCCGGACCGGGCGGCCCTATCCGTTTTTCAGCGTAGCGCGCGGCGGCGTTTTTCTGGGAAAAAATAGGGCTACAATGACGGTTATGCACAGCGCCAAAATCGCCGCGCTTATGAAGACGCTTTTTATGCCCAAGAAAGCGTAGATGCAGCCGAAAAGCAGGGGGCCGCCGGTTTGAGCCAGCGAATAGGTGAAACCGTTGACGGCCATGAGCGCGCCTCTGTTTTCCGCAGGAGCAAGACCGGCGAGCGTGCCGTTAAGATTGGGAAAAACGAGCCCCTGACCCAGGCCCCATATATAGAAAATAGGCCAGGTCCAGTACATGTTTTGGGAAAGCGGGATAAAGGACATGACGAGCATAAACAGGCAAAGTCCCATTTGGATAAGGCGTATTGACGTGAAGCGGCGCAACAGGAAGTTCATGATCAAAGTCGCCGTTATGATTCCAAGCGCGGAAAGGGAAAAAGTCGTGCCTATGACCGAAGGAAGCGCCTGAAATTGATTGTCCGCAAAAATGGGAAAATGAGTATAAATAACGCCATAAAGGAGCATCAGCGTGGCAAGCCCTACGCATAAAAGGATCAATGTTTTGCGCTGGGCGACAATGCCCGCGGTATTTTTGATGTAGGCATGGAATGTTGCGGAAGAAGAGGCGTTTTTTTTAAGCGGCATATACCGCCAGATGAGAAACGCGAGCGGCGGGGCAATCAGGGTCAGAAAAAAAGGGAGATACCATTCAATTTCTGAAAGCCATCCGCCGATAACCGGAAATATGGTCATTCCAAGACTGAAAACGCCTGAATTGAAACTCATGGCCAGGGTTCTGCGGTTGGCGTCATCGTAAATATCGCCGATGATTGTGTAGGCGAGCGCTGTAAGAGGCGCTGTTCCCACGCCCTGAAGAAAGCGGAACAGAAGAAAAATTTGAAAATTGGGGGCGAATGCGCAGGCCGCTCCCGCGCACCCGCTGATAAGAAGCGCGGGCACAAGAACGCTTTTGCGGCCAAAGCGGTCTGAGAGCATTCCCGATACAGGGGTCAGGATAATGCCCGGTATGGTGTAGACAGTCATGATATAGGCGGTCTGCTCGGAGTTGACCCTGAAATGGCGCGTCAACGTGGGCAGGCATGGAACAATGCTGGAAAAGGCCATAAGCATTACCAGGGTGACGCCGAAAATATAATAGAGTCTGGGGTCTTTTAGCGGATGAGTTGCATGCATCGGTGCGGCGGCCTTGAAAATTAAAAGGTTTTTTCAGTATGGGCCATACTGGCCGGCTGCCTGGAACAGCGAATTCCAGAAAAGGCTCATTCAAAAGCTTCCAGTTCGGCAATACGTTTTTCCAGGAATTCCCATCGCTCCAGAATGGCGTTTTGTTCGTTCTCAATTTCCGTCATGCGCAGCGTTTTTTTGCGGAAAAGCTCCTGGTCGGATTTAAAAAGGTCAGGATCAGACAGGGCTTTTTCCACATCAGCCTGTTCATGTTCCAGCTTGGCGGCTTTTTCGGGCAAGGCCGCAAGCTCTTCTTTAAGGAGCTTCAACTCCCTTTGTTCATTGAATGAAAGCTTGCGCGGTTTTAAGCGGGGTTTGGCCTCTGGTTTGGCGGCCTTTTGAGGTTTTTCCGTTTTCGGAAGCTCTCTTTGCCGTATCCAGTCCGTGTATCCGCCGACATATTCCCTGACGAATCCGTCTCCTTCAAGAACCAGAGTGCTTGTCGCCAAGTTGTCGAGAAATGCTCGATCATGGCTGACCATCAGTACTGTTCCCTTGTATTCGGCGAGAAGTTCCTCAAGGAGTTCCAGGGTTTCCATATCAAGATCATTGGTCGGCTCATCCAGAATAAGCGTATTGGAAGGCCGGGCAAACAATCGCGCCAATAAAAGCCTGTTTCGCTCGCCGCCGGAAAGCGCGCCCACGGGCATGCGCAATGCGTCGGCGTCAAACAGAAAATCCTTCAGATACCCGGCGACGTGCCGGGTCTGTCCGCCAATGGTCACAACGTCGTTGCCTTCAGCGACGCTGTCCATGACTGAGGCATTGGGGTCGAGCGTTTCGCGCATCTGGTCGAAATAACATATCTCCAGATTGGTTCCATGTCGTATCGCGCCGGACTGAGGTAAGAGGTCGCCAAGAAGAAGATGAATGAGCGTGCTTTTTCCGGCGCCGTTTTTGCCGATGATGCCTATGCGCTCTCCTCTCATGACGGCGACAGTGCAGTTTTTGATGACAGGCTCCTGACCTGGATACGCGAAGGTTGCGTTTTTCGCTTCAAAGACCAGTTTTCCGGAGCGTTCAGCGCTTTGAATCTGCATTTGGGCCGCGCCCTGTCTTTCCCTGCGTGCGGCCCGTTCAGCCCGCAGGGCGTACAGGGCGCGCACCCGTCCCATGTTTCTTGTCCTGCGCGCCTTGATTCCCTGGCGTATCCATGCCTCTTCCTGCGCCAACTTCCGGTCGAAAACCGCGGCTTGTTTTTCCTCAGCGTCAAGACGCGCTTCGCGCCGTTCCAGAAAAAGATTGTAGGCGCATTCATAACTGTAGAGCCGGCCGCGATCCACTTCAACTATCCGCGTCGCCAGTTTCGAGGCGAATGCGCGGTCATGGCTTATAAAGACAAGAGTGCGCGCTCTTCGCTGGAGAAAGTCCTCAAGCCAGAGCACGGTTTCAATATCCAAATGGTTGGTGGGCTCGTCCAGCAGGAGATTTCTGGATTCGACCAGGGCTCTCGCAAGCGCGGCGCGGCGCTTTCCGCCGCCGGAAAGCGTGCGGAACTCAGCGTCAGGGTCAAGACCGAGATGCCGGATAATGCTGAGGATATCTCCGTGGGAATCCCAACCGCCGCCGGAATGGAGCAAAACGCTTGCCTTTTGCCGCATTTCGGGAGCCAGGCCGGCCTCTTGTCCGTTTGCGAGCATGTGGACGGCCTGGAGTTCTTCGCCTGTCGCGCCCAGTCCGCCGGCGACCACGCCAAAGACGGAGCCTTCCCATTGCTCCGGGATATCCTGAGGCATGTATCCGAAGCGGCTGCCCTGACTGCGCGCGATTTGACCGGAATCCGGAACCTGGACGCCCGCGAGAAGAGAAAGGAGCGTGGATTTTCCTGCGCCGTTTCTGCCGACAAGGCAGACGTGTTCCCCTTCCTCTATATGGAGGCTGACGTTGTCCAGCAGAGCCTTTCCGCTGAAATTCATGCAAACTTCCTGTAAACTGAGCAGCGCCATTGTATATCCTTTAATAGAAGGCCAGCGGCCCCATGAAAAACGTTCGGAATATCAGGCCGCAAACGGGGGCGAAAAAACAGGCGGGAGAGAACATGACCGGACGCGGAGCAACAGATTCCACAAAGTCTTGCAAGGCCATGGAAACAATGTTGAACGAAAAAGGACCGGTTTGATCATGCAAGACGACGCATGTTTTTCCTGAAAGCGCGTGTTGTATACTCCAGGCCGCCGCCCTTGTCATCCGGCATTTTTTCATGTTCGTTAGGCAAGCAATAAGGCAGCAAAGTCCTTCAGGGATTTGCTCTTGCGCCTGGGGGCGTGCATCCCATCTAAGGCTTTGCGCCCCTCAGATGCCCCGCGAGAAAAGGCGGGGGCTATATGGTCTTTTGGCCTTCGATCTCAAACCCCAGAGGAAGACAGATGAACGGCGTGAAGGCATAAAAGGAACGCAAAGGGTGACTAAAAAAGGCTCAGTTTATGCCGGCCTCTAAAGATATAGGCATATGGACCGATACAATACACAAGGTATTTTTGTATATGCTCTGCCCGTTGGAAGAGCGCGGGGCGCGAAATGCTGACAGGATGCTGCGACATGAAAAAGATACTGCTGGTGATGGGATGCATCGGGATGCTTGGGTTTGCATCTATTGCCTTGGCTCAAGACAATACGTCCGGCCGTTATTCATTGGGCTTTAGAGGAGGAAATCTTCCTGACCCTGAAATGGCGTTGAGCGTGGGCACGCTGAAGATAGAAAGCCTTGAAGGGGGAACAAAAGAGGAAAAATGGCATGGACTGGCTGCCCGCATGGCGGACAGGGTATGGAGCGCTCTGCATTACCGGCGGGATTTGAAGACGTTTCCTCTCAAGGTTTTTGCTTCAAACGCCCAGCCGTTTTCTCTGGCCTTTGGCGATATGCTGGTGTCCGAGCTCGTTTCCAGGGGATTGATGGTCGCCGTGGGCGATGAGCCGCGGGCGTTGCCGCTTTCCTTTCATTCGCTGCTTGTTCCCGGGCCGTCAGGTCCTGCCGTGGTTTTGAATATCAGTTTGTGGCATAAAAAAGAGCAGGTGGTCAATGTGACGAACGCCTTTACTGTCGAAGAGGCGGCCGTTTCTTTGTACTACAGCCCGAATGCGCCGGGGAATCAGGTGCCGGTCGCAAAAACGCGTTCCGTGCGTATGGTAAGCAAGTAGGGGAAGTTATGAACAGGAAGCCTGATATGACCCGTCGCGGCATCTTTTTCCGGATAACGGCGGCCTTGCTGCTTGGAGCGATGCTGTTTGCTTCCAAGGCGGCGTACGCGCAATATGGAAACGGCAATGGGGCGATGCCGTTCGCCGCGCCGGCGCCTGCGGTTCCTGCGCCGCCGCCGCCAGGTTCGCTTTTCAGCGCCGCTAATACCTATGCCGCGGATGTGCTGCATTCCATGCTGATTTCCAGGTTGAATTTTTCAGCGCCTGTACTGGTTGCGAGCATGGTTGATTTAAACAACCTGGACGCCACTTCGGACATGGGCCGCCTTGCAACGCAGCAGATAGCGTCCCGTCTTTCGCAGTATGGCATGCGCATTATTGATGTGCGCCTGCGCAAGGATATGGTTGTGCGCAAGGAAGGCGAATTTTTGCTAAGCCGCGACACGGCGAAACTCATGCAGGCGTATTATGACGCCAAGGCCGCAATTGTGGGCGGGTATGTCGTTTCAGATGAGCAAGTCTATCTTTCCGTGCGGGCGATCAGTCTTGTGGACGGCGCCGTGCTTGCCGCGTATGAATACTTTCTGCCCTGTCAGGGAGAGGTGAAGGCCCTGCTTTCATCAACGTCCGTCTTTGACAGAGATGTTCTCTGGGGACGGTTTGCAAGAAGAGGGGCCGCTTTTGGTTTGCGCTAGCATGCCCCTGTGGAGGCCAGAAGGTTTGCCGCGCTAAAAATAGGTTGCCGGGAAGAACGGACGTTTTTTAGGGGAATGCAGGCGAGGCGCGCGCCGGCGCATGGCGGAAACATGATCTGATGGAAATATGGCAAAAAGATGCTTGCCATTAGCGTCTTTTTAAGGCATTTTGCGGGTTCATGTTTTTTGCTTCACTTTTTGCGGCGGAAAGAGACGCTGGCCGGCGGACGGTCAAATTTTCCGTATATTCAGGAGATTGAGATGAAAAGAACATATCAGCCAAGCAAAATCAGACGCAAAAGAACTCATGGCTTTCGGGTGCGCATGCAAACTGCCAGCGGCCGCGCCGTTATTCGCAGCCGCAGAGCCAAGGGGCGGAAAAGATTGGCGGTTTAAATTTCTCCCGGCAGCACCGTCTGACGCGGAGGCTCGATTTTGCGGCCTGCTACGCAGCAGGCCGCCGCTATTTTTCCAAAAATTTCGTTCTGTTCGTTCAGACGTTGGAGATGCAGGGCCAAGAGTGGCAGCTTGGCCTGGCAGTCACTAAGAAGTCCGGGTCATCCGTGGAACGAAACCGGATAAAGCGGGTATTGCGTGAATTTTTCAGACTTCACCAGGACATGGTTCCGGACGATATTCGCATAGTCGCTGTGCCCAAACGTCATCTGAAGGCAGATTGCGTCACGCTCGCCTGTGTGACGGAGGACCTTTTGCCGTTGATCCGGAAGATTCGACGAAACCTTCAAGGCGACGAAAATGGTGAAACGTCTTAGCGCAGGTTTTTGCACGGTTCTGATTTTGTGTGTCCGTTTTTACCAATATTGCATTTCGCCGCTTTTCCCTCCAGCTTGTCGCTTTTATCCTACGTGCTCGGCTTATGCAGTGGAAGCCATTCGACGTCACGGCGCATTGCTGGGGTCATTTTATGCAGTGCGGAGAATTCTCCGCTGCCATCCCTGGTCGCCCGGCGGAGTGGACCCGGTTCCGCCTGTCCGGAGCAATGATACCCCCTACAGGAGTCGCTGATCTCTCATGTTACAGAAGTACCGCATTGTCATAGCTTGCGTCCTGAGTATTGTCATCATCTTCGGCTGGAACTTTTTTTCGCGGAAAATGGGTTGGGTCCAGAGCCCGGAACCCGCGCAGCAGACAGCGACCAGCGTTCAGTCCGATTCTTCCGCGCCTGAACAGACCAAAAAAATTATGCCTCTTGCCGAAACCGGTTTTACCCCCGCTCCAGGACGGGACATAACGGTTTCGACGCCTCTGTATGACGCCGTCTTTTACAGCGGCGGCGGATTTCTCAAGAAATTCGCTCTCAACAAGTACAACGCAAACCTGACGGGCGACGCCAAGGTCATGCTTGTCAATGACAGCGTCGCGCGTTTTGCTCCGCTTGGCATCGTGCTGAACGGCGCGCCTTCCTGGAGTAAGGGCGCCTGGCAGGCGACAGGCGAAGATATGCGCATTGCAAAAGGGCAAAGCGGCGCTTTGCGCTTTGTCGGCGAGATGGACGGACTGCGTCTTATCCGTGAAATTTCTTTCAATGCGGACTCATATGAATTGTTTGAAACGCTGACTTTGCAAAATCCGGGGAACAACGCCGCGTCTGTGCGCGTCGCGTTTACCGTGGGAACCCCCTCCCTTTCCGATTCCGACAGCAAGTATAACCGGACCAAAATAAGTTACCTGACAAGCGGCGAAAAATTCAAATCAGAAGACGACAACGATGATTTGACCGCCGGGATTAAAGTTCCTGACCTTCGCTGGGGCGCGGTCCAGAGCAATTATTTTCTGGCGGCCGTGATTCCTCAGGGAACATCGGAAATGATCGCAAAGTTTCAGGATACGGTGTATCGCGTCGCCATGGAAGCGCGGGATTTGCGCGTGGAAGCCGGAAGCGAGCTGGTATTGAAAACCAAATACTACATGGGACCCAAGGAAGCGGATTATCTTCAGGCTGCCGGCGAAGAGCTCTCCGCGTCTTTGGACTATGGGTGGCTTGGGATTATTTCAAAATTTTTCCTGAAGCTTTTGCAGTTCTTTTACAAGTTTGTCGGCAATTACGGCATTGCGATCATTCTCTTGACGGCTCTTATCAAAATCATTCTCTGGCCTTTGTCGCATAAGAGCTACAAGTCGATGGAGAAGATGAAGAAAATTCAGCCCCTGGTCAAGCAGCTTCAGGAAAAGTATCAGGGCGACAGACAAAAAATTCAGCAGGAAACCATGCGCCTTTACAAGGCGTATAATGTCAATCCCATGGGCGGCTGTTTGCCGATGGTGATTCAGATTCCCATTTTTATCGCCCTGTATTATGCGTTGCTTGGCGCCATTGAATTAAGGCATGCGGCTTTTATAACCTATCTGCCTTTTACGCATAAAATATGGTTGGCGGACCTGTCTGCGATGGATCCCTATTTCATTACGCCCATTATTATGGGGATCAGTATGCTTGTTCAGCAGAAAATGACGCCGGCCGCAGGCGACCCGACGCAACAAAAAGTCATGATGATCATGCCCGTGGTCTTTACGTTTATGTTTGCGTATTTCCCGTCCGGTCTGGTTTTGTACTGGCTTGTCAGCAATGTGATCTCCATTGCGCAGCAGTGGTTTATATTGCGCAGGGTGAAAAGCTAGGACGTTAATATTTGAGTGGAAGATTATGGAAAAGTCCAGAGAGTTCCAGGGAAAGACGTTGGACAGCGCGATACAGGCCGCATGCGAGTATTTTGACGTCCCGCGCGAAAAGTTGGAAATTGAGATCATCAATGACGCCAAGGCGGGAATATTTGGATTGGTAGGCGCCAAAAAAGCCACGATTCTCGCCAGAAAAACGGTATTGGCGTCTGCGGCCGCCACCGTGCTGTCCGCTCAGTCGTCCGGGAAACCAGAGAATGCCGGTCCCAGACGGGACTTCGGTCGTGATGTTCTCCAGCAACGGAGCATGATTGTAAAAAAAGAGGAAAGCGCGCGGGGGCAGGGCGCGCAATCCGGCCTGAAAAAAGAAGGCAGGAGCGCAGAGACTGGAGAGAGCGTTCGAAAAAACCGGCGGGCTCTTGTGCGCGGCGTCAGCAAGCGGGTTGCATATTCCGCGGAAAAAAGCGCATCCCGTCCTTCAAACGTCTCCCTTTCTTCTGAGAAAGGGAAAGACGAGAGGAATGGCTTTGAGCGCAAACCGGCCGAGCTGC
Source organism: uncultured Desulfovibrionaceae bacterium (assembly GCA_944324045.1). Taxonomy (GTDB): domain Bacteria; phylum Desulfobacterota; class Desulfovibrionia; order Desulfovibrionales; family Desulfovibrionaceae; genus CALUUT01. The sequence goes on along the minus strand of CALUUT010000019.1, from coordinate 7,830 downwards.
AGGAGCGCCCCGAAAAAGAGCGCATCCAGCCGGTGTTTTTTGAGGCGGATTTGGCGTTGCAGGATGAATCGGAGCCTGTTTTTGAAGGGTTGCCGGTGATTCCTCTGGAACAGTTGGATGCTGAAAAGCTGTGCGCGGAGACGCAGGCCGCCGTGGTCCGTATCGTATCGATGATTGTGCCGGATGCGCAGTGCGCCGTGCGCATTGAAGACGGCCGGGTCAATGTTTCCATAGAAAGCGCCGGCGATAGCGGCCTGCTCATAGGAAGAGAAGGTCAGACGCTGTCTTCGGTGCAATATCTGGTTTCAAGAATTGTCAGCAAGGCTATGGGGGCATCCATTCCGTTGCAGCTTGACGCTGGCGAGTATAGGGAACGGCAGGATGAGAAATTGCGGGAAATGGCGCGACAGCTTGCACGGCGCGTGCATGAGACGGGCCGGCCCCATTCGACGCGGCCTTTGAGTTCCTATCACCGGCGCGTGGTGCACATGACGCTGCAGGATGATCTTGAGATTCAGACGCGCAGCAAAGGAGAGGGGCCGCTTAAGCGGGTTATTCTTTTTCGGAAATCCGCCCGCCCGGGAGTTGGCGAAAATAAGTAAGTTATCCGGAATTGGTTGTGAAGAGAGCGTAGGCCGGATATGGCAAAATAGCAACTGATCCATGAAAGGGGAATGGCGCGCCATTCTCCTTTTTTGCTATCTCCGCCTTGCGGAGAGGCGCGGATTTTCTTTAAAACGTATTCGTTATGATAAAGAATGAAAGGCAGATATGGAAATCGCATGATTGAGAAAGAAGCAGACACTGTGACGCAGGAAGAAACCATTGCCGCCATCGCCACCGCGCCGGGGCATGGCGGAGTGGGGATTATCCGCGTCAGCGGAAGCTTGAGCCGTCGCATTGCGCATGCCTTGTTCCAGCCCTCAAATCCCGGTTTTACGGCATTTGTTCCTTGGAAATTGCATCATGGCCGCATTATCGACCCGCGCGAGTCCGGGCCGTCCAACGTGCTGGATGAGGCTCTGGTTGTGTATATGCCGGGGCCGCGTTCTTTTACGGGCGAGGATATCGTGGAAATGCATTGCCATGGCAGTCCGGCTGTTCTTGAAGCCGTGATGCGGGCGATTTTGGCCCAGGGCGCGCGTCAGGCGATCAGAGGAGAATTTACGCGCCGGGCGTTTATGCATGGACGCATGGATTTGACTCAGGCGGAGGCTGTCGCGGAACTTGTTCATTCGCAGAGCATTGAAGGCGCCCGGCTGGCTCAGGCCAAGCTGTCCGGACTGCTGGGAACGCGCATTCGCGACCTTCGCGGCCGTATTGACAAACTGCGTATGCTCCTGATTACAGCCGTGGATTTTCCCGATGAGGAAGCGGATATTCTGCCGGAATCTGCGTTGCGCGCAGGGATTGAAGCCATTGCGGCGTCCATGCGAGCGCTCCTTGCTTCCTATGCGCGGAACCGAATATGGCAAGACGGCGCGGCTGTCGCGCTCGCCGGGAACGTCAATGCCGGAAAGTCCAGTCTTATGAACGCCTTGCTTGGCCGGGAGCGGGCGCTTGTAAGCGATGTTCCGGGAACGACCAGAGATTTTCTGGAAGAAAGAATTATGCTGGACGGCTTGCCGGCGCGCATCATTGATACAGCCGGATTGCGCCAGACGGCGGATCCTGTGGAAGCCGCGGGGCTGCATATCGGCATGGAGAAGATAGGCAACGCGGATCTTGTGCTTCTGGTTGTGGATGTTCTTGCGGAAGAGGGGAAACGCATGCCGGCGTGCGCCTCATTTCCGGAACTGTTTGCATGTCTGGAAGCCGCGGGACAGGGCTGGCTTTCCCGACTGTGCGAGCGGGGCAAGGTTCTTGGGGTTGTAAACAAGACTGATTTATTGCCCCAAAAATGGGCGCTTGGCCGGGCATGCATGGACTGGATTCCTGTTTCCGCCCGTACAGGAGAGGGGTTGGAGGAACTGGCGGCATGCATCCGTAAAAAGCTGCTGGACGCCTTGCCGGGTGAAAAAGATGAAATCGCCTTGAACTTGCGCCAAAGCCAGGCTTTGGAACGCGCCTGTCTTGAGCTTGAAGCCATGCTTTCCGACATGGAGCAGGCAGTTCCCTATGATCTTCTTGGAATCAGGCTGGAACTGGCTGCCGGGATATTGGATGAAGTGACGGGCGCAGCGACTTCAACGGACATTCTGGATGATATTTTTTCATCTTTTTGCATCGGAAAATAATATATGACGCTATACGTCATGATACGACTGGCGTATGGAACGGGATTTCTTTTTTGCCCGATAGAAAATATCATTGCTGGCGCGGGGGCGCGCTATTGCCGGTAGAGTCATGCGCATTCAGCGCTGCGGCTGGCGGCAAAATATCAAAATGTATTTTTCTAATAGAAATAAATTATTTTATATATCAGGATATTATGGAGTAGCTGGGGCCTATGCGCAAATTGGAACCACATCATCTGCGTAAGATAAGCAGCGAAGAAATAAATGCGCTCCCTTTGTGGCGATATGAGGGACCAATTGAACTGATTCGCACGGAGGAAGACCTGCTATGTGCCATGCGGCATATGGAAAAAGAAACCGTCCTTGGTTTTGATACGGAAACCAGGCCGTCTTTCAGCAAGGGGAAATCGTATCCGCCCGCGCTGGTCCAGATAGCATGTCGCGATATTGTTTTTTTGATTCAGCTTACATGGATTCCTTTTGGCGAGACGCTTGCCGGGCTTTTGGGCAATGGAAGCATCATCAAGACCGGAGTGGCCATCAGGGATGACATAAGAGAGTTGCAGCGCTTTTATGCGTTTCAGGAGGCCGGGATTGTCGATCTGGGAGAGATAGCGCGTGATAATGGCCTGGAGACGCACGGCTTGCGCAACCTTGCGGCCAATTTTCTTTCTCTGAGGATTTCAAAGGCTGTCCGATGTTCAAACTGGAGCAATAAGGAGCTTGGACGGCAGCAGATGATCTACGCTGCGACGGATGCATGGATAAGCCGTGAGCTGCATATATGCATGAGCGAGCTTGGACTTATCAATCCATGATTTGTATTTTAGGGCATGTGGCGCATGGGGCTTTCACCCCAAAGATCATAAGCGTTTTTTCTTTATAAAAAATATCTGGATGGATACGTCATTGACAGTGCTGCAATTCAGGCGCTTTTCTGGTATTGGCGCATGATGCGCAATGCTTCTGTTTAAGCCATCCTGCATGCGGGCTCTGCCGCCTGCCGCAACGCGCAGGTTTCTACGACATGCGGCCGCAGCATCCGCGGCAGCACGGCGCGTCCGCGCCCATGCACGGCGAAGCGCCTTGGGAGCCGGGACAGCTTGGGGCCGACTGTTTGGGGCCAGGCGCTGTTGCGGAGAGCACGCGTTCCGTTTTTTCGTGCCCGCATTGCGGACACGTCTGGGGGCGGGCGCTGAACGAGCAGAGGACTTCGAAGGTATGCCCGCATTTGGGGCAGAGATATTCATAAAGCGGCATGGGCTCTCCCTGGTTTTCAGAAATGGAAACGGTCTCTGGCCGGCGATGCGCGTTTTTGATGTAAAAAAGATGACGCAAAGCCGATTGTGGTATTCTGCAGCGAAGCGCATGGCCCGTCAAGAAGTTTTATGTGCGAGAAAAAGAGGAGAACAGTCTTTTACACCATCCCCGGTTCACATCCGCCAGCATAGGAGGCGCATATGGCTGTATTTGAAGTGAAGCATCCCCTGGTCCGGCACAAGCTTGGAAGGCTAAGGTGCAATAATGTTTCGGTAAGCGAATTTCGCGCAATATCCAATGAATTGTGCCGCCTTTTGACTTATGAGGCGACAAAGGATCTGGTTACGGAAAAAGTCGTGACGGAAGGCTGGGCCGGTCCTGTCGAAGTGGAGCAGATCAAGGGAAAAATGATCACGGTCGTGCCTATCCTCAGGGCCGGTCTGGGGATGCTTGACGGTTTTTTGGATATGATTCCGGGCGCGAAAGTCAGCGTCGTCGGCATGTTTCGTAACGAAGAGACGCTGGAGCCGGTCAAATATTACGTCAAGCTGGCCAAAAACATTCAGGAGCGTATGGCCGTCATTTTGGATCCGATGCTTGCAACCGGCGGAACGCTGAATGCGACAATCAGATTGTTGAAAGATGCGGGCTGCAGGCAGGTGCGCGGTCTTTTTCTTGTGGCCGCGCCGGAAGGCATTGCAAAGGTGCGCGCGGAACATCCTGATGTTGATATCTACGTCGCTGCCGTGGACGAACGGTTGAACGACGCGGGATATATTCTGCCCGGCCTGGGAGATGCCGGCGACAAGATTTTTGGAACCAAATAGCCGCAACCTGTATGACCGGAGTCGCCGAACTATGGATAGCCGCTCAACGCCAGTGTACAAATTTCGTTTTAAAGACTGTTTTATCGGCGCGCAAATGCTTTTTGTCGCCTTTGGGGCACTGGTCCTGGTTCCTTTGCTGACAGGACTTGATTCAAATGTCGCCTTGTTTGCGGCCGGTTGCGCCACGCTGATTTTTCAAATTATCACCAAAGGCTCCGTCCCCATCTTTCTTGCTTCATCCTTTGCTTTTATTGCGCCCATCATTTCCGCTGTAAACGCCTGGGGCGTTCCCGGAACCCTGTGCGGCCTTATGTCGGTCGGCGTAGTGTACGCGCTGCTGAGCATGCTTATCCGCATCAAAGGACCAGCCATTATTGAACGGTTTTTGCCGCCCATTGTTACGGGCCCCGTCATCATGGTAATCGGCCTGGGACTTGCGCCGACCGCTGTCTTTATGGCGCTGGGAAAAACCGGCGACGGCTCGGCCGTGCTCATGTCTCAGGACAAAGCGCTTATCATTTCCATGGTTTCGCTTGCGACCACTGTTCTGGTTTCGCTTTTTGGCCGAGGAATTTTAAAGCTTATTCCCATTTTTTCGGGCATTGTCGTGGGCTATATTGTCGCCGCCTGCATGGGGCTGATTGATTATACGCCCGTTTTGACCGCCCCCTGGTTCGCTGTTCCGGCTTTTACCGCGCCTGAATGGAACTGGGAAGCCATTGTTTTTCTGATGCCGGTGGCCATAGCGCCGGCAATCGAACATGTCGGGGATATTTTGGCGATAGGATGCGTGACGGGGCGCAACTATATGAAGAATCCGGGCATTGATAAAACGCTTTTGGGGGATGCCGTGGCCACGGTTGCGGCATCTGTCGTCGGCGGACCGCCCTGCACGACCTATTCCGAGGTTACAGGCGCGGTCGCCCTGACGCGGGCGTTCAACCCCGCCATTATGACTTGGGCGGCTTTTACGTCCATCATTCTTGCGTTTGTCGCCAAACTGGGGGCTGCGCTGAATACGATTCCGTCGCCTGTCATGGGGGGAATCATGGTGCTGTTGTTCGGCGCCATTGCCGTTGTGGGGATGGGAACCCTGGTGCGCGCCGGGCAGGATCTTATGGAGCCGCGCAATATGGTCATTGTGGCGGTCATTTTGGTTTTCGGGATTGGCGGCATGGTTATCGAGGTCGGAGCGGTTTCCGTAAAAGGCATTGGTTTGGCCGGAATCATCGGCGTTGTGCTGAATCTTGTTCTGCCAAAAACAGCGCCGCCGCAGGATGCGTCAGGAAGCTAGCGAAACAGCGCGTCGCGCCGGACGCCGCACGGTCGCGTTGAGCCAGGCATGTTTTTTATTTGCGTATCTTTACGCCAAGCACGTTCGGAATGGGAGAGGGCGGCAGAAGGCCGCCCAGCATGCCGGAATTATTCCATACCTGACGCCTTTGGGGCGTATTGAGAATAAGAGTCGCGGGCGTCCCGCCTTCAAGATACATAAGGCGGGTTACATGCAGCGGCAAAGCCAGCACCGCGCGGGCAAAATTGTATCCATTAAGCGGATGGGCGCAGAAAATGAAGAGAATATGCCCGTCGGCGTCCTGCGCCAGGGCTGAAGTGCTGAAGCTTTTCCCGTCAGGGCGCCAGATGGGTTTTCCTTTTTCATTGATGAGCCGGTAGTTTTGAATGACAAGGCCGTAGTTTGGCAGGACGTCTTCCCAGGCGTCCGCCTGGCGGTCAAGAATCGCCGCGCTTTTTAATTGCGGCTTTGCGCCCGGAATGGGCGAAGCGACAAAAAATGCGCCGAAGTTTTTTACAATACGGCCGTTGTTGACGTGTTCATTATACCGCATGTAGCCCGTGTTCGTGAGCCCATCCGGCAAAAACATGCCCGCATTGGTCGCAATCGCAAGATCCTGAGAGCGCGCCCACTCTTCAAGCGAGAGCGCCTTTCCCGTATTGCTCGCCAGGTGCAGTTCAAAGGCGACCAGCTTGGGATCAACCCGCAAGACGACGATTTCGGCAGGGGCGCCGCCTTTTTTTGAAATCCGCGGCCCGACCTGTGCGGCGTCCGCATTGTTTTCAGCATTTTGATCCAGCGCCGCGTGATCTTCTGATGAAGCGCTCTTACCATTTGTCGACGGCGTCGTTGGGCGGGCATCTTGTGTGTGGGCAGCCTCTCGCTGGGCCGGCTGATTGTCGCGGGCATATGCAATGGAGGGCTCCACAGGCAGTATGAGCAGTTCTATGCCCTGAGCGACCTGCTCGCCCGCAAGGGCCCCTGCAAAGAGCGTTGCCGGATGCGCAAGGCAGAAGAGAACAAAAAAGAGCGCAAACGTTTTTTTCATAAAGCGGCGTTGGTCTTCCGGCACATGAGGATTCGTTGCGCCAGGGCGCGGGCGTTTTCCAGCGCGGCATGGATTTCCTGCATTGTCATGGCCGCCCCCAGGGCCAGTTTCTGAATCTGGTCTTTATGAAGCAGGTCGTGAGGCAGGCATGCGCCGGAGCCGAAAACAAGGGATGCTCCCGTGATTCTGGCCATTGCGGCAATATGCCCGTTGGCCAGGCCATGCCCGGGGTGGAGCGAAATTTCAAGGGCCACCTTTTTTTCCGCGGCCAATTCCGCTTCTTCGCGCGTAATAAGTCCCGGAGTCGCCAGAATATCCGCTCCCGCGTTGATGGCGGCAAGATTGGCGCCTTTGGCGGGAGGGATGCCGCCGGGCGCTATTGTTTCGCCGCAGATCAGTACAAGCTGCGCGCCCGCGTCGCGCGCTTTTTGCGTCATATCCGGAAGCAAGGCGGGAGCGGTATGGGTCAGTTTGACGGCGGCAAACACTTCCACGCCGGAATAAAGCGAGCATTCATGCGCGGTTGAACGCAATGCATCAAGGTTCTGCCTTGTTGGAGGAAGGAATTCCTGGTTTATGGCAATGGCGTGATATCCATAAAGAAAAGCGGCTCGTGCGGCTTCTTCCGGCGACATATCGCGGCAGTTTATATGAAAATCAATCATGCTAGCCGCCTTTTCATGGTTACATTTTATATTTGCTTTCCGGCGAAAGAGAAAGAATCAGTTCATCAAGAACCTGCTGATTGGTCAAATCAACAGAGGATGCGTCCGGCCATGTCCTGGATTCCTGTTCGTTTGCCGCCTCTTTTTGCATTTTGCGCTGGCGCCGCATCTGCATGACATGGTTTGCATCGGCAAATATGTCGTCAGGCATGAAGGCCCGCGTTGAAGACCGAGTCAGTTCGCGTTCCTGAGTCGTGGAGAACAGGAGCGCAAGGTCGCCGGACGCCATTCGGAGATTTCGGGTCAGTTCGTCGATGCGCACGATTTGGCCGAGATGCCGCAGCATTTTTTCAGGAACAAGAATGGGGGCGTCCACGCGAAGCGCAAGCGCCACAGCGTCAGAGGGGCGCGCGTCCAGTTTCAGGTTTTTGCCGCCGGATAGAATATCCAGTTCCGAGTGGAAAACGCCCTGACTCATTTGATAGATGCGCACAGACAC
>CALUUT010000018.1 GCA_944324045.1 uncultured Desulfovibrionaceae bacterium | reverse complement strand
TGGATTTTGCTGCCGCAATTTGTGCAGCGATATTTCACACGGATTTTGGCATCGATCCGTTCTCCAACCGCGTTGCCGGTGGCGCTTCCGGCTAGAAAGCCGAGCAGCGTGCCGGTGAGGGCTCCGATGCCTGCTCCGGTTGCCGTGTCGAGTATAGGGATGCAGGAGCTTCCCGCGCTTCGATGATCTTATGCATAGTAACCTGCGTTTGCAGGTACGCTTTGGTGATAGCGAGCGTATCTTCCGGCATAACTTCTTCCGGTTTGAATATTCCCTAGAGCGTAAAGCCCAGGAAGGCATTCATCGGCGGTTTTGCGCAAGCTTTCTTCATCATTTGCCCATGCGTTTACTATGCGGACTTGCACACCGGCCAATTCGCCGGGAGAGAGCGAAGAGCCGTCCGGAAAGGTAACGCTTCGCCTTTGCAAGAAATCATAACTTCCTGCTCAAGCAGGCTTTGCAGCAGAGTGTTCCTGCGCCGCCGAATTTCTGTGAGACCCAACATATTTCCCCCTGAAATGGCGGAAGACAATTCCGCAAACAACAATATTGCTCTCGCTCTCGCCTTTCGACGGTGCGCCGTGCGCAAACTAAGGCGGATTTCTTTTCGTCCCCAGTGCTTGCGGAGTTCTCTGGGAACTATAATCCGAAAATAGTAGAGATTGCCGTTCAGGTAAAGGTAGGATGGGGCTGACGGCTTTGCGCATGGTTGCGCGCGAGATCCGGCAGATTGCGGAAGGCGGTCCATTGTACTTTCCCCGGCCCTTCAAGACGATGCATGAACACCATCCCTAGCGGCCCGATGCCCCAGTACAATGCCCCAGTTTCTCCCTTGTGCGGGGTTTTTGCCCTGTTCCGAACCTCGGCAACGGACAAAAAAATAAGTCGCTACAAGTAGTTACTCATAGCGACTTGGAAAAATGGTGCCGAAGGGGAGACTCGAACTCCCACGGGGGAACCCCCACTAGACCCTGAACCTAGCGTGTCTACCAATTCCACCACTTCGGCGTGGGGAACTGTTTACTTGGATTTGCAACGCTTGGCAAGTATTTTTTTCCTGATTTGAAAAAAAGTGCGCTTCATTTGTCGCGCTTGCGGCATGGCGGGGGGAGAGCGAATCCGGCTTCACGGCATGTGAACGCGCACAGGTTCGGCCTTTCGGGCATATTGCGTCAAAGTTGTCCAAAGGCGCCTGAAGTGGTGAAAAAGCTCTTTTGCGATGGAAGAGAATACGATATTCCTCATGCGGCGGCAGTCAGCGGCACGGTCATTGAAAAACAACATATCTGCTTAAACAGATTTGAGGATATGTATGAACATCATATACACGCTTGAAGATATTTCGCTTCCCGCGGAACGGCATGTCACAATCGGCAATTTTGACGGAATGCATATCGGGCATAAGCGGCTTATTCAGGATATGCTTGCGGCGGCCCGCGCGGCTTCCCGGCCCGGAATCGTGACGACGTTCAGCCCGCATCCCATGGAGGTTCTGGCCCGGGACAAGGCTTTTCAGCGCATTGAAAGCGATGCGGAAAAATTTGCGCTTATGGAGCAAATCGGCGTGGAAACGCTGCTTGTGCTGCCTTTCACGCCTGAATTCGCCGCAATGCCGCCAGAGAACTTCATCCGGGAGACGCTTTATGGGCAGCTTGGCATGCGGCATCTTTTCGTCGGGCATGACTGGACATTCGGACGGGCCGCAGAGGGCGATTTTTCTCTGGTTGAGCGCATGGCCGCGGAACTGGGGTTTTCCGTCACCCGGCTTGCGCCGGTCATGATTGAAAATGAGATTGTCAGTTCCTCGCGGATACGGGAATTGGTGCGCGCGGGAAATATCCGTTTGGCGAACGCCATGCTGGAGCGGCCTTTCACCGTCAGCGGAGAGGTGGTCAAAGGGTTTCAGCGCGGCCGCACCATCGGGTTTCCCACGGCGAATCTTAACCCCGGCGACCGCCTTTTGCCCAGGGTGGGCGGCTATATCACCTATGCCGAAGTGGAAGGCCGCATGTATGGGGCGATGACCAATATCGGGAACAATCCGACATTTGGAAACGCTCATGTAACGGTTGAAACCTATATTCTTGATTTTGACGCGGACATTTATGGAAAGACCATCCGGCTGCATTTTGTGGATTTTTTGAGCGAGGAAAGAAAATTCGACGGCGTGGACGCGCTGAAATCCCATTTGCGCCAGGTTGAGCGCGACGTTCGCGCGCGGCTGGGCATGACGGTCTCGTCTTTTTAGCGCGGATTCGGCTGAATAACGGCGCATCGCGCGCATTCAGGCTGCAGGCGGCGCATCGTGCTTGGATTCAGGGCTGTTTTTTCCGGGGCGCGCGGCCTTGGAGTTCCCCGCCTTTTAAGGCGGGGAAAGGCTCAAGACGCTTTGAAGCGGATGCGCAATATTCCGCCGCCGTCCGCATCAGGGGTGAAGTCGTGCGAGACAAGTCTGAAGCGGCCTATTTCCGAAGTATTCTTCACATGCGCGCCGATGCAGGCGCAGATATCATAATCGCCCACGCGCACAATGCGTATTTGGGCATCGGGCGCGACGCCGGCCGGGAGCCTGGAAACATCCACCAAAGCGGCGGCCGCGCTTCGCGGCATCATTTCTTCGCTGACCGGCATATGACGGCTGATCTGTTCGTTGACGCGCCGTTCCACTTCTTGGGCTTCAGCGTCGCTCAAAGGGCGGGGGAAGTGATAGTCGCACTTGGATTTTCCCGGGTTCAGATGGGAGCTGAAGGAGCGGCCGCAACCAAACATGGAAACCATGGTGCGGTTGAGGATGTGTTCCGCCGTGTGCATTTGCGGATCATAGTCTTTGCTCATGCGCGCATTTCCGTTTGATTAGAATGTGTGGTCATCCGGACGCCGGCGTCATGCGCCGGTGCACGAAAGTTATAAGGATTCTTTTTTGTCAAGGGAAAAAGGGCATATCGGGTTTGCCGGCGCTCGTTTGTTTTTTTCCTAAAAAAAACGATTGCAAGGTCGCAGGCCAAGATAACGCATTTAACCGGGGCGTGTTCCGCATGGGACGCGCCCCGGTTTTTTGCGGTTACGCGTTATTTTTTGTGATATAGGGCCAGCCCGCAAGCTGCACCGCCGCTTCAAACACGCCTTCAGTCAGCGTGGGGTGCGCGTGGATGGTTGCGGCAAGGTCGGACGCCGTGGCCCCAAGGCGCAGGGCGAGCGCGGCTTCGCCTACAATATCCGTGGCATGGGCGCCCATCATGTGAACCCCCAGCAGCTTGCCGCCTTCTTTTTCCGCCACGATTTTGATTTGTCCGGCGACCTCGCCCATGGCGTGGGCTTTGCCGAGCGTGCGCATGAGCACGGTGGACGTTGCGACGACAATTCCCTGTTTTTGCGCTTCTTCCTCGCTCAAGCCGACGGACGCTATTTCCGGAGAGGTGAAGATGCCGGAAGGCACGACGGAATAGTCCATGCTTTCAGCGCCGCCAAGGCAGTTGGCCACGGCGATAAGCGCTTCATGCGCGGCCACATGCGCGAGCATCACGTATTTCGGGCCAAGGATATCGCCAATGGCATAGATGTTGGGAACAGAGGTGCGCAGATGCTCGTCTGTGACGACCCAGCCGCGGGAATCAAGCTTGATGCCGACTTCTTCAAGCCCCATGTCTTTGGAATTGGCGGCCCGGCCGACAGTGACAAGAACCTGGTCGCAGGCGACGCGTTCCGGAATTGAAGGAAGGCCCGCGGAGATTTCAGGCGCAAGAAAGGGAGAAGGCGCAAGCAATGCGGTTTTTTCCGCGCCGTTTTTTTCCACTCCTGATACGGTCGCGCCGAGAATAACGTTGATTTTTCTTTTTTTCATCTCCCGCTGCAAGAGGCGGCTTATGTCCGCATCCAGTCCAGGAGCCGCCAGCAGCCGCTCAGCGCCCTGAACTATGGTGACTTCGGTCCCAAGCGATTGGAAAATGCATCCGAACTCGCAGCCGATGACGCCGCCGCCGACGATGACCAGACGTTTGGGTATGGCGGCAAGCTCAAGCGCCTGATTGCTGTTCAGAATGGTTTCATTGTCAGGGGCCATGCCGGGCAGATCAAAGGGTTTTGAGCCCATGGCGAGAATGATTTTATCTGATTCAATATCCGTGCTTTCGCCGTTTTGATGGACGACGCGCACCAGATTCGGGGAAATGAGGCGGGCGTCCCCGCGTTCCACGCGAACTTTGTGGGCCGCCATGTTTTTTTCCAGCCCTGTGCGCAATGCGGCGACGATTTTGTTTTTTCTTTCCTGTATGGCCGCAAAGTCAGGAACAGGCGTTCCGGGCATGCTGATGCCGTATTCCGAAAGACGCCGCGCCGCATCCAGCGCGTCTGCGGAAGCGCGCAGGGCCTTTGTGGGGATGCAGCCCTGATTGAGGCATGTGCCGCCCATGTGGCCGCGCTCAATGAGGGTGACCTGCGCCCCGGCGGATGCTGCTGCAAATGCCGCTGTGTGTCCGCCGGGACCGGAGCCGATGATTGTCAGTTTGAGTGCCATGTCTTTAATCTCCGTTAGGGCATAGTAACGTTAAAGCGCCCGTAAGCGACGCGCCGGACCGGTTCCGGCTGGTTTACGGGGCTGGCGTCCGTTCCCGTAGCCTTCAGAGCATTGCGGCAATGGTTTGCCGCAATGCTCTGAAGCGGCATGCATGCCCGGCGGTGTGCCGGCCGGGGGTTCCGTCGCATACGGGTAAAGCGCTCACCTTCAGCTGGTGATGCCGGTGAGTGTCGGTTGAGGTATAATGGCAGTTTCCGGCCTGGCGGGCAAGTGCTCAAACGCGTATAACAGCCGTTGACCTTTCCGATATTCCGCTATAACTGTAAATTTCTGAAAGCAACCTGGCGGAGGTACAATGAAAACCCTGAATCTTGGGGAAAGCGATCCCCGCTTTATTTCGGAAGTGGAGCAGCGCAGCGGGCAGAAAATAAGCCGCTGTTATCAGTGTGGGGCGTGTACGGGGAGATGCCCCAACACATTCGCATATGATTTGCCGGTGAACAGGGTGATGCGCCTTATTCAGCTTGGCCGGCGCGAAGAAGTTCTAAGCTGCAGCGCCATATGGCTTTGCGCCGCATGTCAGGCCTGCGCCGTGCAATGTCCCAATGAAATTGACGTGACGCGCGTTATGGAAACCTGCCGGCAGATGTCCGCTGAAGCGGGGCTGGTCTCAGAGCGCGCCATACAAGTTTTTGTGAAATCGTTTCTTGGATCCGTAAAGAGAAACGGCAGAGCGTTCGAGCCGGGCCTTATGGCCGGATACATGTTCCGGACCGGCAGATTTTTTACGGATGTGGACCTGGCCCCGGTTATGCTGGCCAAGCGGAAACTCGCTTTTAAGCCGCATAAAGCCGGAAACGGAGAAGTTGCGGACATATTCCGGCGTTATGAAGAAGAGGGACCGGTTTCCTGCAACCTGGAGAGCGACCATGCCTAAGACATACGCATATTATCCGGGCTGTTCCAGCATGGGCACGTCCGCGGAATATGACCGCTCCACAAGGGCCGTGTGCCGCGCGTGCGGCATTGATCTTGAGGACGTTCATGACTGGACATGCTGCGGCTCCACGCCGGCGCATGTCACGGATTTCGGTCTTTCCGGGGCGTTGGCCGCGCGCAATCTTGTTCAGGCGAAAAGCGCGGGGCGCAGCGAGGTGCTGACGCCGTGTCCGTCCTGTCTGAAAAACATGAAAGCCGCCCAGCATCATGCGCATGATCCGGTTTGGGGGCCGCGCATCGAGCGTCTGCTTGGCCGCAAGGTGCCGGAAGATATGCGGTGCGCGTCGGTGCTTGAAATCCTGTTTCGGGAAACAGGCGCCGAAGGCGTGCGCGCTTTGGTGAAAAAACCGCTGACCGGCTTGAAAGTCGCCTGTTATTACGGCTGCCTTTTGACCCGTCCGACCGCGCTCATGGAGTTTGACGAGCCGGAAAACCCGCAAAGCATGGAAACGCTTCTTGCGGCGACAGGCGCGACAGTGCTCGATTTTCCTCTGAAAGTGGAGTGTTGCGGCGCGTCTTTGGCTGTGGTCCGGCGCGATATGGTGCAGCAGTTGTCGGGGCGGCTTTTGGATACGGCGTGCGAGCTTGGAGCGGACGTTCTGTCCGTGGCCTGCCCGCTGTGTCAGATGAATTTGGATTTGCGCCAGAAGCAGGCCGCTTGCCGCAGACAGACAAAGGCGGCCGTGCCCATAATGTATGTCACCCAGCTTTTGGGCTTGGCGTTTGGCCTTGACGAGGCGGATTTGGGTCTTGGCGGGCTGATTGTCGATCCGCGTCCTGTGCTTGCAGGCATAGGCGCGCGCAGCGAAGAAGCGGCGGATGCCCCGGCCGGCGGTCAGGATGACGCGAAAGCCGTGAACAGCGGGAGGGCCGAATGAGAATCGGAGTGTTTGTCTGTCATTGCGGAAGCAATATCGCGGCCACAGTGGACCCCGCGGCAGTGGCCATGGCGGCTGACTCCATGCCTGAAGTCGCGTATGCCACGGATCTTATGTATGCCTGCGCCGAGCCGGGGCAAAAGGCCATTGTCGAGGCTATCGGCGAGTACAGGTTGACCGGCGTCGTCGTGGCTTCCTGCTCCCCGCGCATGCATGAGCCGACTTTCCGCAAGACTGTGGAACGGGCCGGGCTTAATCCCTATCTTTTTGAAATGGCCAACATCCGCGAGCATGTGTCCTGGATTGGAAAGGACAAGGAGGCCAACACCCGCAAGGCCACGGACCTTGTGCGCATGGCGGTGGAAAAACTGCGCCGGGACGCGCCCTTGCATTCCCGTCGTTTCCCGGTGACCAAGCGCGTGCTGGTCATTGGCGGCGGCATTGCCGGGATTCAGGCCGCCCTGGATTGCGCCGAAGGCGGCCTTGACGTCGTGCTGGTGGAAAAGGAAGCCACAATCGGCGGCAAAATGGCCAAACTTGACAAGACCTTTCCCACAGTCGACTGCTCAAGCTGCATCCTTGGACCAAAAATGGTGGACGTGGCCCAGCATCCGCGAATCACCCTGCACGCTTTGTCCGAAGTTGAGGAATTGAGCGGATTTGTAGGCAATTTCAAGGCCAAGATACGTAAAAAAGCGCCGTATGTGGACTGGAATTTATGTACGGGGTGCGGCGCGTGCCTTGCCAAGTGCCCAAGCAAGAAGGCGACGGACCGCTTTAATGAAGAAACCGGACTGACCACGGCCATTACTATCCCCTTTCCTCAGGCCATTCCCAAAAAGGCGCATATCAATCCGGAATTCTGCCGGCATTTCATGACGGGCAAATGCGGCGTGTGCGCCAAAATATGTCCGGCCAAAGCTATTCGCTTTGAGCAGGAGGATGAGATCGTCGTTGAGGAAGTGGGCGCGGTTATTGCCGCAACGGGCTATGACCTTGCGGATTGGAGCGGGTACGATTATCTGGGCGGCGGCCGTTTCCCGGATGTCATTACCGGTTTGCAGTATGAGCGTCTGCTCTCCGCTTCCGGGCCCACTGGCGGTCATGTGGTGCGGCCTTCGGACGGTCGGGAGCCGAAAACCGTGGTTTTCATTCAGTGCGTGGCTTCGCGGGATCCGTCCAAAGGACGTCCTTCCTGTTCCGGTTTTTGTTGCATGTACACCGCGAAACAGGCGGTTTTGACCCGCGATCACTGCCCGGATTCAAAGGTGCATGTTTTTTACATGGACGTGCGCGCTCCCGGCAAAATGTATGACGAATTCATCCGCAGAGCCGTGGACGAATATGGAGTCGATTATATTCGCGGCCGGGTGTCGCAGATTTTCCGCAAGGGAGAGCGGTATGTGGTGCGCGGCGCGGATACCCTGGCCGGGGCTCAGGTGGAAGTCGAGGCGGATCTTGTGGTTTTGGCGGTAGGGGCTCAGGCGGCGCACGGCGCGGAAAAGTTGGCCGAGCGGCTGCATATTTCCTATGACGACCAGGGCTTTTTCATGGAAGGGCATCCCAAACTTCGTCCCATGGAAACCAATACGGCCGGGGTTTTTCTTGCGGGCGCATGTCAGGGCCCCAAGGATATTCCGTCGTCCGTGGCGCAGGGCAGCGGAGCTGCCGCAAAGGCGCTCTGTCTTTTTGCCAAGGGCGTGCTTGAAAATGATCCGCAGATTGCCAATGTGCGTCCCGGCCGGTGCGTGGCGTGCGGCAAGTGCGTGAAGACCTGCCCGTTCGGCGCGCTTAATATTGTGGAGGCGCGCGGCCGCAGGACCGCTGAAGTGGTTGAGACTGTATGCAAGGGGTGCGGCATTTGCACCGCCACCTGTCCGCAAGGCGCTATCCAGCTTCAGCACTCCACCGACAACCAGATTCTTGCCGAGGTGAATGCGTTATGCCGATTTTAGAGCGCCGGATCATCGGGTTTCTTTGCAACTGGTGTTCATATGGCGGAGCCGACGCCGCCGGTGTTTCCCGTTTTACGCAGCCTACGGATTTGCGCGTCGTGCGCTTGCCCTGCACCGGACGCATGAATCCGATTTTTGTCGTAAAGGCTTTGCTTGCCGGAGCGGATGGGGTGCTTGTTTCCGGGTGCCATCCTAAGGACTGCCACTATTCGGAAGGCAATTATTATGCGCGGCGGCGGCTTGAGGTGATCAAGCGTTTTTTGCCCGTGCTTGGAATTGAGCCTTTGCGGTTTGAATATACGTGGGTTTCAGCCGCTGAGGCCAAGCGCTGGCAGGAAGTGGTCACGGCGTTTACAGAACAAATCCATGCTTTGCCGCCTGTGCCGCGATTGCCTGACGACACGGGGATTGAGCGCTTGTTGCGCGAGTTGGAGAATAGTCCCTTGCCCATATGCGGGTGTCATGCCGGTCATGAATGAGCCGAAAAGCTGATCTGCCTGACGTGGCGTTGAGTGCGGACAGTGAAAATAAAACGGCGCGGTGAGGTTGTCGTGAATAATACAGAGATTATGAAAAATGTGCTGGAACGGGCTTCTGTTCTTCTGGCGTGGGGGCCTGGGCATGATGCGCTGCACGCATCGCCGCTGTTCGCGCGCAAGGCGCATGATGTGGATAAAGTCGTTATGGATGTACGCGCGGTGCAGAGTCTCGCCGCCTATCTGCCGCCTTTGTTTCAAAGCGAGAAAGAGGGGCGGATTGCGGTTCTCGCCCGTCCGTGTCATGTGCGTTCCATAACGGCATTGCTTCAGGAAGAGCTTATTCCGGTTGAGCGTTTGATTCTGGTTGTGCTTCCCTGTCAGGGAAAGCTGGATATGGCCAAGGTCATGGCCGCGTGTCCGGCGGCTGAAAGTCTGGATGCCGCGTTTGTGGATGGGGACAATTTAGTGATCAACGCGGATGGCCGCCAGTGGCTTTTGCGCCTGGAGACCATGCTTTCGCCGGCATGCGTCCGCTGTCCCATGCCTGAGTTGCCGGACGCCATGATTCCCGAAGGGTGCGAGTGCGTGCGTCTTGACGGCCAGGCGCGGCGTCCTGGCGAAGGCGGTTATGCGGCTTTGGATGCGTTTATGGAGAAGACGCCTCAAGAGCGCTGGGAGTTCTGGAAACAGGAAATGTCCCGTTGCATCCGCTGTTATGCATGCCGCAACGCTTGCCCCATGTGCGTATGTAGGGATCATTGCGTGGCGTCGGCGCGCGACCCGCACTGGTTAAGCGAGCTTGACAGCGTGACGGACAAGCTTTTGTTTCAGGTTATTCACGCCACGCACCTTGCGGGACGCTGCACAGGATGCGGCGAATGCACAAGGGCTTGTCCCATGGGCATTCCTGTGGGGCTGCTCAAAATGCAGATGAACAAAATCGTGGAAGAACTTTTCGGCTACAAGGCCGGAATGGACAGCAAGGCCACGCCGCCTTTGCTGACGTTTGAAGCGATTGAAAAGAACATCAGGGAGAAGGGCAAGTGATGAGCTACTTTTTGCCGCATGACAGGCTCGAATCCTGGCTGGATGATTTGGAGCGGACGCACAGGGTTTTTGCGCCTACGGCCGAGGGGCGCGGGGTGGTGTTTCGGCGTAGAAAACCAACGGCGGAAAGCCCCGCCGCGCCGGTTTGTCTGGAACGGCGCCCGACGGAATCCGCGCGCCATGTGCTTTTCCCCCGTTCCGAGGTTTTGCTGGCGTTTCGTTCAGCGCATGACGAAAGCGGAACGCGCGTGGAGGTGTTCGAGCAGGAAGCGCCCGCGCCGCAGGTTATTGTCGGTCTGAGGGCCTGCGACGCGAAAGGCTTTGCCGTCATGGATCGGGTTTATATGCACGGACGGTATGCGGACCCTCTGTACACGGCCCGGCGCAAGGCCACTGTCATGGCGGTTTTGGCCTGTGTTCCAGGAAATGGCCCGGACAACGCCTGTTTTTGTCACTGGTTCGCGTCCGGTCATGAGGAGCATGACGCGGCGGATATTGTGCTGACCCCGGCGAGCGGCGGTTTTCTGATTGCGCCCGTTTCAGACAAGGGCGCGGAATTTATGGAATCCCATGCCGGATATCTTGAACAGGGCAATGAAGAACTGGAAAATGCGGCCGCGGCGCAGCGCCTTGCGGCGCGTGAATTTTTGGAAAAGCATTGCCCTGCTCCGGCGCTTTCCAAAACAGAGACCGCAATCATGCGGCAGTTCGGCAACAGCATGCTGTGGGAAACCATCGGGGAACCATGTCTGGCGTGCGGCGTCTGCACCCATCTGTGCCCGTCCTGCTACTGTTTCACCATTACAGACGAGACGCGCGGCAATGCGGGCGCGCGGATCAGATCATGGGACACCTGCCTGAACGCCGGATACACCCTTGAGGCCAGCGGGCACAATCCGCGCGCCGCCAAGGCGCAACGGCTGAAAAACCGCATTGCCCACAAATTCGCGTATTATCCGGCGCTGCATATGGGTAAAAGCTCATGCGTCGGGTGCGGCAAATGCATTCGGAGCTGTCCGGTCGGCGTGGACATTCGCGCGGCTGTGTTCCGGGTTCTGGCCGCGGACGAGGAATAAAAGCCACATTCATGGAGTTTCACCTCTTTTTGTGCGGCGCAGGCGGTTTGGCATGCGTTTTGGGTGCAAGGGGGCATGAGGGCTTTTCGGGATTGTTTGAAAGGGAGGGCGGCATGGCTCATGAGCATGATCAGGTTGCGTACTGGAACGCCGCCGCGCCTTTGAAAACCTTCACGCACCCTTGCGATTTCGCGCTTTTAGCGGCGCATCTGGGCAACAGGCCGAAGATTCTGGATGTGGGCTGCGGATATGGTCGGCTGTGTCGGGAATGTCTCGCGCATGGCTTCCCCGCGCCTGTTGGAACAGATTTTTCCGAAGGCATGCTTGCGCGCGCCCGCAGTGAAGTTCCGGAATGTTCGTTTGCGCTTATGCGTACGGGCCTTCTTCCGTTTCCGGATGAAACGTTTGATCTGGCGTTGCTTTTTGCGGTCCTGACCTGCATTGAAACCGATGCGGAGCAGGATGCGCTGATACGTGAAACAGCGCGCGTGCTCAAACCCGGCGGGCTGATTTATGTAAGCGATTATCCGCTTCAGCAGGACAGCCGCAATATTGCCCGGTATGAGCAGTGGGCGCGACAGGGCATGCTCTACGGAACGTTTGTTCTGCCGGGCGGCGGCATTATGCGGCATCATGCCCCTGAACGCATAGCCGCTACATTTTCCGGAGGCTTCCGGCAACTGGATATGCGATCCGTGTCGTTACGCACCATGAATGGGCATACTGCGACGGCGTATCAGTATATGGGGCGAAAACTGAAATAAATGGCGCGGCAGAAGCGGTTTTGCCGTTTGACCCACGGGATGCGCCGCATGATTGCCGGGAAACGATGCACATGTCTCAGAACCCGCAGGAAGATTTTGAGTTTGAGGAACAAAATCCGAAATCGCGGAAATGCCGTAAGCTTATAAGCCAAATGACGCCGGCCAAACGGTATATGCTGGTGGCGGGCATCGTGCTTTGTCTGCTCATTCCGTTATGGTTTGTGCGGGGCCTTGTTTCCGACCGTATGACTTTATACCATGCGGCAGTGGAGTCCATTGGAGATTCCTGGGGACGCTCTCAACTGATACAGGGGCCGCTTTTGATTGTTCCCGTGGAACTGCATGAGAGGGAAAAGATTAAACGGGCCGATGGCGTGATCGAGTGGGCGACGACGAGAGTCGTATCCCGCTTTGTAGTGGTGTTGCCGAATCAGTTCACGGCGAAGGTGGAGCTTCTTCCCGAGGAACGGGTTCGAAGCATTTACCGGCATACCGTATATACGTCAAAGATTGTTTTGAATGGCTCTTTCATGCTTCCGGATATTTATAAAAGCGTAAACAAGTGGAACGGCGTTCGTTGGGAACGTGCCTTTTTGGCGTTTGGCGTGGCGGATCCGCGCGGGCTTGAGGATATACGCTGCACTGCGTGTTTTGCCGGTCCGGGGATTATATCCGAGGAAATAGTTCTTTCCGCCGAGCCGGGAACCGGCCTGAATTGGCTGGAGTCGGGCTTTCGCGTGCCGCTGCCTCTGGCGCCGGGACGCGCGGAGCTGTCTCTTGCTCTTTCCATGCGGCTTAACGGCAGCAGCGGCATTCAGATTGCCCCTATTGGAGAAAACAGTCTGATAGACATGCAGTCTTCTTGGCCGCATCCCAGTTTCCAGGGCGAGAAGTTGCCCACGGAACGGGAAGTGACGTCCACGGGCTTTACGGCGCGCTGGAAGATACCCCATCTTGCCCGGTCATATCCGCAATGTTTCTTGAGTGAAGAGCATTCTTCCGGCATGCGGTACGAACATCAGATGGGACGGTTTACTGTGGGCGCGGATCTGTTTGAACCGATTACGTACTATAGCCAGGTTGAGCGGGCCACGAAGTACGGTATTTTGTTTATTTGCCTGACGTTTGTGGGCATTATCGCTTTTGAGGCGTCCATTGCGATGCGGATGCATCCTTTGCAGTATGGGCTTGTTGGCCTTGCAATGACGGTTTTTTATTTGATTTTGTTGTCTCTTGCCGAGCATATGGGTTTTTTGGCGGCATATGCGATAGCCTGCGTCGCGGCCATTTTGATGATCTCGCTTTATGTGGCCGCGGCTTTGCGGAATGCGTTGCGCGCATGCGGCGTCGCCGTTTTGCTTGCGGCATTGTATATCCTGCTTTACGCATTGCTTCAGCTTGAGGATTACGCCTTGCTCGTGGGAACCGGATTGGTGGTTTGTATGCTTGGCGTGCTTATGTATGTCACCCGTAATCTTGGGTATAAATCATGACCATGCGCGTTTTTTGCGCATGTTCTTTAGGAGTTCCGGCATGAATGTTACGGGAATGCGGCCAAGCGCCGCGGATTTTTCCGTCAATCCCTTTGTTCCATATGTGGGAACCGTTCTGGACGTGATTGAGGAAACGCCAGCTATCAAAACATTCAGGGTCTGTCTGGATGAGCGGGAAGCATGGGAACGTTTTACGTTTATTCCCGGACAGGTGGCCCAGCTTTCCATTTTTGGCGTGGGCGAGGCTACGTTTGTCATTAATTCGCCGCCATCCTGCCGGGATTATCTGCAATTTTCGGTGATGCGCGCAGGAGAAGTCACCAATCGTCTGCATGGATTGTCCGTGGGAGACAAAGTCGGGGTGCGCGGCCCGTTGGGCAATGGCTTTAATGTCGAGCCCATGAAAGGGAAGAATATTTTTTTTGTGGGCGGCGGCATAGGCATGGCGCCGTTGCGCACCCTGTTTTTGCACATGCTGGATCATCGCAATGATTTTGGCGCTATCTCGCTGTTATACGGCGCGCGTTCGCCTCAGGATCTTTCATATTCCTATGAGCTGCCGCAATGGCTGGAACGCGCGGACCTTTCCGTGACCTTGACCATTGACCGCGAGGCGCCGGATTGGCCCCATCGTGTGGGGCTTATTCCCCATGTGCTCGCTGATCTTGCTCCGTCCCCGGACAACGCGGTCGCCATTGTATGCGGCCCGCCGATTATGATTCGTTTTACCGTGGAAGCCCTGCAAAAGCTGGGCTTTGGACCGCATGACATTGTAACCACTCTGGAAAGGCGCATGAAGTGCGGAATTGGCCTGTGCGGCCGCTGCAATATCGGCACGAAATATGTGTGCGTGGACGGCCCGGTTTTCACTCTGGCTGAGCTTCAGTCCTTGCCGGACGAATTGTAGCGGCCGGCCTTGCGGCAATCTGCAAAAAATGCGTTTTGATGCCGGAAGAGCGTTTTCCCGCATGACGAACGAACATGGGAAGGAGAAGCATGATTGCATTTGAAACAGATTCGCATGATCCTGCGTTCAATCTGGGACTGGAAGAATACCTTTTTCGTTGCATCGCGGAAAAGCGGCGTCCGGAACTGTTTTCCGGCGGCGAGGACGGCGTTCTTATCCTTTGGCAGAATGGGCCTTCGGTTATCGTGGGGCGGCATCAGAACGCGCAGGTCGAGGTGCGCAAAGCGTATCTGGACAGCGCAGGAATTCCCGTCGTGCGGCGGCTTACCGGCGGCGGCGCGGTGTATCATGATCTGGGCAATATCAATTATACCTTTATCAAACCGGATGCAGGGACGGCCGTTGATTTTTTGCCGTTCATGCGTCCAGTGGCTGAAGCGCTAAAACGTTGCGGGGTTGCGGCGGAGTTCAACAGCCGTAACGATTTGGCGGTTGAAGGGCGTAAAATATCCGGAAGCGCGCAATTGCGCCGCTTGGGCGTGGCGCTGCACCACGGCACCCTGCTTTATGATGTGGACATGGAAAAAATGGCGCATACGCTGAGTCCTGATCCGGCCAAAGTGTCCTTGAAGGGGCTTGATTCCGTGCGCAGCCGGGTCGTCAATTTAAAAGAGCTTTTGCCGCCGGAATGCGACGTGGCCGTCTTGAAAAAGGCTGTGCGCGAGGCCTGCGGAGCGGAAAAGAAGCCTGTGCCGGAAGCGGCGGTTGCAGGCGCGCATGTGCTTGCGGAGACGCGCTATCGCGCCTGGGAATGGAACTGGGGGACTTCGCCGGCATTCAATGTTGCACAGGCAAAACGGTTTACATGGGGAAGCCTTGAATGCGGATTTCGAATTGAACGCGGCAGTATTGCCGGATGTTCCTTCAGAGGCGATTTTTTCGGGAATGGCGTCGAGCCGCTTGAGGCGTCTTTACACGGCGTTCCATGGCAAAAGGGCGCAGTGCGGCGGGCGCTTTCAAAATGCGACCTTAAGGATTCTTTTCATGACTGCGAGCCAGATGCCGTAATGGAGTTTATTTGTTCTTTGCCGGATTTGTAAGCCTGATGTAATGTTGCGTGTCTTCCTGCGGTCCTTTGTATCCATCCTGGTGGAAAAAAGAGGCGGCGCGCAAGGGTTAGACTTGCAATTTTTACAGAATAAAGCCCCCTTCCGTCGCAGGAAAGGGGCTTTGATTTGCCGCAAGCGTCGCAGCTTCAGGCAAGACGCAGAGCGTTGGACTGTTTTTGCTTTACGGTTGCGTGATTGTCGGGTTGTAAGGACCAGTGGGGATATCATCCAGGGTTACGGTATAATCCTGAAGCGGCTTGTTGAACAGACTCATGGTCATGCTGTTTGCCCCGGCCAGCAGGGTTTGGGTGAGAATGCCCAGCTTGCCCGCGTAGAAACGGTCTTCAAGGTCGATATTCACTTCATCGCTGAATGTCCACAGCGTTTTCCCGGTGTCTGAATCTCTTAAAACATATGTGACCATGAGGTTCAGCTTGTTTTTGTCGTCAGGCACAGGGGTCCAGTCCGTGATGGTGGTGAACATGGCGGCATCGGCGCCAAGCAGGGTTTTGAATTTTTTCATGCTCAGATCATCAAGCGTCGCGACATTGACGATGCCGTTCTTTAAAAGGAATTGCGAAGTCATTTCCTGAGGAAGCGCCTGGTACCCGATGTACAGTACAGGTTCATTAATCGCTTTCTTGAAGAAGTTTTCAGCGCCGGCCTTTGTGCTTTTGTTGACCGGCGGAAGCGCAATGATTGTTTGCGGCGTTGGCGCGGCGGCTTTCGCAGCCCAGGCGCCGGATGCCGGAATCAGGAAAGCGAGCGCAAGAAGCAATGCCAATGCATAACAGAATTTTATCGTTTTTTTGGGCATGATGTTCTCCTGTGTCATGGTATGTCGCATTATTGCGATGGGTTAAAATATGATTGTGCCGCCTTTTATAGAAATTCTTCTGATTTCCTTATAATATTTTTTAAAGTTTTGTCTGCCGTCATATTTCACCAGGTTGAAATATGGAAATGAAAAAGCCGGAATCATTTTATGATTCCGGCTTTTATATTATCCAATTACTATATGGGTTATGATGTTTCTATTCCTGCATAACAGACGCGGTCTGCATATTCCGCCTTTTTT
>CALUUT010000017.1 GCA_944324045.1 uncultured Desulfovibrionaceae bacterium | reverse complement strand
TGGAACCCGAAGTGTTTTCGACCTGAACGGGAAGCACGCGGTATGGAGCGAAGGTGTGGACTCCCCGGTCTTCATAACTGTCCGCGGGACGGACCGCGGCCGCGCCTTTCCATCCTCTGTACAGCGTTACAAGGGAGACGATAAAGAGCGCCGTCGCACATGCGCCTAATATCTTCTTGCTCACAAACTTTGCTCCCTGGCGAATGCAAGGCATGACGACGGATATTGTTTCATCATGATTTCTTTATGGTTTGCGGTCGAAGGTCGTAAGGCCGGGTACGCCCCGCGTCTTTTCCCGCGGAGCATTCACCATTTTGAAGAGGATTTGCAACGTCTATCGGGCCTTAAGCCTGTAAAGCGCTGTCTGGACCTTGCTGTTATATTGCCGCTCATGCCGCGCATCTTTTCAGAAAGTTGATTTTAGGGCTCTCAGACGAGAGCCCGATTTTTTAAACCTCAAAAAGCATTTCCAAATCTTCTTTGGTCAGGGATTTCCAGGTTTCCTGTCCGGGGATAATAGCCTCGGCCATGCCTTTCTTTTGATCCTGAAGCTTGAGAATTTTTTCTTCAACCGTATTCTGACAGATCAGTTTGTATGAGAAGACCTGGTTTTTTTGTCCGATACGGTGGGCGCGGTCCGTGGCCTGGTTTTCCACGGCCGGGTTCCACCACGGGTCATAGTGAATGACATAATCGGCCGAAGTCAGGTTCAAACCCGTTCCGCCGGCTTTGAGCGAGATAAGAAAGATGGGGATGGACGGATCCTCGTTAAAGCGGTCGACCTGTGCGAAACGGTCCTTGCTGGTTCCGTCAAGATAGGCGAAGGGCAGTTCCGCGATGGAAAGCCACGAGCGGATAATATGCAGCATTTGCACAAACTGGGAAAACACCAGAACTTTGTGCCCGCCCTCCACGATATCGGTGATCATGTCTTTAAAGGCGTCAAATTTGCCGGAAGGCAGATTGGCGTTGAATCCGGGCATGTCGATTTTCAGAAGACGTGGATGACAGCATATCTGGCGCAGTTTAAGCAGTGCGTCCAAAATGGATATTTGGCTTTTCGCCATGCCTTTTTCCTTGACGTCGGCCATAACCTGATCGCGCAGCTTGCGGGCCAAGACGGCATAGAGTTCCGCCTGTTCCTCAGCCAGGGCGCAATACTGCGTGGTTTCGATTTTTGGCGGCAGATCTTTGGCCACTTCAGATTTGGTTCGCCGCAGAATAAAGGGGCGCACGCGGGTCCGCAGATATTGCAGCGTGTCCTCATCTCCATCCTTGATCGGTTTAACCACGCCGCGCTGAAAGGCATGCTGGGAACCAAGGAAACCGGGCATGAGAAATTCAAACAGGGACCACAACTCAAAAAGATTGTTTTCAATGGGCGTTCCCGACAGACAGAGTCTCATGCGCGAATTGATGCGGCGCACGGAGCGCGCGGTTATGGTGTTGGGGTTTTTGATGTTTTGCGCCTCGTCAAGAATGAGCGCGTTGAACTGGAAATCCTGCAGATCCTCAAGGTCGCGGCGCAAAAGAGCGTATGTGGTTATGACGATGTCCGAATCTTTTATTTTTTTGAACATGCCTTCGCGTCGCGTGCCATAAATGATGAGCCGCCGGAGATTAGGCACGAATTTTTCCGCTTCCCGGTCCCAGTTGGGGAGCACGGAGGTGGGCACCACGATGAGGTTGGGCTCTTCTGTCCCAATATTGACAAGGTGCTGAAGGAACGCAAGCGTCTGCACCGTTTTTCCAAGGCCCATTTCGTCCGCAAGTATGCCGCCAAAGCCGTAATCTCTGAGAAAGTTCATGTACGACAGTCCCTGAAGCTGATAGGAACGCAGGGTGGCCGTCAGGTTTTTGGGGGCGGCGAGCTGTTTTATTTCAGTAAAGCTGTGCAGTTTTTCCCGCAGGGTGTTCCAGAACGAGTCGGTATGCGCGTCTGGAATGTCTTCAAGAAGGCTGTCCAAAGTTGGAGCTTCGAACTGCTTGAATTTGTTTTTGGGCGGTTTGTCCGGATCATAGCCCAATGCTTCGAGCTTGTGGCTGATGCGTTTGAGCCATGATTCAGGAAGGCTCGTGTATGAGCCGTCTTTAAGCTGCACGTAGCGCTTGCCCTGAGACCACGCTTTCCAGAGCCTTTCCAGGGAAACGCTTTGCCCGTCATACTGGACGTCGATATCAAGCGAGAACCATTTGTCTTCTTCGTTGCTTTCCACCGTGGCGGTAATTACGGGCTGCGACAGGCGGACCTTGTACCGGGACAGGGTTTGTTCACCGTAAATGCGGTATTTCTGCACAAGGTCGGGGTAGGAGTCGAGCAAAAAGGCGATAGCTTCTTCCGGCTCCAAAAACCAGATGCGGTTGTTTCGCGGCTGGAAGTTCATTTCCGTAAGGATATTGGTCAGCGCGCTTTCTTCTTCAGGAGACCTGCGAATCAGAAAGGTTTTACCCTCGCTTGCGTAACTGCCGGTCTGGAAATCCGGGTTTGGTCCCGGAAGCACGAACTCGCCATGCATGGTTTCATATACGTTTTGAATTTCAAGAGTCAGGAGGCTGCCTTCCTCATCAAGGAACAGTTTGGGATTGTAGACTGCGGGCACAAAAAGAGGCTCCATATGCCGCAGGAATTCTTCCTGGTCAAGGAGCGCGGAGGTCGGCAGTTTGGACCAGACCCTGTCCAGAAATTCGGAAACCTCATTTTGCGGAACAAGAGGCGGTTGGGTGACCAATTCCTTAATGATTTGCGAATCAAGGCTTGTGTGCACCGGATAAAATCCCTTGTTCCAGCAAACCCATAAGGGAAGCTGTCCATGAAAGGTTATTTCCCGGTCCATGATGCTGATGGGTTTTTTGCCCTCTCTGTGCATGAGCACATTGAAAAGAAGCCCCTCATTCTCAAGCGTGGGCTTGAGCTTCAAATGCATGGGGGTGTTAGTGATGGTGCAGGGCGTATCGGTATCCATCCAAAACAGGTAATATTCCTTGCTGATAGTCCATAAAAGCCATGTGAGCAGTCCGTCAGGCACCGCGATCCTGTGCCCGTAATAGTCAAGGTGAATGCCGATTTGACGCGCCACAACAGGCAGTCCGGGCGAAAGTTCACACCATGAGGGATTATCGATAATCTGCTGCAACGTGACTTCGCTGTGGACGGTGGACAGACCGGACTTGTTCTGCCTTGCCCGGAAAAAAGCCAGCTGGAGACGCCCCGGCTCAGGATAGAATCGATAGATCAGGTAGTGTTTGCCGACTTCCGGCTCAATTTCCGTAGCGAAAAAAGACCTGAATGTTTGTTTCCATTCCGCACGCGGGTACGGGGCGCTTTGTTCCTCGGCGCTGTTTTCCTCGACATTCAGTGTGCTTAGAATTTTTAGAACAGTTGCGGCCACATGTCGGCATACGCCGGAAAAGGAATCCGGACAGTTGCAAAGAAAATTGCAATTGCCCTCGTTAAGTTGCAGGGATATGCGCGGACTGTATGTTTGCAGGTCTTCGCCCTCAATGCTTCCTTCAATGTCCCAGTAGGCGTCTCCTTTTTTGAGACTGATTTTCTGGACTCCTCCATGCTCAAGGATACTGCGCCCCCCGTCCTGGATATATTCGGGGATGGAGTCATGAAGGAAGCGTTCGAGAATGCTGCGCGCCTTCAATTCCATGTTCGGTTCCATGTGGTTCTCGCTATTCATCTTTATAATGCGTTTAAACGGATGGTATGAATGGTTGTCGCACCGCATCCAGTCCGGGAGATCAGAATATGACTGCCGGCCTGGTCATATACCACTTCTTTCTTGTTGATACACGAATTGTATAATTTGTAAACACTTTTAAACGGTTATTGGGAGAAACGGCGGTTTTCAACCGTCCGGATATATGCTAGCCTGAACAGGTCGGCTTTAAGGGCATAAATTCGCGCCTGTTTTCGGTCGATCTTTCCAAAAAGATCACTTCAAAAGCATTGCAATCATAAAACCATATCATACGAGCATGTTGCGAGCAAAAGTATTTTTGATTTTCTTTATTTCGCTTGTCTTAAGTATTCCGCCTGCGCCGTTTAGCTATGAAGCCGTCGCATCCGCTGATATTGCGCGGACGTTCCCTCTTTCTTCAAAATCTGTTCAGCCGCGATATGGAGGCCGCATTATTTTGGGGAGCATTGGCGAACCGTCCAATCTTTTGCCTTTTCTTGCATCGGATTCCGCATCTCATGAAATAGGGTCTTATTTTTACGTCGCGCCGTTAAAGTATGATAAGGATTTATCCATTACCGCCTGGGCCGCTGACTCCTATGAGGTGCTTGAGGAGGGAAAACTCCTGCGCTTTAAGCTTAAACCGGGCATTTTCTGGCAAGATGGGGTGGAACTTACGGCCGATGATGTTGAGTTTACTTACCGCGTCATGATTGACCCCAAAACGCCTACAGCGTATGCGGAAGATTTTTTGCGAATTAAGGAGTTCAAAAAAATCGGGCGCTACACCTTTGAAGTCCGCTACGACAAACCGCTTGCCCGAAGCCTCATTACCTGGATGACGGGCATTCTCCCAAAGCATGCCCTGGAGGGTCATGACTTGCGCACCACGCCTCTTGCCCGGAAACCGCTTTCCTGCGGTCCCTATATTCTCAAGGAGTGGGAAGCGGGCTCAAAGCTCGTGCTTGAAGCCAATGAACGCTACTTTGAAGGCAGACCGTATATTGATACGGTAATATACCGCATCATTCCGGATTTGGCTACCATGTTCTTGGAATTAAAAGCCGGAAAGCTGGATATGATGGGGTTGACTCCGCAGCAATATCGTTTTCAGACTAATGGACCCGAATGGAAAGAGCAGTGGCGTAAATACGCCTATCTTTCTTCAGGCTATACGTTTCTTGGGTATAACCTGCGGCATCCGTTTTTTCAGGATGCGCGCGTGCGCAAGGCCATAACCTGCGGCATAGACAGGAAGAGCATTGTAGCCGCCGTGCTGCTTGGAGAAGGAATGACCACAGTCGGGCCATATAAGCCCGGCACATGGGTATACAATACGGCAATCCGTGAGCATCCCTATGACCCGGAACTGGCGGGGCGGCTTTTGCAGGAAGCGGGATGGACGCGCAATCCCAAAACCGGGCTTCTGGAGAAGGACGGCGTTCCTTTCCGGTTTACCATTTTGACCAATCAGGGTAATACGCAACGTATCAATGTGGCGGTCATCATTCAAAGCATGCTTAAGGAACTGGGCATCGCCGTCAAGGTGCGCACTGTGGAATGGGCCGCTTTTATCAAGGAGTTTGTGGATAAGGGAAACTTTGACGCAATCATTCTGGGATGGAATATTCTTCAGGATCCGGATATCTTTGATGTCTGGCATTCTTCCAAGGCTGTTTCCGGGGGGCTCAACTTTACCTGGTTTAAAAATCTGGAAGTGGATGAGATTCTTGATGAAGCGCGCTCTACCATGGATATGGCGCGACGCAAGAAACTGTACGATCGTTTTCAGGAAATACTTCATGAAGAGCAACCCTATACGTTTTTGTATATTCCTAACACATTATCCATTGTGAATGCCCGGTATCAGGGCATAGAGCCCGCTCCGGCCGGACTTATGTATAACTTCATACATTGGTGGGTCGCGCGGAAAGAAAATCTGGTCCCGCAACAATGAATACGATTCGCATCCAGGATATTATCGACAAGATTCTTGAGGTTCGCAAAAATGCGGATATCGAGAGCATACAGCGCGCCTATGTGTATTCCGCGGCCATGCACGCCGGACAGGTGCGTCTTTCCGGGGAACCCTATCTTATGCATCCTTTGGCCACGGCGTATACGCTTGCTGAAATGCGTATGGATGAAGCCACCATCTGTGCGGGGCTCTTGCATGACACGGTGGAAGATACGGCCGCCACGCTTGAGGACATCAAGCTTCGGTTCGGCGATGAAGTCGCCAATATTGTCGATGGCGTGACCAAAATCAGCCAGATATCCTTTGAAAGCAAAGAAGAGGCGCAGGCCGAGAACATTCGTAAAATGATTTTGGCCATGGCGGAAGATATCCGGGTGCTCATGGTCAAACTTGCCGACCGGTTGCATAATATGTGCACCCTGGAATTTCAGAAGCCGCATAAGCAAAAGCTGATTGCCCAGGAAACCATGGACATATATGCGCCTTTGGCCAACCGCCTTGGTTTGCACCGCATCAAACTGCGCCTGGAAGACTTGTCGTTCATGTACCTGAAGCCGGATGTGTACAGCCAGATGACGGACTGGCTTGAATCCAATCGCACGGCTGAACAGCAATATATCGATAAAATCACCGGGCTGTTGCGGGAAATGCTTGATGATTTGGGCATTAAGGGCGAAATCAAAGGGCGAATCAAGCATAAATACAGTATTTACAAGAAGATGGTTCAGCAGGGTCTGACCCTGGATCAGGTCTATGATATTATTGCCTTCAGGGTCATTGTGGATGAAGTTCGCCAGTGTTACGCCATGCTTGGGCAGGTCCATGCCGCCTGGAATCCCATTCAGGGGCGCTTTAAGGACTATATATCCATGCCCAAGGCCAATATGTACCAGAGCCTGCACACCACGGTGGTAGGGCCGGGCGGCGAGCGTTTTGAAATTCAGATTCGCACCAGGGATATGGATTATCTTGCGGAACACGGGGTCGCCTCGCACTGGATTTATAAAGAAGGCGGAAGGATTAAGGGCAAGGATGCAAAGCAGTTTCAGTGGCTTCAGGAACTTCTGGACTGGCAGAAGATGGAAAGCGATTCCCGCGAGTTCATGCGGTCCCTGCGCTTTGACATGTTCAAGGATGAAATTTATGTGTTCACGCCGCGTGGGGATGTGAAAGAACTGCCCGAAGGGGCGACGCCGGTGGATTTCGCCTATGCCATTCATTCCAAAGTCGGCGACACCTGCGTAGGCGCCAAGGTCAACGGCCGTCTTGTTCCCATAAACAGTCCTCTTGAAAATTCAAGCACCGTTGAAATTATTACGGATCCCAATCGGCATCCCAGCCGCGACTGGTTGAAATTCGTCAAAACCGCACGCGCCAGAACCCGCATCCAGAACTTCATCCGTACTGAAGAGCGCAATCGCAGCGTGACCCTTGGACGCGAAATTTTGGAGAAGCAGGGTCGCAGGCTGGGCGTGAACGTGGCCAAAATGAAAGATTCCGAACTTGCGGAGCTGGCCAAGGATCTTTTTTTCAAGAGTACGGAGGAAATGTTCTCCGCCATTGGGTATTCGCGGATTACGCCGCGCCGCGTGCTTAAGCGCTTTTTGCCCAAAGCCGAAGAGGCTGCCGGCGTGGTTGAGGAGAACAAAACCGAGAACGCAGAGCAGGCGCGTCGTTCCGAGGGCATCGTCATTAAAGGCGTGGACGATGTGCTGGTTCGTTTCGCCGGGTGCTGCAATCCCGTTCCGGGAGACCCTATCGTGGGGTATATCAGTCGCGGCAGAGGCATAACCGTGCATACCTCTGATTGCAAAAGCGTGGCCAAGATGGAGCCTGAGCGCCTGGTTCCAGTGTACTGGGAAGGGCATGAAGGCAAGCCGTATCCCGCGCGTATCCATGTTCTTGTTCGCAATGTCAAAGGGGTCATGGGCAAAGTGTCGTCCCTGCTTGCAGACCATGACGTCAATATCGATTCCGGCTCGTTGCGCTCTCTGGTTGATGGAAAGACTGAAATTACGCTTACCATTGAAGTTCATGATGCGGCTCATTTGTATCAGACCCTTCAGGCATTGCAGAAATTGGATGTGGTCCTTGAAGTAAACCGCATCACCTCATAAGGCGTGTCTTACCTGGAATTTTTACCTTTAATTGGGCGTTCTTTGAGATTCGATATGCTTGCCGCAGGGCAGAGACCGGCGCTTCTTGCAGTTTCCGGCAAAATAGCTTGGCGACCAGAGAGAATCGCCCCGGAGTTTTTTTTGAATCGAAGGATAGCCCTTTTTGCGGATGAGCCTGCTGGACGCGCCTTTCAAGCTGTTGACCAAAGACGAAATGGTACTTTGGGCGGATGCGCGACAAGCAGATGGGCATGGTCGTCTTCTCCATCAAATTTGACAAGCTCAGTCTCAAAATCCCGGCAATCCTAGGCAAATATTTTTTCAGGCCGCCAAGAATAGCCGGTGTGAAGACTCCATACCGATATTTTGTAATAACGATCAAATGAACATGAAGGAGAAATGCACAGTGTCTTCCGAGACTCATATCGTTGACTTTTTTATGGAAAACTATATTTGCGGCATGAAAAAATTGCAAGTCTGTTAAGAAAAAGCTCTTTACCCGAAAATCGCAAGATAATCCGCGTCAGCAAGATTATAGATAACTGGGGGCAGGATGAGCGGCAAATGCCGTGCGCCGGAGCATTGGGGCAGTTTGAGCCTTGCGCCCAGCCGCCACTCAGAAAGCAGGCATGACCACCCCGGCAAGCGGCATGATAAAATAGCGCATGGTTGATCTGCTTTCTGATAAATACTATTCGGCTTTACCCTCAAAAATTTTTTTAGGCCAATCAAAATGAGTAAACAGGCGTAGCATGGGGCTGGCCTTTTGCAGAATATCCTTGCCGCCGCTGCCGCCATCTATCATGGGTTCTTTGTTAACAACAATAAAAACCGCACCTTGTTTGTCTTCCCTGTCGTTTTTCAAGGGAACCAGGAGTATGGCCAGTTCTTCATCTTTTCCGATGAGGCAGCGATCATGAAGGCTAAAATGGCTATCCTGCATGAAGTCCTTTCTTGTATCTGCAAAGCTCTGTTTTTCTCCCAAAACGGGACAGACCATAACCCCCAGACTGCCATCCTTCTGCACATAGGCCGTACAGTCCTCAAACATACCTGTCATAAATCCCCCCTGTGATTCCTGTTCCATTTCCCATCCATTAGGAGGCGTTACGCTCAGATAGCGTTTGATGAAGTCCGTCGTTTTTTCCTGATGATCTTTGGCAGGAGCGGGATATGGCAGGAGACTGAGCGAAAGCGCAAGAACAAGCAAAAAAATGCGGGGCAATCTTCTCATGTCTGTTTCTCCTAAAAAAGTGGGCGTATGCGGGTATGGCAGGGATTACCGGCTTCCGAATGAACATTGCATCAATATCTTTCCAGAAAAGTCCTCTGATTGCATCTCTATAGCAGAGCTCTGTCATAAGCCCGAGATGTTCTATGCACCCTATACGTACTGAATTGTCAAATCAATACGATTGCAGGAAATCTGAACGGTCTTGCGCCCCTCAGATACCCCGCGAGAAAAGGCACGGGGTGGGGCTATACGGCCTTTTGGCCTTCGGTTTAAAACTACAGAGGAAGATAGCTGACTATACTACGTGCGCCTGTCTAACGATAGCGCCATGAAAGCCGTAAACATTCTGCCTCCTTTATATTTTGAAAGTATGGACTCTTATAGAATTGCTGTTTTATTCAACGTTTGTTTCATTAAAAAATGTATTCATCAGTCGTCCTGCTTAAAGGAGTACAGATAATGCTGAAATAGGGGGAACAGCTTGACAAAGGTTTGGTGAGTTTATACTGATGCATATACATCAGTATAAGAAACATGCCGGAGCGTTAAAGGCCGGGCAAATGCGTCATTTTTTTGGTGAAACTTTTTTATTTACAGTACAGGGAGTGTATACTCCAAAACTTCGAAGGAGAGCGCTATGAAAGTTTTGGTCCTGGACGGAAGCCCGAAAGGAAAAGAGGGCAGAACCATGAAATTGACGGAGAAATTTATTGAGGGCGTGAAAGAGGCCCGGCCAGACTGTCTTGTCGAGTACATTTGTCTGAAAGACGTCAGGATAGAGCCGTGCACAGGATGCTCCGCGTGCTGGAGAAAAACGCAGGGGCGGTGCGTTATTGATGACGACGCCATGAGCATACGCGACAAATATGTCAAGGCTGATATTATTGTCTGGAGTTTTCCTTTGTATATATATGGAGCGCCGTCAAAGACGAAAGCCTGCATGGACAGAATCGTCTTTCCAAGTCTCATGCCCCAGATGTATTATGACAAAGACGGCGTCATTCGCCATCCTTGGCGGTTCAAGGGCCGGCATGAAAAACAGGTGCTTATTTCCACCTGCGGTTTTCCTCAGATTGAGCACAATTTCGACGCCCTGTTGGCCCAGATGAACATTATCAATGCGAATATCACCAATATCCTGTGCTGTGCATCCGGCGCCCTGTATCCGCCCATGTTTGACGCATACCGGGAGCGGGTTGAAGCCTATCTGGCCGATGTGAAGCAGGCGGGCATCGAATATATCCGTAATGACGCGATATCTTTGCCTGTTATTAATCGTTTGAAAGAGCCGCTTGTGCCGCCCGCAGAGTTTATGGAACGGTTTAATGCTTCGTGGGACTGGGATTATGTTGACGAGCGTTGAGGTTTTTGAAGGTTTCGGATAAGCTGCCGCAGCGGACTCCTATTCCGCATGAGAACTAAAAACCTCAGTCCTGGATGTGCCAGGATTGAGGTTTTTAGTTGATTTTCAGGTTTGAGACCTGCTTATATTCCAAGGACGGATTGGTCATCGGTATCGGGGGCGGAAATGTGGCTCTCGAAAGGGTGGCGGTTGTTTTTCCTGTTTGGTCAAATAGTTTGTTCGGTGAGGCGCAGCGACCAGAAATAGCGGCTTTTATCCGATACTGTGTAGCAGCGCATGGTTTCAAGCGTCCAGCCATCCGGGAGTTCCGCGACAGGCGCGGGAATATTCGCAAGAATAATGATTCGTCCGTCATGCGCAAGGTATGGCGCGGCAAAGGATAATAATTCCGGCCAGGGCATAAAGGCTCTGCTAAGGACGATATCGCCCGCTTTTCCTGCACGGGTCTGCGCCTTCATGAAGTCTTCCGCGCGGCCGGCAAACACGCTTGTGCGCGCGGGTTTGATGTGGGCAAGCGCTGTGCGTAAAAAAAGCGTGCGTTTTTCCCGCACTTCCACAAGGCGATATGTTCCCGGCGTCCAAATCAGTCTGAGCGGGATGCCCGGAATGCCCGCGCCCGCGCCCAGATCCCAGGTCTCAGGAGCTTCCGGCAGGGGAAGGTCCTGCAGAAAACGGGCCAGATGCAGGCTGTCCAGAATCAGGGTGCGGACGATATCCCGGCAGGTTCGTGGACCAACGAGATTGGTCCTGTCGTTCCAGGTCTTTAAAAGGCGTATAAATGTAAATAGTTTGCGCGGATCTCCTCTTTCTTCGCTGTGGAAGCCTTCTTTTTCAAGAAAAACAGCAAGGGCCCCAGGCGTGAATTCGCTTTCTGTCATTCCCGGCATCCGTTCTTTGCAAAAAAAGATAGCGTCATTTTGCCGTTGTTTAGTCGCTTTCCGAAGAAACCGGGCGATGCTGCTTGCCGCGTGCAAATGAGGAAACAAATCCCATGAGCGCGAAAAACGTGCAGACGACGAGGCTGATGCGCATGGTCAGCAGGAAGGTTGGAATTGTTTCGGGGGTTACGGCCTGGCTGGCCATAAAAATTGAAAAGATAATGGTCACGCAGGTCATGCTTACAACCATGCCGAGATTGCGCATCACCGCAACCAGACTGGAGGCTAGGCCCAATTGTTTCTTTTCCACGCTGCCCATGACGATGACGGTGTTTGGCACAATAAAGGCTCCGTATCCAATGCCGATAAGCAGAAGTTCAAAGGGAATGACATACAGGGAAAAACTTCTGCCTGCGGTCAGGGCCATGCACAAAAGGCTTATGCCGGTAAGCCCGATGCCGATATTGGCCAGCTTTTCCTTGCCGATTTTGTTGCGGTCGATGATTCTCCCCGCCAGAGGGGCAACAATGACTTGCGCAATAGGTTGGACAAGCATGATGACCCCGGTTATCTGCGGGCTTAGGCCCTGAACATACTGCAAATAGAGACTCACAAAAAAGGTGACGCCGCATATTGAGGCGTAGTTGCCCATGGCCGCGATGAGGCCAAAGGACAAAAGGCGGTTTTTTTGCAGCAAGATAACGTCAAGCAGGGGCATTTTGGTTTTCTTTTCAATGTGGTAGAAAATAAAGAAACCAATGATCCCAAGCAGGAAAATAAGCCAGCCAAAGGGCATGATGATGCGCGACGCGCCGATAATAAAAAGAGCGAAAGACGCCCCGTACAGCAGGCTGCCCTTGTAGTCCAGACTTTCGCCGGAAGCGTTGCCGCGTTCGTTCCACATGCGTACAAGACAGAAAATGCTGATGATGCCGGCCACAGGCCCCACTGTCCAGAACACGCTGCGCCAGCCAAAGTTTGTGACAATAGCGCCGCCCAAAAAAGGACCGGCCGACAATCCCGCATAAATGAAGCCGGAGAGGATGCCAAGGCGCCGGCCCCGCTCTTCGGGCGGAAATAGCGAGGTGACCAGAGCCATGGATATGGAAAGGAGTCCCGCAGCTCCCACGCCTTGAATGCACCGCACCACGAGAAGGGCCGTTATGTCGGTCATAAAGCCTATTGCGGCGGAACAGATGGTGAATACGACAAAGCCGCACGCATATACCCTGCCTCTGCCGAGGAGGTCTCCAAGGCATCCGAAGGTCAAAAGCGTCATAGCCATGGCGATGAGATAAAATTGTTCGACAAAGCCAAGCTGCATGGCCGTGGCGTGAAGGTCACGGCCGATTGACGGCAGGGCAAGGCTGACGGAGGAGACCATATACGGGATAATGAACTGGGCAAAGCAGATGGAATAAAAAATGCCTGTTACGGATCGTTGCCTTGGAGTATTCATAACAAAACCTGTTTGGTTTTCTGAGTTGAGGGGAGGCATGCGCCGTTTTGTCTATTCAGTCTTGAATGGAGCCTTAGATAGCCCTTATTTATTGATTTGTCTATGATTGGAGTGTATCCAGAAGCGCGCGTTTGCGCGCTCGTCGCCATCCTTTGAAAAGGGCATTCCAATTCCTGAGTGCGCATGCTAGAAAACGGGAAGACATTTTTGGCGTTTTTTTGCCGGCAAGAATATGGGGGGTATGGACGCGCCTGGGCGTTTCGCCATGGCAAAACCGGTTGAATCTCCTGTTTTTGGCGGCCCTGGAATCGTCTGTTTGAAGCGACTGTCTGGCGGGACATGCTTATATAATGTATTCTCCTTGGATCATCACATACACTCATCCAAATTGGAAGCGGGTCGCGTTCATGGCCGCGCTTGCATATTGTATTGCCCTGGGGTTGCGTCTTATTGAGCTTCCGGGCTGGTCGCAGCCCGCATTTTGCCTTGATGAAGAATTTCTTCTGGGGACGCATGACGCGTATCACTGGGCGGCCGGCGCCATTGGGTTTGAATTTGGCGTAGGACATCCCATGTCGGTCCTCATCGCCGCTTTATCCTCAATAACCGGATCAAGCGCCGCGAATGTGACGTTTTGGTTGCCGCCGTTTCTGGCAAGCCTGGTTGCGCCGATTGTCGTAGTCTGGGCCGCTGTTTTCGGCGTGCGGAGCGGCGGTGTCGTCGCGGGCGTTCTGGCGAGTCTCGCGCCGGCCTTTCTTGGGCGGACTTTGCTGGGATTTGGGGACACCGATCTGGTCACCTTGCTGTTTTCCCTTTTGTTGGGACTTGTGCCCGCAATCTGGCTGGCCCCATGGCTACGGAGTCCGGCCGCGGTGATTTTGCGATATTTCGGGATTGGGGCGCGCAGTTTCAAGCTCACGGATCAAACCCAAAACAGAGGAACGCCGCTTTCCGGGGTTTGGCTATGCGCCCTTTTTCTCGCCGGATGCTTCGGTTGGTGGGGTCAGGACTGGCACTCGCTGTTTCCCTATCTGGTACGCGGCTACGGCGGAGTGCTTCCTTTTTTGATTCTGCTTTTTGCCCAGCGTAATATTCGTACCCCCCTTCTTTTAGGCGCCTTGGTTTATGCTTTGCCCATGGTGGGCGGTTTGGCTGGGGCCCTGTGCGGCATTACTTTGGCCCTGATTTTGAACCGTGCGCCTAAGTTATCCAGAAAATACCTTGGCCGTCGTGTGGTTTTATTGTTTTTATGGGCACTTGTGTTTGTTTTTATGGTGGACCCTGCGGTTTTTCAGACGTTTTGGCGGGCAATAGGAAGTTATTTGAAGACAAGCGCTGAGGTCGCAGGGCATGGCGCGAGCCCGGAGCGTTTGGCTTACCCGGCTGCCGCTCAAAGCATTGTTGAGACGCAGGATTTGGGTTTTACAGAGGTGCTGAACTATTTGCACCCATGGCTTGTCGTGTCCATTTTGGGCGTTCTGGGATTTATTTTGTTGCTCTTTATTACGCCGACGGCAACATTGCATCTGCCTTTGATAGCGCTTGCGTTTCTTGGCATGAAACTGGGCGGACGTATGGTCATGTTCGGCGCGGCCAGTGTAACCCTTGGGTTTGCCGTGCCCATTTGCTGGATCATGCAGAAAATGCTTACCAGACACATTCCAAAAGTGTTCTCCGGCTCGGGAAAAGCGCTGGCCTACATATTGCCGGAAGTTATTCTTTGCATTTTCGTCATTCCATATGTCTATCTGATTCCTCAGCTGACCCAGGGGCCGGTTCTTGATGTGGAGCATGCGCGGGCTTTGCGGACGCTGCGTTTCACCACGCCGCCTGACAGCGTTATATGGGATTGGTGGGATTTCGGTTATGCGGCGCATTACCTTGCCCAGAGACAGACATTGGCGGATGGGGCCCGGCATGCCGCGGGGCATCTGTACCTGCCTGCGCTTGTATATACGACGGATAATCCGCGTCTGGCCGCTCAAATCATGCGCAAGGCAGCCGGAACAGCTTCGCCCAATGACGTGTTCAAGGGCATGAGCGCATCTGAGGTCATGGCTTTTCTTGAGCATCTGGGTTCGCAGGATAGCGCGATTCCAGCCGGACGTCCTCAGTATCTTGTTGTGAGTTTCGACCTTTTACGTCTGGCTTACTGGGTGAGTCTGTACGGAACGTGGGATTTCACAAAATGCGCCGGAACGGGGTATTCCGTGGGCAATCTGTCGCAATCTTTGAAGTTTCTCATGAAAAACGGAACCATTATGGTGGACGGCATGCCGCCGGTTTATGCGGATACCATAAATTTAATTACGAACAGCACAGTTTCTGGGCAGTCCTATATGCGGTTCAACAACCGGCATTTTATTTTCAATACTGTGAGAGGCGACAAGCTGGCCATGGACGACCGCCTGTACAATAGTCTTATGGTGCAACTGCTCATTTCTTCACCGGATGATCCTCGTTTCACTCCGTATTTCCGGCTGGTGTATGATTCCCCGCTGTGTCGCGTCTATGAGCTGAAACAGCCCGAGGGCAAGGAGTAGGGCGAATGTTCCGCGCCATGCTTGATAGTTGGATATGACGCTCTTCAATGATGGTACGGTATGCCCTTTATGATGCAGGTCGCACGGTAAAGCTGTTCCCAGAGTACAATTTGAGCCAGCTCGTGGGGGAGCGTCGCGGCCCCGAAGCTCAAGAGCACGGCCGCTTTGCTTTGTACCTCTTTAGCGAGGCCGTAGGCGCCGCCGATAATGAAACAGGGAACCTTGGTCGCGTTTTCCAGATGATGGGCCAAAGCCGCGGCAAAGGCTTGAGAGGTGAATTGCCGTCCGCGTTCGTCAAGGCAAAAAATGCTGTCTGTCGGCTTTATCGAGGCAAGCAGGCGCGCGCCCTCTTCCCGGCTGCGGGCGGCAGGAGCGAGCGCAGGGTCAGCATCGCGGATTGCAATTTCCTCTATGGCGTATGAATGCCGTAAGCGTTCCCGGTAATGGCGGGCCGCTGCTTGCCAGTGCGGGGTTTTGATTTTTCCGACGGCGAGGATGCGGATTTTTCTCATTAAAAGTTCCTTTATAGTGTTACGCAATGTTTTTTAGAGGAAAGTGGTGGATTGACAAATACCGATGCCAATGAAATTCTTATATACGTTTTTTTGTCGGGAAGGTTTATCGGTATGGCGCTTCTCCGTCAGTCGTAAAAAATCGCCGGCAGACGGGGCCGGCCGCGGATTGAAGCATACGTTTTGTATAGTTGGCGTTGTTGTATTTTATGTGAAGCATGTCCATGAACCCTGTGCATCGCACGCTGGGCTGAAGCCGGGCGCAAAGCGCAATGCAGCCGCGGCTTCTCCCACAGGGCGGCTGTCTGGCCAGCCGTCAGGCGTTGTCTTTTTTCAGTATTGCATTGGTGTATCGTCAATATTCTACGCTTGCAAGACCGGACTGTGTTATTTCCGACTAAAGGATGGGTGATGTATGAATATGCTTGACTTTGATGCGGCCAAAGACAGTATTTTGCATGGCAATATCATTATTTTCCCCACGGAAACATTTTTCGGCATAGGCGGGCGCGCTTTGTATTCTCCGGCTGTGACGGCCGTGTATCGGGTCAAGCGTAGAGCGCATAATTTGCCCTTGCCGGTAGCTGTCGGCGATATCGCGCAGCTTCCCCTTGTAGCGCGTGAAATGCCGCCAGCGCTTTTGGACATAGCCCGCTATTTCTGGCCTGGTCCGTTGAGCGTCGTATGTCCGGCCGCGCAACAGGTTCCGGCGCTTCTGACAGGCGGAACGGGAAAGATCGCCGTGCGCGTGTCCTCGCATCCGGCGGTAAGGGATCTGTGCCTTGCCTGCGGCCCTTTGTGCGCCAGCAGCGCCAACATAAGCGGACGCGAGCCTGTAACCAGAGTCGGGGAGCTTGATCCTGATCTTTTGCGGCGGGTTGACGGCGTGTATGACGCTTTGCCTGAGCCGGCCGGGGGACTGCCTTCCACCATAGTCGAACTGCGCGATGAAAAAAGTTTGATGATTCTGCGTGAAGGCGCCATTGATGCGGACTCTCTGCGAGAACACGGATGGAATGTCTTGTTTGCTTCATGAGCGCATGACGCTGTTTTTGGGGAATGGTCAGTGATTGGCTTATGCCGGACTGCCGGCAATGTTGACGGCGTATTGCTTGATCGTGCCGTTTTGGCGTTTTTTCCTTAAGACTGGCTGAATCAGTCCTCTTTTTCGCAGAGCGCGGAAAAGTTCTGATATGTCTTTTTGTATTCTCGCTTGCGGAATGCCTTGGAAGGCTTCTTTAAGCAAAAGAATCGCTTCCGTTTCGCTCAAAGGCGCTTCCAGGAGCTTCCAGACAGCTTGTCCCAGTTGATTTAAATGAAATATGGCGTCACTGGATGTATGAACCAAAAACATGCCTGTTTTTTCTGAAAAAGAGTGTACGCCCTGTGCTTGAATATGGCGGATATGGCACATCCGTGATTTTCTGCGATATATATGAAGAAACGGACTTCTGGATATTTTTCCGGGTATGCGCTTGCTTCCAGGGGAATTTTGCCGAGCGCGGCATGGCGGCATAGGCAAATGCCTGGGAGGAGCCGGGAAATATTCCTGCTTTGCAGAAAACAGGACTGAAGTTTGTTCAAGTTTTCGGCATAGAAATTCTGCGCCGGAATCAAGGTCGGAATAGCGGAAAACCAAAATAGGCGCATGTGAAATAAGCGCCATGGCGTGTTTGAATACGGTATTGGCCATGCCATGATGCATGACGTAACGTGGGAGGATGCGGCGCATGCCGCCGGCACGGTCTACGGAAATAAGCGTTTCTGCAACGCCGGGACTTCTCTGGATCATAATGCCATAAGTGATGCGTGTTTGCTGGCCGAATGAGGCGAGAAGCGGCATGTTGGACTTCAGATATTGATATCGCGTATCGCCTATCCCTTTGTATTTTTGGACAAAAGCCTCAAGCGTGCTGGAAGGGGGCAGAGGGCGGCGCAATCTGAGTGGAAGGCCAAAAGACATGATGGCGTTGTTTGACATGAGTCCGACCATATCGTCTCCGTATCCGATATGGCCGGAAGCCATTAGGCGAGCGGTCAGCAAGCTTTTGCCCGAACCATTGTAGCCAAGAAGCAGGATGCTTTCATGGCGGAATTGGATTGCCGCTGCATGCATGCAAAGTATATTGGGATTCGCTTTGCAAAAAGCCGTGACTATATCAACGGAAAGGCTGCATAGCGCACAGGTTGCGGTATCTTCATAAAGGGGGCTGGGCAACCATGGGGCGTCAAGACGGTAACGTCCGTTGAGCGTGCGCCTGAGTATAATAATGGGTCGTTTATGTAGGAGTGAAGTTTTTTGATATGGCCAGGTATGAAAAAAAGCGCGAATGTCCGGAAGCAATGCGGAACAGCGAATGAGACGTACAGGGCATGGGATGCCCTGGAAGTATAAATCAAATATATCCTCAGAGGGCATGGGATTTAAAGGCGCCGGGGTTGCTGCACATTGGAAGAGACAAATTGTTTCACCATAAAGGCCGTCTTCTTCGTGAAGGCCGGCTCCTTCGTGAAGGGTAGCTTGGGCGTGAAGGTCGGCTTCTTCGTGAAGGATGGCTTGGGCGTGAAGGCCGGCTTCTTCGTGAAGGATGGCTTGGGCGGGTCGCCCGCGCTTCATTGAGCGTAAGCAGGGATGGGGCGGCATATATCATGCCGGCTGCCGCCAGTCCGGCCAAAAATTTGCGGCGTTGCATTCTGAGTCGTTCTGCATTTGCAGTGTTCTGTGTCGTCTTTTTCATGCGGTTTTCCATGCGCTGATATTCTTTGCGGATATGACAACATGTCTGGTGAATGTTAACCTAAAACTCATGAGCGGTAAAGCTCCTGACTGGCCGTTTCCAGCATGTGGCGCATCCCTTACTCGCCAACTTGCCAAACGACAAAGGCAACAAGCAATAAGGCAGCAAAGCCCTTCAGGGCTTTGCGCCTGGGAGAGGCGTGCATCTCCCTTCCCAGGCGCAAGCCCCCATTTGATGCCCCGCCCAAAAGGCGCGGGGTGGGGCTATATGGTCTTTCCGGCCTTCGGTCTCAAACCACAGAGGAAGATAGATGAAAGAGAGCGTTTCCTGACTGGCGAAGGGTGCTTGGATAGTGATTCTGGTTAAAATTTTTTGTCTGATTCTGGGTAAAGAACGGTTGGTTGTAAAAAATTATAATACGCTTGCCGGGACATTTTCGTCATCATTTCTATAAAAATAATAAAAACAATATGTTATGTTATTGCTGGTTGAGTGTATATGTTGGCATCATATTTGCTAAGTAAAAAGCATCCTTCCTCCTTTTACAAAAGCAGTCTGGTGTGTGGTGCGCCAGGCTGTTTTTTTAAAATCGTATATATCGACAATCTGGGACAACGCCATATGGCATATGGTTTTTAGCCGCGTATGCCGCCTTTGTAGGATCATGGCCAAAAACGTTGCAAAGCATGTCCAGGCCGTGGGCATTGTTTCTTGACCGCTTTCGCGGCGCTGTATATGTTCAGTTTTTTTATGGAGTTGTCATGAGAACGCAGAAATGTCCCCATTGCGGCCATACTTTGAAAATATATCGGAATCCTGCGCCCACGGTTGATATCATCATATATGACCCTGCAAAAGGCATAGTGTTTGTATCGCGAGCGCATGAACCTTTGGGATGGGCTTTGCCGGGCGGCTTTGTGGAATACGGTGAAACGCTGGAAGATGCGGCTGTGCGCGAGGCTCGCGAGGAAACCGGCCTTGACGTCGAACTTGAAGGGTTGGTCGGCGTGTATTCCGACCCAAGTCGCGACCCGCGGCAGCATACCATAACTACGGCATTTCATGGACGTTCCAAACATTCCGCTATGCCGTGCGGCGGCGATGATGCGGCCGAAGCGCAATTTTTCCCAGTGGACGCCTTGCCGCCTCTTGTATTCGGCCATGAACGCATTGTCGCCGATTTTCTGGAAAAGATGAAGCAGGGGCTTGCAACGCGTCGTCCTTGTTCAGGAGCAAGCGTTTGCGTTGGTTTAGGCGTCGAGGCGGCGCGCGGGGAAAGAGAATGAGAAGAGCCGCCGGAACCGCTCTTTGTGTGATAGCGCTGGCAGTAATGACATGCGGCCTGCTTTCGAATGCGTCGCGTGCCGCTTCCGAACATGGCACGCGTCCGACCTCTCGACAGATTCTATGGGATGCCCGGTCCGCGCCTTTAGAGGTTTTGGTCGGGCAAATGGTCATGCTGGGATTTCGGGGCACGACCTTTGAACAGGATAGCGAGATATGGCGCGATATTGTCCAGGGACATTTGGGCGGAGTCATTTTTTTTGACCGGGATATCCAATTCCCGGGACGTCCCCGCAATATTGTTTCGCCTAGGCAAACGCGCGCGCTTATCGCCGCGATGCAAGGGGCGGCGTCCATTCCTCTTTTTGTGGCGGTGGATCAGGAAGGGGGGGCCGTGCTGCGGCTGAAGCCTGAAAAAGGTTTCATGGACGTGCCGTCTGCCGCGGAACTGGGGAAAGGGACGCCGGATACAACCAGGGAGTGCGCCGCACGTTTAGGAGAAGAGTTGCATGCTCTGGGCTTCAACATGAATTTTGCGCCGGTGGCGGATATCGCCGTCACTGCGGATTCGCCGGTCATAGGCCGGCTTGGCCGCGCTTTTTCCGCAGATCCGGAACTTGTAACCAGCCATGACCGGGCTTTTCTTTCCGGTCTGGCCGCATCCGGCGTGATTGGTTGTCTGAAGCATTTTCCTGGACACGGAAGCGCCCGTCAGGATACGCATTTAGGGGTTGCGGACATTTCAAAAACCTGGCAGCCAAGCGAACTTCTCCCCTATAAAAAGCTGATTTGCGAGGGCGTCGCGCCTGTGGTTATGGTCGGCCACGTCTATCATTCAGGCCTTGATCCTCATCTTCCCGCATCCCTGTCCACCGCGATTATAAACGGGCTGTTGCGCCAGAATCTGGGATTCAGAGGAGTGGTCGTTTCTGATGACCTTCAGATGAAAGCCATTCGCGACCATTTTACTCTCAGGGAGACGCTTTTGTTAAGCCTTCAGGCGGGAGTGGATATTTTGCTTTTTGGCAACAATTTGGAGTATGA
Organism: uncultured Desulfovibrionaceae bacterium; assembly: GCA_944324045.1. GTDB lineage: Bacteria > Desulfobacterota > Desulfovibrionia > Desulfovibrionales > Desulfovibrionaceae > CALUUT01. Next base: position 3,639 of record CALUUT010000017.1, on the reverse strand, counting down.
TCCGGACCTGCTGCCTGAAATTCAGCGCATCATGCGGGAACTGGTTGAAAGCGGCGTCGTGTCCCGCGAGCGTCTGGAAGCGTCTTATTCCCGAATCATGGCCCTGAAGGCCGGCCCTGGGATTGTACAGGAGAAATGAGGCATGCAGATCGTGCTGTTTGAGCCGGAAATCCCGCCAAATACGGGAAATGTGGCGCGTTTGTGCGCGGCCACGACCACGGAACTGCATCTGATTGAGCCGCTTGGCTTCAGTCTTGACGACAAACATCTTAAAAGAGCGGGCCTTGATTATTGGCCGCATGTCCGGGTGTCGGTCTGGCCCAATTTTAAGGCGTATCTGGAAGGCCCCGGTCAAGGGCGAAGACTGGTTTTGACTTCTGCGCGAAGTGGGGTGTCCGTAGGCCGATTTCCGTTTCTGCAAGACGATGTTCTCGTATTTGGCCCGGAAACCAGAGGGCTCCCTGAGCAGATCATGGCCGCTTCGGAATTTCATGTGCGCATTCCCATATGGGGCAAGGTGCGTAGCCTGAATCTCTCGACCGCCGTTGGCATTGTCCTGTATCAGGCGTTTATCGCATCCGGCGTTTTGAATGAGCATGCATAGTTTTATGGCGCATCTTGTTCCGCTGCTGGCGCTTTTTCTGGATGCGCGTTTTGCCGACCCCAGGCAGATTCCACACCCGGTGCGCTGTATTGGCGCAGCTTACAGGGTTCTGGAAAAACCGGCGCGCGCATCTGGGCATGAACGCATTATGGGCGTCGCATGCGTTCTGGTTGTGGGGGGCTGCGCGTGTTTTTTGGCGCAGAGCCTTGCCGGATTGCCATATGTGGGCATGCTCTTTGCCCTGTGCCTTTCTTTTGCAGGGTTGGCTATGGGGACATTGCTGCGCGAGGTCGAGATCGCGCTGGCGGCTATTGAGAGCGGCGAGTTGGAGCAGGCGCGCGCCGCCGTGGGGATGCTGGTCAGCCGGGACACTGTGAACCTTGAAAGAAACGAGCTATGCCGCGCTTTGGCTGAAAGCGTGAGCGAAAATTTCAATGATGCGCTGGTCGCGCCCTTTTTTTGGCTTTTGCTTGGCGGTCCAGGGGGGTTGTGGGCCTATAAGGCCGTGAGCACGGCTGATTCCATGTGGGGATACACAACATTGAAATGGCGTGATCTGGGATGGGCCGGGGCGCGTTTGGATGATGTTCTGGCCTGGGTTCCGGCGCGCTTATCCGCTTTTTTTCTGTTGATTGGTTCATATGTGGTGCGATGCCCCGGCGTTTTTCCGGGATGGGGCGTGATTGCAAAACAGGCGAAAGCCATGAAGAGCCCCAATTCCGGATGGCCCATGGCCATGGCCGCATGGCTGCATGACGTCCGGATGGGAGGGCCGACAGCGTATTTTGGGGAGCTGGTGCATAAACCGGTTCTTGGTCCGGACGGAATGCGGAATTTTGAACGAGATGGAGAGAAGATTTTCAATGCCGCGGCCGCCGGAATATGGACGCCGGAAGGCATCCGATTGCTCATGCGCCATATCCGGGTATCCGGACTTATTGGGGGATGTCTGCTGTGGGGTTGCTGGGGTATTGCATTATAATATGGTAAAAACGTCATGGACAGTCGTGTAATGGATTTTGAATCAGGAGGCGATGTGGGCGTTCAGCGGAAAATGGTCGCAGTGGTGGGCGGCGGTCTTGCCGGGTGCGAGTGCGCTATGCGTCTTGCCCGGTCCGGGATTGAGACGGTGCTGTATGAAATGCGGCCTGGAGTTATGACCCCTGCTCATGAAAGCGGCGAGCTTGCGGAACTGGTTTGTTCAAATTCCTTGCGCTCAAATGAGCTTGAATCCGGAGTGGGGCTCTTGAAAGAAGAAATGCGCGCCTTGCACAGCCTGGTGATGGACATGGCGGATGCGCATCGGGTTCCGGCCGGAAAAGCGCTGGCCGTTGACCGCAGGCTTTTTTCGCAGGCCATGACCAGGGCCATTGAAAAGGAACCGCGCATCCGCCTTGAGCGTCGTGAAATATGTTCGCTGGATGATCCCGCCTTCTCCGAGGCGGACGCTGTGGTCATTGCGGCCGGTCCCTTAGCGTCAAGCGCTCTGAGCCGGAGTCTTGCCGAGGCCGTCGGAAAGGAAAGTCTGTATTTTTATGACGCCATCGCGCCGATTGTTTCGGCTGAAAGCATTGATATGTCGCGGGCTTTCTGGGGTTCGCGCTATCGTCCGGATGAGGATGACTACTTGAACTGCCCTATGTCCGAAGACGAGTACAGAGCTTTTTATACGGCTCTGCGTGCCGGAGAAACAGTTCCAGCGCGGGATTTTGAAAAGGAGAGACACTTTGAAGGGTGCATGCCCATAGAAGCGTTGGCTGAGCGGGGAGAGCATACGCTCACATTCGGTCCATTCAAACCTGTGGGGTTTGTTGATCCAACCACAGATCAGCGGCCGTTTGCGGTGGTGCAGCTGCGCGCTGAAAATCGCGACAAGACGGCATTTAATCTGGTGGGGTGCCAGACCAAATTGAAATATGGGGAGCAAGACAGAATATTTCGTCTGATTCCCGCGCTGCATGAAGCGGAATTTTTGCGTTATGGCAGCATGCATCGCAATACCTATGTAGACGCCCCTGTGTGTCTTGATGACGATCTTTCCTTAAAGTCAAGGCCAGGCGTGTATCTTGCGGGACAAATTACCGGTGTGGAAGGATATGTGGAGTCCGCCGCATGCGGCTTATGGGTCGGTTTGCTGCTTGCCGCAAAGCTGAGGGGAACGACATTGCCCTGTTTGCCGCCGGAAACTGCGCTAGGCGCGTTAATCGGGCATTTGCGCACGCCAACAAAGGATTTTCAGCCTTCAAATGTAAATTTCGGCCTTATGCCGGAACTGGGAATGCGACTGAAGAAAAAGGAACGCAAACCGTTTTACGCGCGCAGAGCCCAGGCGGCATTTGCACAGTGGCTGCAAACGGCGGCAGCTCATTGTCCGCTTTTGGGGGCGGACTAGAGGTCAAAGAGTCGACGAGGCATTTGTCGGATGCAATTTTCAGCTTGCTATCCAACTGAAAATGTGGCACATATCCTCCGCAACACAGCATGAATCTGTGCCGGGATGGTGGAACTGGTAGACGCAGTGGACTCAAAATCCACCGGTGGCAACACCTTGCGAGTTCGATTCTCGCTCCCGGTACCAGTTATTTCAAGGGCTTGCGTGATACGTAAGCCCTTTTTTATTGCCAAAACCTGCACCAAATCCGCACTAAATTATTTTTCAGATGGCGCATTATCCAAACCGGGCATGAGCGCGGCGGCCCGCGCCTGACTTCCCGGCGTCACATGCGCATATGTGCCGCCGGTGGTCGCCACATTGCCATGCCCAAGCTGGGCCGCCACGGCGGCAAGGTCCGCGCCGCGCGCGAGCATTTCCGTAGCCGCGATATGCCGTATATCATACGGACGCATATGAACTCCCGCGCGTTTACAGGCGTTAAGCCATGCTGTTTTAAAAGAAAGCACCTTTTGTCCGTTGCCGCGATGACAAACCAAAGGATTCCCGGCGGTTGTATCCCGTTCATATCTTATTTTGGCTTCAGCCATATATGCCGGATGCGGCACAACAGTTTTAATTCGTCCGCTTTTCCCCTGTCGGA
>CALUUT010000016.1 GCA_944324045.1 uncultured Desulfovibrionaceae bacterium | reverse complement strand
CCACGAACGCGTCATGGCATGGAGCACCATGCATGAAGACGTGCTTAGTATGGGTCGTTAACTCAGGCGGTAGAGTAGCTGCCTTTTAAGCAGCGAGTCGCAGGTTCGAATCCCGCACGACCCACCATATATTTCAGGCGCTTACGGTTATTCTGTGAGCGCCTTTTATTTTGGGCGCTGGCGGGCGCATAGGGAATATCCGGAAACCCTGGTCCAGGGAAGCGGGGTTGGAATGCGATAGAAACGGCAAAGGGAAGGACGCGCGTTGCTTTGCGCATCCTTCCCTGGAAAATCGGGCGGAAAGCGTCTATTTCCGACCGGACGCCGTTTCAACGCCGCGTTCAAAACAGGCGAGGTTTTTTTCAAGAAAAGCCGGCTTGGTGCCTTTGCGGATGGCTTCCGTGAGCGCGTCTTTGCTGATGGGCAGCGCGCCGGTTGCAAACAGCGCTCCCAGCATGACCATGTTGACGCCAAGCGGATTCCCCGCTTTTTCGGCTTCTTTGCGCGCATCCAGCGAAACGACCCGGGCCGCCTTGGCCGCGAGGAAGTCCGGAATGCCTTTCACATCCGGATAGGCGCATTGCCCGGTCGCCACGCTTGAAGGCGGCAAAGGCGCCGTGGATACGATTATGACGCTTTTGCGATGTATTTTGCGCAAAGCCCGCAACGCCTCAAGCGGCTCGAAAGCCATGAGAATATCGGCCTCTCCATCCGCAATGACCGGGCTTAAGGCCCCGCCGATTACGGCTGTGGATTCGACCACGCCGCCGCGCTGGGACATGCCGTGTATTTCGCTGAGCACTACGGGAATATTCGAAAGCAGGGCCGCTTCGCCCAGAAGTTTGGACGCCAGCACGTTGCCCTGTCCGCCGACGCCGGTAAAGAAGATGCGTACCGTTTTCATGCCGTCTCCTTAATCGGCCTTGGCCGGTTTGATCGCATGCGCGGGGCAGACCTGAACGCATACGGCGCATCCGGCGCACAGCGTTGGGTCAATGCGAATGGTTTCATTGTCCACAAAGAACGCGGGGCAGGCAAATGTGGAGATGCACGCCCGGCACTTCGTGCATTTTTCCTGATCCACGGCGAATTTGACGGCTTTTTGTTTCCCCAGATGGCGTTTGACGCTCAAAGGACAGGGCTCCCGGGCAATGATGACGGACAGGCCGTCATACTCAAGGGCTTCGCGAATGGCGGCCGTGGTTTTTTTCAGATTTGTGGGCCGCACGACCTGCACGTGCTTGACCCCAAGCCCGCGCGCCACGGCTTCAATGTCCACAGGCGTCAGATTCCCGTCCGCGGCCTGCGGGTCCATGGCCGGGGAAGGCTGATGGCCGGTCATGGCCGTGATCTGGTTGTCCAGAATGACCAGAGTGAATTTGTGGTTGTTGAATACGGCATGGACGAGTCCGGTCATGCCGGAGTGGAAAAAGGTGCTGTCCCCGATAAAGGCAAGAATTTTCTGGCCTGATTCCCTGACCGCATACCCAAGGCCGGCCGGAACGCTCACGGATGCGCCCATGCACAGGACCGTATCCGCCATTTGCAGGGGCGGCATGAATCCAAGCGTATAGCAGCCGATATCGTTGGGGAAAATCACATCCAGCCCTTCCGCCGCCTTTTTCGCCGCATAATACGTCATGCGGTGCGGGCAGCCCGCGCACAGGCTGGGCGGCCGTACCGGCAGGGGCGGACAGTCGCTTGCATCGACTTTATCCGGGAATATGTCTTCGACCTCAAAATATTCGGCAATGGCGGCGCGCACCAGCGCCGGATCGTATTCGGAAAGCCTGGTTAAAAGGCCGGCCGTTCCCTTGCCGCGGATAGGCATGTTGAGCCCGTGCGCCTGAGCGACGGCTTTGACCGCGTTTTCAAGCCACGGCTCAAGTTCTTCAACCACAAGAACCTTGCTTTTCCCTGAAAGGAATCGGGCAAGCCCCTTTTCCGGAAGAGGCCAGGTCATGCCAAGGCAATATGTCGCGACTTTGCCGCTTAAGCCAAGGTCGCGTATGGCGTCGAGCACATAGGGCACGCTGGCGGAGCTTGTAATAACGCCCAGCGTTCCTTCGCCTTCGACGCGATTGAAAGGACTTTTTTCGCTTGTTTCCGCGGCGTTTTTCATGCGTTCCAGAAGGCGGACATGCATGACGCGCGCGTTGGCCGGAAGCGACACCAGGTCTTTGGGCGCCCGTTCAAAATAGGTTTGCTTTTTGGCCGGCGAAACCGGACCAAAAACGACAGGGCCGCGCATATGGGCGACGCGCGTGGTGGAACGCACTATGACCGGCATCCCGAGCTCCTGGGAAAGGGCGAAGGCCGCGACGGTCATGTCCTTCATTTCCTGAGCGTTGGAAGGCTCGAACATGGGCACATTGAACAGTTGAGCGAAATATCGGTTGTCCTGCTCATTCTGGCTTGAAAACATGCCGGGATCGTCCGCGTTATAGATGACCATGGCCCCGCGCACCCCCATGTAGGACAGGGTTCCAAGAGGGTCCGCGGCCACGTTGAGGCCGACATGCTTAAGCGCGGTCATGCTTTTAAGACCGGCAAGGGCCGCGCCCGCGGCCGCTTCCGTGGCCACCTTTTCATTGGTGGCGAATTCCATGTAAAAATCGGCTTTTTTCTGCAGGCCGAACAAAAGGGTGCTCACTTCCGAAGACGGCGTTCCCGGATAGCAACTGGCAAAATCAAGACCAGCCTCATAAGCGCCGCGCACAAGGGCCTCGTTGCCCATAAGCAGGGCTTTTTCGCCGGGCTTGCCGTTGAGTAGGATGGACATGCGCTCTCCTTGCAACTAACCTCAATAATGAATTGTAATCGTCACGGGAAGACTCCGATGCTTCCCTTATCCCTTCGCCGGGCTTCTGGGCCCGGACCAGGCGCGGGGCACGGCCCCATGCCGGCGATATCGGCGTTGATATGAAGGGTTCCAGAATAACAAAGCGGGCCGGGGGAGGAATCCCCCGGCCAAAAGTGAGAGTATGCCGCGCCTGGGCGCAAAGACATATGGGCCGTAAAACGGGATGAAGCCGCGCCGCAATCTCCGTAAACGCGGCGTTTTTTCCGGTCTTCGACTCTTTCAGGCGCGTCCGCCAAGCGCGTTGCAGGCTTCAGGTTATTCCTTGCTCAGCTCTTCCTGAGAAACAAGAGGAATATTTTTCGCGCGCAACGCCGCGACGGCCTTGTCCGTGTCGTCGAAGCGGCAGACGACGGTCGCGCTGCCCTTGCGCCAGGGCACAAATACATACATGTATTCCACGTTGACCTCAGATTCGCGCAGAACCTGAAGAATGGAATCAAGCCCGCCCGGAGCGTCAGGCATCTGCACCGCCACAACCATATTGCGGCCCACGGTGAAGCCTTTGTCCCGCAGAACCTTGTAGCCCTTCTCGCAGTCGCTCAGGATAAGGCGCAGGATGCCGAAATCGGACGTGTCGGCCAAAGACAGGGCTTTGATGTTGATATTGGCCTCTGACAGGGCGTGCGTGATTTCCGCAAGCCGGCCGGTCCTGTTTTCCAGAAAAACTGAAATCTGTTCAACTTTCATGGGGTTATCCTTCTGCTGCTATTGTTGAGTACGCAGGTCCAGTACCCGTTTGGCCTTGCCTTCCGAGCGCTGAATGGATCTTGGTTCCACCAGCCGTACATTGGCGGAAACGCCCAGGTATTCCTTGATGGTCTTTTGAATGCGGGATTCAAGTTGCTGGAGGTTGCGCACCGCGCCGTCGGCTATGAGGGTTTCGGAAATTTCCACGCGCACCTCAAGGGAATCCAGCGTGCCGTCCCGGCTTATCACAATCTGGTAATGCGGCGACAATCCATCCGTTTCCACGAGAATGCTTTCAATCTGCGAGGAGAAGACGTTCACGCCGAGGATGATCAGCATGTCGTCGCTGCGTCCCATGACCCTGCGCATGCGCACATGGGTGCGCCCGCAGCGGCACGGGGTATAATCAAGGGCGGTTATGTCTCTTGTGCGGTAGCGGATGAGCGGGACGCCTTCCTTGGTCAGCGTGGTCAGCACCAGTTCCCCGGTTTCCCCCGGTTTCAGGACTTCGCCGGTCACAGGGTCGATGATTTCCGGCAGGAAATGGTCTTCGAAAATATGCATGCCGCATTTTGCTTCGGCGCATTCAATGGACACGCCCGGCCCCATGACTTCAGAAAGCCCGTACACGTTTACCGCGGAAATTCCCATTTTTTCCTCGATATCCTCGCGCATGGCGTCTGTCCAGGGTTCCGCTCCAAATACTCCGATGCGCAAGGGTTCGTTGCGCATGTCGATGCCTTCGTCCAGTCCGACTTCATACAGATGCAGGGCATAAGAGGGCGTGCAGGTGATGGCCGTGGCGCCGAAATCGTGCATCAGATGCACCTGACGCTTGGTCGCGCCGCCCGACATGGGAATGACTGTGGCTCCAAGCTTTTCCGCGCCATAATGAGCGCCCAGTCCGCCGGTGAACAGGCCGTATCCGTATGCGTTATGAATGAGGTCGCTGCGCGTGATGCCGGCCGCGGACAGGGAACGGGCCATGAGCGTAGCCCAAGAGTCCAGATCGCGGGCCGTGTAGCCGACGACGGTGGCCTTGCCCGTGGTTCCGCTTGAGGCGTGGATGCGCACAATGTTTTCCTTGGGCACGGCAAAAAGCCCGAAAGGATAGTTGTCCCTGAGATCCTGTTTTTCCGTAAAGGGCAGGTGCTTGATATCCTCAAGGGTATGAATGTCGCCCGGCGTTATTCCGGCTTCATCGAAACGCTGCCGGTAAAAAGGAACATTGGCATAAACCCGCTCGCACAGATTTTGCAGTCGGTTCAGCTGTAACGCCTCCAGCTCCTCGCGAGGGAGCGTTTCACGTTCCATATTGAAAATCATGGGAGAACTCCTTCATGTACGCGATTCATTCAAAATATCATTAAGACGAATGTGCCTCAACCATGTCAAACGGTCAAGATGGCCAAGGGGGTTTGCGTTGTTTTCTTTCTCCCCGCGTCCATGAGGCATCTGTTTGGGCGTTAGCGTTTTTGTTGCGAAGACGGAATAGAAGTCGCATTTTTTTGCGTATTTGTTACAGCAGGGACAAATTCCAGTTGAATTCCGTGGTTCTCGCCGGTTCCGGCACGTCTTTGGGCCTGCGTTCGTCAATGCGGACAAACCAGGAGTAGCCCGCGCGTTCAAGCTCTTCGCGGCGCGCTTCAAGATCAAGGGGCCAGCCCGGGTACAGCCACAGATTCTGGCCGTAGCGTCTGGTCCAGAAAATTTCGCGTTTGGGGCTTGAAAGCGGCTCCTGAAGGCGCACGCCGTCCGCCTCAAAGCGGGAAATGCCGACCGGCCAGAATCCGGAAAGCGCCACGCCAAGAGGAAGCGGGCTTGAAGCGGGCAACGCCAGCATATCCTCTCCGGACAGTTCCGGGCTTACGAACGCCCCGCAAAACCCCATACGGCGCAGGGACTCAAGGGCCAAGGCATTCGCCGTATTGCAAAACGGTCCGGCAAGCAGTTCAAGTCCGCCGCGGTTTTGGCCGCTTTCATTTTTTACGGCGTCAGGCCGTTCCACTGCGCTTTTGGAGCGCGCGCCCGGCGTTTGTCCCTCAAAAAGCGCGATATGCCATGGCTGATTGCATACAAATTGCCGCGCGCCCTGTTTCACGGCGCGCCGGACCATCTCCTGCCAGTTTTGCCATTCGTCCGGCCAGATGACGGGCGGCAGCCACCAGGATATTTTTCCAAAGATGGTGCGGGATACGATTTCAAGGCTTCTGGGCGACAGCCACAAGCCGTTCACGGTATTGCCGCGGGCGCTGGTTTTTCCTTCCCGGCCATGCGGGATGGCGGAACGCAGAATGACGGTTCGGCCGGGAACGCGGCCCGCGCGCGCGGGCATGGCCGGCGTAAAGTCGGAGCCAAAGTCCGCTTCATGTTCCGGCCCTTTTCGCGTTGCGCGCATCGCGCGCTCAAGCTTTCGCTCCCATTCGCGAATCGCGGCGTTAAGCTCAGGTTCCTTGCGGTCGATGAGGAACACCGGGACGCCGCTTTTGGGATATTTGCCGTGCGGCGGCATGAGCGTAAAGGTTCCGCCTTTCGGGACAGAGCGCGTAACCGGCGATGTATGATGCCATGACTCGTCCTCATAGCCGACGCGCAGGAGATCCCCAGGCAGCAAAGCCTGACGCGGCTTTATTATGAAACGCCCGGCGGCCTTCCCGCGATTGCGCGCCTGCGCCTCTTTTTTCCTGCCGGAAGGGTCTGGTTTCGCTGTTGCGGCCGCATTTTTCGCGGTATGCACCGCAATCTTGCCCACGAGCAGCCCGGAGCTGGTCTGTTCGTCAGGCGCGGTGGGCGAGAGGACGCGCTGAGGCAAAAAGCGCGCCCGCGTCGTCGGGCGTCCGAGGGCCATGTCCAGAAGCTCTACGGCGTTTTTTTTGGCTTGCGGGTCTTCGGGATGGTCGCGCAAAAGAACGTAGGCCGCGGTTGTGTAATATACATAATGGGCGCCTTTCTTGCGGCCTTCGATTTTCCAGGCGCGCACGCGGGGCGCGCTGAGCAGGGTTTTGACCAGAACGTCAAGCGACAGGTCCCGGCATGAGAAAAAGCGGGCCTCGCGGTTTTTTTGCATGTATACGCGCCGGCACGGCTGCACGCAGCGGCCGCGCAAACCGCTTTTGCCGCCCATGTAGCTTGACCAGTAGCATCTTCCGGACACGCAGTAACACAGGGCGCCGTGGATGAAGACCTCAAGAGCCAGATTATCCGGGCAGGCGTCGGACATGGCGTGTATTTCGTCAATGCTCAGTTCGCGTGGAAGAACCACGCACCGCGCTCCAAGCGCGGCCGCGACCTCAAGGTCGGAAGGAGAGCTGACGTTGGCCAGCGTGGAGAGATGCACCTCGCCTTCAAACCCGGCCTGTCTTGCAAGCTCGATTGCCCCAAGATCCTGAAGAATAAGGACATGAGGCTTCACCTCGCGGGCCAGGCGATCCATAAGACGTCCGGCCGCCTGAAGGTCGTTTGGTTTGAGCAGGGCGTTTATGGCGACGTGTATCAGTTAGTTTTCAGCGCGGGCCATATCCGTGAGCGCGGCCAGTTCCTTGACGGAAAAATTTTCGGCCTGCATGCGTGCGGAAAAATGTTTCAGTCCAAGGTATGCAGCGTCCGCCCCGGCCGCAAATGCGGCCATAAGCGCCGCGCGGTCCCCGGCCGGCGCCAGTATTTCCGGTTTGAACCCGGGAAGTATGGGGCGGGGCGTTTTCGCGGCGGCGGCGTTGCATGATGTTTTATGGAAAAGAGAAGACATGGGGGCATCCGTGATGGGTTAGAGGATGGCGTTCAGATTGGAAGATGCGCTGTTTCCAAAGCGCGTCCAGCGGCTTTCCATGCTTCAAGCGCAAGCGTATGCAGGAAAGCGGGCTTTCGCGGCGCGGGAACGCGTTTTATTCTGGCTTCCGCGCTCATGGCGCTGCGTTTGTCCGGGAACGGGCGGGCGCAAAGCAGCGCGACAGGCCGCCTTGAGCGGGTATATCGGGCTCCCTGGCCCTGGTTGTGGCGTTGCATGCGCCGTTCAAGATTTATGGTCACGCCGCAATAAAGGCTTTTATCCGCGCAAAGGGCAAGATAGCAATACCACATACTTGTCATGGGGTTTTACCCGTCGTGCTTTTTCCCAAAACTTCAGAACGGGTTTTTCCGGATTTTTGAGGCGTCGGGTCAGGCAAGGTCTGAAACGGCGTTCATCCCGGCAAAGGCTACGCTTCGTCCCGAAAGGGACGGAACATGGCATGATCCGCAAATTCAAGCATGGGGAGATCTCCTTTGGTGTCTCCATATGCGTATGTTTCAAATTCTTCAATATCCGGAAGCAGCGCGCGTATGCGCCGCACTTTTTCCGGGCCGCGGCAGTTTTGCCCGGCAAGCCGGCCGGTAAAGCGTCCGCAGCAGTATTCAAGGCGCGTGGCGATGCACTCCATTCCATACATTTGGGCAAAGGGCAAGGTCCATTCTTCCGGCGACGCCGTCACAAGAAAAAGCCTGTGGCCCTGCGCTCGATGCCAGGCTATGCGCTCCATGGCGGCGGGCCTTAAAATTCCGGGGAAAACCTGTTCGTTAAGCTTGCATCCGGCGTTTTCCATGGCTCGTTTTGTCCAGCCCTGATAAAAACGGGTCAGCACTTTTTCTTTGATCAGCGCATCGTCGTACCGGCCACAGAAATAAGCCAGCAAAAAGGGGCTGAGAACGCAGGCGCCGCGCGCAAGATGAACGCCGGGAACAGTGTGTTTGAGAAAAAGCCAGAAGCTGTCCTGGGAAGTGATGGTTCCATCAAAATCAAAAAAAGCGGCGGTTTTTTTCATAAGGCGGCATCTATTTAGGTTGAAAGCTTGGTTGTCCGGCCGCAAAAGACCAGGGCCGCGGCCGGTTCTGTCCGCATGCATGGCGTATGAGGCAAGAATAGCGGGTGGAATGACTGTTGTCAAAAAATTCCGCAGGCTTTTGCTCCGCCTTTTGCGCGCGTCCAATCGTTTGAAACATTGAACTTGACAGAATGCGCGTTCAAAGGCTATCGACTCCAAGTCATGGGCCGTTAGCTCAGTTGGATAGAGCGTTAGCCTCCGGAGCTAAAGGCCACAAGTTCGAATCTTGTACGGCCCACCAGTGATTTCAAGCCCTTACGTTTTGCGCGTAAGGGCTTATTTTTTGGCGCATAGCGCCGGGGCATGCGGGGTATCGGAAAAAAACGTCCGCTGACGTTTGTTTTTGCAGTTCATGCCTTTTTTCCTGCGGTTTTTAGGGTTGTCATATGCGGTCCGCTTTTTTATGGTAGGGGCGGCGTCAAAACATGGCTGCAAGATCATCCGGCAGGTCCGACGGAGGTGGTATGCGTCGCGTTGACCGTGAAATGCCTGAGAGTTTCGCCCGCATGGTTCTTGATGCATGCGAATGGGCGACTCTTTCCATGACAGACCCGGAAGGCGCGCCCTATGGGGTTTGCGTGAATATTGTCCGCGATGGGGACAGCCTTTATTTTCATTCCGCGAAACAGGGGCTTAAGGCGGATTGCCTGCGGCGTGATCCGCGCGTTTTTCTGAGCGCGGTGGGCAAAACCTTCCGGCCGCCCGACAGATTTACATTGGAATACGAATCAGCAACAGTTCGCGGAACAGCGGTCGAAGTTGCGGACGAAAAGGAAAAAATCCATGCGTTGCGCCTGTTGTGCGAGCGCTATACCCCGACCAATATGGCGAACTTTGAGGAAGCCGTGTCCCGGAGTCTTTTTCGCACGGCGGTCTGGCGGATTTCAATTGCTGAAATAACCGGGAAACGAAAAAAAACGGACGCTTCCGGAAAGGAACTGAAGTTCGCCGGCGGCTGGCCGCCGGAAAAAGAGTGACATGTTTTCCCGGATATCAGGGGCAATGCATAAGGGGCCTTCGAGATTCGTCGTGGAAAGCCCCTGGACTTTTCAGGCGGGACAGAGCGTTTCTTCCGGGGGATTTTTTTGGCGGTCTGGCGGGCATGGAGCTGCGCCGTTATCTGGAACATTCCGTTTTTCCGGTTGTTTCCACAAGGCGGCTCCGCTGCTGTCCGGCGTTTTGTGATTTCAGCATGGCCGCGACCATGTGTTCAATGAGAAAAACCATTTCGTCCTGCATGTCAGGCGGCAACGGCCGTAAGATATCCGCGATGCTCTCGGCGCGTTCCTGAAGCGAACTGTTGTTGGAGCGGAACAAATCGGCAACCCTGCACCCCAGAGCTTTTGCGATTTCTTCAAGCCTTGGAAACCTGGGCGCCACAACGCCCTTTTCAATGCGCGAGAGCGAATCCGCGCCCATCCGTAAACGTTCCGCAAGTTCCGTCTGCGTCATTCCTTTTTGTTTTCGGCGGCTTGCAATGGCAGCCCCGACAATACGGGCCAATTTTTGAACTTCACGCGCCACTTGTCGCTCCTTTTAGTAATGGAGTAAAGAATACGAGAGGAGGGCTAAAGTGTGAATGATATTGGCAGCCTAGAAACTTGGCATTTAATCCCAAAAAAGACGGCTTCTTCTTTATTTTCAACCGATTTTTTCCTGTATAATTTATCTTTTTATTTCATTGAGTTATATAACTATATATGTATTTTTCTCATGGTTGCTTATATTCTTTTTACAAAGGGACGCCGCAACTTCTTTATTTCCATGCCTAATCGTATAAAATATTGACATTTTATCCAAATAAATTGACATTTAATGTCTATTATGCTTGGAATATGCGTATGTGTCCTGTTTAATGAAGCGCAAAGCGCGGCATTGGCTTACAATGCGGCTGTTTTTTTTTGCACGGCTTCTTTCCCTAACTATCATGAATATTGTTTTTGCATGACGCGCGGAGCGACGCCGCGCGCTGGAATCTTTTTGGACGTCTCAACTCTTGCAAGAGCGGGAGATGCGTATGTTCAAGACGCTTGATATCACATTTGAGGGGATTGCTCTCGATTTCATACGCAAGCGCTATGATGCGTTTTTTCTGGTGGATGCGGATTCCGGGCGTTGCATGAGACTGTGGCGCGGAGCCCTGGGAGAGGTTCGCGATGAGCGTTCATACCAGGAAACGATAGACGCGCTTTCCGCGAATATGTCCGAACATGAACGGGCGGCCTTTGCCCTGAAGCTGGAACTTGGCTCAGTTCTTTCCGCGCTTGAGGAGCATCCTTTCTACTCTGTATATTACCGGCCGGACGCAGGGCGGGAGCGGTTGCGCCGGCTGATGGCTTGGCGTCATGACAGGGCAAAGCGGATTTTACTGGTTGCCTTGTCCGAGGAGGGGGAGCGCGTTTGGCCTTTTTCCAGAAACCTTTTCGAATTGCCGCAATACAGAGAGCGATTTCATTTTCTTCTTAAAAACCTTTGTGAATTTTATCTTGAGCTGGATGTGGAAACCGGGGACTGTCTGAAAATTGACACAGACAATTTTGAAGAGACACGAAAGCCGTTCAGCGAGCACATCCGTTTGATTGCGGAAAAGAATATTGTTCCGTCGCAGGCTGAAGCCTTTTTACAGGAATTTGAGCGCGACAATATATTGGGTCTTTTGCACCGGAATAACGGTCTTTTCACATGTCGCTATACAGCGGATTACGGCAGCGGAAAGCGCGAACTTCTGATTGTGGCCGTGCTCATGCATGATTTGTTTTTTGAGGCGCGGGAACAGGTTTTTTTCTATGCCCAGGACATCACGGATCTTAAACTCCAGGAGGAAAGAAACAGGCGGCTTGCGGACATGAGCCGGGCGGACCCTTTGACCGGGCTTTTGAACAGGGCCGCCTGCGAAAAATTGATTGTGCGGCATCTGGGGAATTCCGGGTCCGCCGGCGGGACTCTTCTTATGATCGATGTGGACAACTTTAAGGAGTTTAACGACGCCTATGGGCATCCTGCCGGCGACAGCGTCTTAAAATATCTGAGCAAGTGGATGCGGGCCGTGTTCCGGCAGGATGATTACATCTGCCGTTGGGGCGGGGATGAGTTTATGGTGTTTGTGCGCAATGCCGTTCAGTTGCCGGGCGTGCGGACGCGCATTGCGATGCTCTGTGAAAAAGCGGACAAATTTTGTCTGGACGGAATAAGACGTCCCATCCAGCTCAGCATAGGCGGCAGCGTGGCTGAGCCCGGCGACTCTTTCGAGGTTCTGTTCGCCCAGGCGGACAGAGCCCTTTACAGCGTAAAGCGCAATGGGCGGAACGGCTGGGCTTTTTTTGACAGAAATCGCGCGATGCAGGCGCAGAGCATCTGCTTTTTTGAAAGACACGGTCAAAACAGCGTTTAGCAGCCGTTTTCGCCCGGTCACAGGCGCGTTTCGGGTTAAAAACATGATCTTGACATTCTGGCGGCAAGGCCGTAAATAAAAACAGTAACGAGATGCGTTCTTGTCATCTTGCATGCGCCGGTCGCCTTTTCGGGCCGGACCATAATCAGCCTTCATTGAGTTCCTGTAAAAGGACTCCCTGAGTCGTTTTCCTCATTTGATTAGGAATGTCTCTTGCCGGCTGCGCCGGATTTCTCTTCATACGGTTCATGACATGCGCCGCCATAAGGGCGTTTTGAACTCCCTTGCGTAGCGCAAGCCGCGCCGTTTCTTTTATAAGATAAAAATATTCATGATGCCGTGCGAGAGCAGGCCATAAAGAGAGGTTGCCATGGCTGACATCAGGCTTGAAATACCCCAGGCCGGCGAACAGGTTGTTGTGAACAATCTGAGCGACGCCACGCTGACGCTTGATTTCCCCACAGATCAGGCGTTCATGGAACGGGTCGGCGATAATCTTGTTTTTTCGTTCGACAATGGCGGCTCCATTGTCCTTGAAAATTTTTATACCGCGTATACCAGGGAAACGCTTCCGGATTTCACGGTGGACGGGGCGACCATTTCCGGAAAGGACTTTTTTGCGGCCCTTGACGATTCCCTGCAGCCGGCGGCCGGTCCCGCGAACAACGTGGCGGACGGCGCGCGTTTTCGCAACTATGCGAATATGGAGCTTATGGGCGGAATCGACCGTCTTGACGGGCTTGACGTCGGCTGGGGCGAGGATGTCGACCCTGAACGGGAATGGTGGGGAAACGGCGACAACAGAAATCCGAATGTCGCGCCTGAGGTGAGCGTCAGCGGCACGGCGGCCGTCGTCGAGGAAGGGGTTTTTGTGGGCGGCAATGACTACAAGCCCGGCACGCCCATGGTTCAGGGCCAGGTCTCCGCCACAGACGCCAACGGCGATATTGTAAGCTATGCTTTTGTTGGGGAAAACGGGCAGCTCACAAACACGGTGACCACGCATTTCGGGACTATCGCCATTGAGCCGGACGGCACATACACCTACGTCTTGAACAATGAGAACGCCAATGCTTTGGCTGAAGGACAGGTTTGGCAGGAACGGTTCACCGTGCAGGTCAGCGACGGCCGGGGCGGCGTGACCACGGCGACCGTGGCCGTCAACGTCGTCGGCAGCAATGATGTTCCTGCTCTGGAGCTGAGTAAGGATACGCTGCATGTAACGGATGACGGAGCGAACGCCGTTGCGGGCAATATTGCGGACAGCGGCATGGCCCTGGGCGACGACCCGGATGCCGGGCACAGGCTTCAGTACAGTTTCGGCACGGATCAGGACGGCAACCCCATTCTCAAGATGCCCATGCAATACGGGACGCTGGAGATTAATCCGGACACCGGCGAATACACCTATATTCTGGATAAGGACAATGATGCCGTCAAAGGGCTTGAGGACGGCGAGACCCTGACCGAATCCGCGACCGTGGCGGTCACGGACGAACACGGCGCGCACGCGGAAAACAGGCTTGATATCGTCATTACAGGCGCGGATGACGCGCCTGTGGTCAGGAATGCGGCGCATCACGTCAAGGATATGGGCGTGTACGGCGCGACTGGAGACGAGGCCAACACCGCGACCACGGACTTTACAGCGCCCGGCGCGGACGGCCATATCGCGGCCAATGAGCACCGCACGGCTTTTTCCGGCGTCCTTGAGGGCTTTGATTATGAAACTCCGACCGCTCAACTGACCTATGGCGTGGACACGTCCGGCATTGCCGCGGGCGGCGAACTTGTTCTGACCAATCCCGACAACCCCATGGACACGGTCGCGCTGCCGGTGCAATCCGTCACGCAGGGAACCCTGCCTGACGGGACCGCGACCATCGTCATTGTCACCGACGCCGGAACCTTTACCCTGGATGCTCACGGAAACTACAGCTTTGAACTGGATACAGGCACGGGCGGCTTTGTGGACGGCATGGCCCAGGGCGACAAATGGAATCTGACCATTCCCGTTACGGTTTCAGACGGCGCGCTGACAGGAAAGGGCGATCTGACCATCTGCATCGAAGGCACGAACGAGAGACCTGTGGTGCGGGATTTTTCCGTGACCGTAAAGGAAAGCGGCGTGGAAACCGAAAGCTCGGGCGCGATGCCCCCTACCACGCAGACGGCCCAGGACGTAATCGGGGATGGCGAGCACCGGCTTGTGGCCGCGGGCAACGTGTTTACAGACAAAGCAAGCGACGGAAACCCCATTGCGTCTGACGTGGACAGAGGGCATACGCTTGTCGCGGACATTGCGCCGGACAATTCCGGCGGCAATCAGGGCGGCATCAATTTCAGTTTGACCGGGACCGCCGACGGCGTCAGCGCGGACGGCCTGACCCCGGAAGTTCTTTCAAGCTCGTTGAATCCGGACACCGGAATCCGCACCATCGTCACCAATTACGGAACCCTGACCCTGGACACCAGGACCGGGGAATACGCCTTTGAGCTGTCCGACAGCGCACTGCAAAAGGGCGGCGTCGCGGACAGTCTGGCCCGGGGGCAGAGTCTGACGTTGCGTTTTGAGCTTACCGTCACGGACGAGCATGGCGCGAACAGTCAGGCAATCATGAGCGTCGCGATTCAGGGCGCGAACGAAGCGCCGACATTAAGTCTGGATCGTGTGGGGAACGACGGCATAGCCGATTTGTGGGCCGGCACGCAGGCGGGGGACGAGCATTCCGCCATGAGCGGCCAGACAAGCGTGGATGCCGCGGAACAGGCGCATTCCGTGTTCGCCATAAAGGAAGGCGGGGTTGACGAAAACGGCAATCCAACGGGCAGCGACGCATATACGGGACAGGCCGTAGGCGCGGATGTGGATTACGGCGCGTCTTTGACCTATGGGCTGGCGTTTGGGGCTCACAGTCTTGACGACCTTTCGGCGCGCATGGATGCCTTTAACGGCGCGGTCGCGGGCGATGGGGTGCGGCGCGTGGAAGGCCAATACGGCGTTTTGACCATCCAGGCGGACGGCACGTACACCTACAGGCTGAATGAGAATGCCAACGCGCTGGCGGACGGCGAAAAGCCGGATGAACCGGACGTCTTCACCATTTACGTGCGCGACGAGCATGGGGCCTGGACCGCCCAGACTGTGACCTTTGAAATTGAGGGTTCCAACGACAATCCCGTGGAGACCGGCAAGGGCGTGGTAACGGTGGTGGAAAGCGGGGTCTTGCCGGGCGGCAACATCCCCACGGACGGCACGGAGCAAAGCGGGGTTGGGAACAATACGATTTCTGATCCTGAGGGCGACAGTCTGACCTATACAATCAATGCGGAAGCGACGGACGAGAAGAACTCCGCGCAGGCCGACGGGACATGGGGACAGGACGCCGACGGCTGGCAGACCTACACTATTGACGCGGGCACGTTCCATCTCAATGCGGAGACAGGCAAGTATTATTTTGTCCTGAACAACAACGCCCAGGTGGTCAATGAACTGAATCAGGGCGAAACCCTGAACCGCTACATTTGCTTTACGGTTTCCGACGGCAAGGGCGGGGTTCTGGAAACCTGGGCCACGGCGGCCATTACGGGAACCAATGACCGGCCTACCCTGGAGCTGAAGGATGCCACGCTGAACGTCGTTTCAGACACGCAATTGAGCGCATCCGGCGAGATCGCCAGTGTGACGGACCCAGACTCCACGGGGACGAAAGGAGAAACCTTCACCTTCGGGCTTACGGAAAAGAGCTGGGCTGAAGTGGATCAGGAAGGGGCCACGCCAGGCATGTCCGAGTCCATGACCGGCGACTACGGCTCGTTGCGCATCGACCCGGCCACAGGCAAGTATACCTATACGCTGGACAACGGCAACAGCGATGTGCGGCAGTTGGCGGCCGGAGAAACGCTCACGGAAACATTCCATGTGGCGGTCAAGGATGCCGCGGGCGCGTTCCATATTCAGGATGTGACAGTCGTCATTGAGGGTGCGGACGACGCTCCCCGTCTGGTTTTGCAGGCCGATGCGCATGTGCTTGCGGCCAATGAGGCCGGAGTGCTGCCGGGCGGCAACATTCCCAACGGACAGACCGGACAGGACGGCGGCGTATTTCAGGTTGAATGGATTGACGCCGACAGCGAGGGCACGCACCAGCATTACGGCTTTATGCTGGGCGATAGGCTTCTTAGCTCTGTCGACGGGAAGAACGCGCCGGTGGTCACGACAGGCACGACGGCTGACGAGCATACCTATGCCATTACAGGCGTAGGCGCCGGCGCGGGCTGCACGCTTGAAATCGCCATCGACAATCTTCATTACGGGACGCTGACGATTGACGGCAAGGGCAACTTCACGTTCACTCTGGATCAGGACGCCATGAACGGCAAGGATCAGAACTGGCATGCCAAGCTCTCCGAACTGCTGGGCGACGACTTTAAACTGGTCGCCTGGGATGATCGTCATGAGGCCTTTGACGCTGACGGAAAACTGGTCGATGCGGATATGGCGGCGGACCAGAAGTTGGATATTTATTTCACCGGGGCCAACGATAGACCGGTTTTTGTCCAGGATGGCGCGCAAAACGCCACATTGGAGACGGATGACGGCGGCGCGCCTGTCTGGACCGCGGGCGTGCAGGACGCGAGCGGAAATACGGCGTCTTTTACCGAGAGCGCGACAGAAGGTGAAAATACGCGCGTTATTGAGGGCAAGCTGTCCGGCGATGACGCTGAAAACGACAGCCTCACATACGCCATAATCAAGGCGGACGGCTCCAAGGCCAATGTCCTTCAGGGCAAGTACGGCGTTCTTGAATTGCACGGAGACGGCAAGTACGTCTACAGGCTGACGGTTTCCGGGGATGAATTCGATAAACTTGACGCCAATGAGCTGCTTGAGGATGAAACCTTCAATATCCGCATCACGGACGAGCACGGGGCGTATACGGACGGCGTATTCCAGGTGACGTTCCAGGGGGAACGCGATGCGTTTCTTATTGAGGCCGATGCCCTGAAGGTCACGGAAAACGACGGGGAGCTGAGCCGCGATACGGACGTTTCCCTGTCGAATGAAGGCGTCGTTCGCGTGGAAGGCGTGGATAATGCGGACAGCGCGGCCATAGCGGACAACAATGCGACATGGAACGTGCAAAGCGGGGCGGCGGACGGAAATGGTCATATTGTCGCGGGAGGCAAGTATGGCCGGTTTGTCCTTGATCCGGCCACAGGCGAATATCATTATGAATTGGACAACGCCAAGGTTCAGGACTGGAAGGTCGGAAAAAGGGAAACTGAAACATTTACGGTTGAGGTCACGATAAACGGCGAGACGCAGACAAAGGTCGTGGAGGTCACGGTTTCCGGGGCGAACGACCGGCCTGAATGGACGGAATCGACGCCTAACTTTGCCGGAACAGTCGAGCCTTTTGTGAAAGATAGCGATCATACGGACGGCAGGGCCGACATGACGTTCGAGGGCCAGATTGCAGGCGGCGCGGATATTGACGGCGATTCCATAACCTACATGCTTACGGACGGCGTCAAGTCGGAGAGCGGCGAGTATGAAACAGCCACGGTCATCAAGACCGAATACGGCTCGTTCATCATCAATCCGGAAACAGGCGAATACACCTACACGGTGGATACCTTCAAGGCATATGCATACTTTGAAGCGCACAAGGACGCGCAGACCCTGACCGATACGATCAAGGTCGTGGTGGTGGATCAGCACGGGGCGCAATCCGAAGAGGTCAGGGCCATTCAGATAACCATCAACAGGAATGATCTGGAAGGCCCCGGACCAGGTCCTGAGTATGAAGGCGGCGATCTTGCCGGCGTGGTGCATGAAGACGGCGATACGGACAACGACGACGCCACATTTCAGACTGTTTCAGGGCAGCTTCATCATACGCAGGAAGACAATCCCGACGCCTTCGCCTACTTCGGCGTAAAGGGGCAGGACGGTCAGACCCAGACAGGCATGCTGGAACACGGCGAGCCCGTGAATGGAAAATACGGTTACATCACTGTTGATCCGGCCACGGGCAAGTGGACCTATACCCTGTTCAACGGCGAGAACGGCGAAGACAATCCGGTGCAGAATCTGCCTGAGGGCGCGACGGTCACGGAAACCTTCCAGGTGATGTTCAACGGCAAGCCGGCGTTTGATGAAGACGGCAAGCTGGTGGAGATCGAGATTACGATTACGGGACGCAACGACGCGCCTGAAATCACGTTCGCTGACGCGCATAAGGAGATTACAGGGGTTTTTTCGGAAAGCGGGGATGCGCCTTCTGTGACTGGCCAGATTACGGCCGCGGATGTGGATCGCATTGTTGATGCGGATGGGAATATTACCGCGGATGCGGAAACAGAGAGTCTGACGGCCAGTTTCAGCGAAGATTCGCTCCAGACTGCTATTGACGGGAAATATGGGACCATTGCCCTTACCCGGGACGACAGCGGCAAGTGGTCCTACACCTACACTTTAGACCAGAGTAAATTGGCGGCGGACCCTGAGGCGTTGAAGTATTTCCATCAGGATGCGGACGGAACATGGCATCTGAATGCGGACGCGGATTTGCAGGAGACCTTTAGCGTATATGTTTCAGATGGCCATGCGGACGGCACGGTGGAACAGGAAATCGTCATTGATATCAATGGACAGAACTTCGCGCCGGTGTGGAAGGGCGGCGCGGAGAGCATTCGCGGCGTTGAGGTCGCGGAAGATGGTTTTTCCGAAAATGGCGCGCATGTGGTGCAAAGCGTCATCTCCAAGGCGAAGCTGGAAGGCGCGTTCACGGACGACGGCGGCGCCGGGAATCTGCATTTTGTCTTTGCAAATGGCGAAACCTTTATGGAAGACCCCAAAGGATACGGCGTATGGCGGATTGACGCAAACGGCGACGTCGTGTTCACCCTGAACAATGAAAGCGAGATTGTGCAGGGGCTGAACGGAAGCGCCAGGCCTACGGTCAGCATGCCGGTCTATGCCGTGGACGAACACGGCGCGCAGAGCGCGCAGGGCGTGACGGTTGAAGTCGCCATTCAGGGAACCGCGGACAGTCCGCAGATAA
Organism: uncultured Desulfovibrionaceae bacterium; assembly: GCA_944324045.1. Taxonomy (GTDB): domain Bacteria; phylum Desulfobacterota; class Desulfovibrionia; order Desulfovibrionales; family Desulfovibrionaceae; genus CALUUT01. The sequence goes on along the minus strand of CALUUT010000016.1, from coordinate 32,112 downwards.
GCTTTGAAAAGGTGCTGACCCTGACTGAAGCTTCGCAGGCCAACAGCGCGCAGGGCACGTTCCATATCATTGATCCGGACAGTCTGGATACGAGAGAGAGCCTGACGTACAGCGTCAGCGACGGCGAAAATACGGTCACGAAGCAGGACGGTCAGACGCTGGTTCTCGCCAGTGACTATGGAACGCTGACGCTGAACCCGGCCGACGGCACGTATCATTTTGAGCTGAATAACGACAGCGACGTCGTTCGCGCCCTGCAAGCGGGGGAACTGTATGAAGTGCGGTTCGAAGTCACGGCCACGGACCATGACGGAATGACCGACAAGGGCGATATCATCATCAGCATCAAGGGAACCAACACGGCGCCGGATATTGAGGCAAGTTCCGATTTCGGCAACAAGCCGGAAACGCCTTTGGTTGAAGATGCGTCTGACGCCGTCTTTACCGGAACTATCGTAGCGCATGACGTGGACGCGGACCCTGGCGACAGCCTGACGTATTCCTTTACGCTGACGGAAGCCCAGATTGAAGCGGGCTGGACAGTGAGCGCGGACGGCAAGACCCTGACCACCGGATACGGCACGGCGACCATTGGGAGCGACGGCGAATATACCTACACCCTGGACAGCGGGCGCGCCGCGGGACTGGGCGAAGGCGAAACGGCTTCGGAAACGTTCCAGGTCATAGTTACGGACAAGTATGGGGCGCAATCGGAGCCGGCGGACGTGACCATTCACATTGAGGGAACCAACGACGCCCCGGTTATTGACGATGTAAAATCCAGTCTTGGCAATTCAGAAGAAACGCCGCTGGTTGAGAATGCGTCCAACGCCGAGTTTACCGGAACTATCGTGGGCAGTGACGCAGACGCGGGAGACAGCCTGACGTACTCCTTTACGCTGACGGAAGCCCAGATTGAAGCGGGCTGGACAGTGAGCGCGGACGGCAAGACCCTGACCACCGAATACGGCACGGCCACCATTGATGACGACGGCGAATATACGTACACCCTGGACAGCGGCCGGGCAGCGGGACTGGGCGAAGGCGAGACGGCTTCGGAAACGTTCAGTGTCGTGGTCAAGGACCAGTATGGGGCATCGGATCAGGCGGATGCGACCATCCACATCAAGGGAACCAACGACGCCCCGGTTATTGACTCCGCCACGTCAGACGCGCAAAGCAATACGGGAACACTGGTCTTCCATGATGCGGACCTTGGCGATACGCACGCCCTTTCCATCGTGGTGGACGGCAAAACCTATGCCGTGACAGAGGGCAAGGCGGAGATAGACGGCGTAGGCATATTCGAATTTGAGCCGGGGACAGGTTCGGACGGCAAGGAATGGGAGTATGTGTTTACGGCGGATCCCGCGGCCCAGGCCGGAATCAGGGAAGGCGAGACAAGAGACGTGGAGTTTGCGATTCAGGTCAGCGACGGCCGCGAGACTGTCGCAAGCAAGGAACTGCACGCGACCATTGCAGGCTCCAATGCCGCGCCGGAGCTGGCGAACGCCGCCTTGATCATGGGGCTGGCCGGTCTTATTCCGGGTGAGCCGTTCTCCGTACATTCCCAGACTCTTTTGCCTCTTGCGCAGGATGCGCTTCCCGGTCAGGAACAGGGCGATTCCCTGACATATGCTTTTGACGGGGTCACGGCTCAGGGCGATGTGCAGGGAGACTTCGGAACTCTGCATTTTGATGCGGACACCGGCGGCTACTCCTATACGCTTGATACATCTGAGAGCGGGCTGCACAAGCTTGCCGAAGCGTCCATTGCACATGACGGAAAAATCGGCGAACAGTTTGACTATCATGTGTCCGATGATTTGGGACAGGGGCACGAGGCTTCCGTCACAGTCGATTTGCATCATGACGCCGGCCTCTTCCATATCGGAACCGGCGGCGCGGACGCCATTGATCATACTGATTCGGCCACGCCGCACATCCTGTTCGGGGATGGCGGGGATGATACGATTCATGGCGGGCAGGGGAATGATATCCTGTTCGGCGGCGACGGCGACGACCATCTGTATGGCGGCGACGGCGACGACCATCTGTATGGCGGCGGCGGCGACGATATCCTGTACGGCGGAAGCGGCAATGATTATCTGCACGGCGGCGACGGCCATAACCGGCTTTACGGCGGCGAAGGTCATGACATTCTGGTGTTCAGCGCGGACAATGCCGTCATGGACGGCGGAGAAGGCATTGATTTTCTGGTCGGGACGCCGGGGCAGAACAATCTTGACGCCATGCTTGATTCTCTGCATTCCGGGGCCGTCAGCAATGTCGAGGTGCTGGTTGCGCATACGCCGGATTCTCTGGTTCTGAGCAGTCTTCAGGACTTCAAGAATCTGGGGGTGACCGTGAATCAGGGAGAGCACGGCTCTACGCTGCACTTCTCCGATGCGTGGAGCGAAGTGACGGATTCATCGCATGCCGTTCCGGACGGGTTTGTGGAGATGGTGCATCATGGTTCGGCTGCGGACGGCTCGGACGACACCACAATTTTGGTGCAAAAGGCGGTGCTTGAAAACAGTCAGGGCGGTTAAACGGCGCACTGCGAAGGAACGAACGAAAAAAGCGGAAACGGGCGCGCCTGTTTCCGCTTTTCATCTATCTGCCTTATGTGCTTTGAGACCGAAGGCCGAAAGGCCATATAGCCTCCCGCGCCCGCGGGTATCTGAGTGGCGTAAAGCGCCTCGTGGGCTTTGCTTGCCTTACTGCGGTGCGAACGTCTCGTTCTTCTGGAGCCGCACAGGCGTTTTTTTCTGTTTTTCCGGCGCGACATTTTACTTGAGGAGATAGGACAGGGTCCGGAGAAGGGAAGAGGGAATCAGTTCTTCTTTTTCTTCTTCTCTTATGTGGAAAATTTTTTCCTCTTTTCCTCCCATCTTTTTTGTGAAACAACCATGCCGTGCATTCGAACACTTCTGCTTTGGGAGAACAGCGGCATGAAGAATACGGAAAAGCGAAAAATTCTGGGCGGCGCCATGATTATCGCGGGGACTGCAATCGGCGCGGGAATGCTGGCTTTGCCCATGATTTCCGCCGGGATGTGGTTGTATTGGTCCCTGGCGCTTATGGCGGTCACCTGGATTCTAATGCTGCGTTCAAGCCAGGCCATATTGGAAGTGAATACACATTACGCGCCGGGCAGCAGCTTTCATACCCTGACGCAGGACTCGCTGGGGCCGCTTTGGAGTCTCGTCAACGGGCTGGCTGTGGCGCTTGTTCTGTATATTCTGGTTTATGCCTATGTAAGCGGCGGCGGGTCCGTCATCCGCCAGACGGCCATGGCTGTTTTCGGCGTTGACGCCGGCGAGATATGGCCGGGGCTTGTTTTTTCCTTCATTCTTGCGGCATGCGTCTGGTGGAGCACGAAATTTGTGGACAGGTTTTCCGTTGTTCTTATGGGCGGCATGGTGCTCACCTTTGTTTTATCCATTGCCGGAATGCTTTCGCAGATACGTATGCCTGTGCTTCTGGGCCTGAGCGGAGAAGGCCTGGTCCCTGGGCGGCTTGTTTTCCTTTGGGGCGCGCTTTCCACCTACCTGACTTCATTTTGTTTTCACGCTTCGGTTCCCAGCATGGTCAAATATTTCGGCAAAGACCCGGCTTCCGTGAACGCCTGCCTGCGTTATGGAACCCTGATCGCCCTGATCTGTTACGTGGTGTGGCTGGTCGCGGCGGACGGGATTATTTCCCGCGATCAGTTTAGAAGCGTAATCGCCGCGGGCGGCAATGTGGGAGACTTGATCCGCGGCGCGGGCTCGGAGCTGGATGGGGATTTTATCCTGCGCATGCTTGAAGCCTTTTCTTTTCTGGCTGTGGCCACCTCCTTTCTGGGCGCCGGTCTGGGCCTTTTTGATTATATGGCGGATTTGTGCAACTTTGACGATTCCCCGTGGGGCCGGGCCAAAACCGCCCTGGCGACCTTTCTGCCGCCCACGCTTTGCGGGCTGATCTGGCCTCAGGGTTTTTTATACGCCATTGGCTGGGCTGGTCTTGCGGCCACGATATGGTCTGTTTTGATTCCGGCCATGATGCTGCGCGCAAGCCGGAAGAAATTTCGCGCCGCGGCGTATCGCGCTCCCTGGGGCCGGGCCCTTGTGCCTTTGCTGCTTGCCTACGGCTGCCTGACGGCGGTCTGCCATATTCTATATATGCTGGATATGCTTCCGGAATATCGCTAGCGGTTATGGATTGCCCTTAAGGGGACGGACAGCCGGCCGGTTTTTGGAGCACTTCGATCAAGAGCAGTATTTCCCGATTTTTTTCCTTATTAAGAAATTCGTGACGCATGACCCGGAACCTGTCCCAGGGCAAACGCGACGCCCAGTCGACGAGCGTCTGAGCTTCCTGCTCTCCGCCGGCATGGCCTGCGTACAGATGCAACGACACGCCCGCGCCGGGATGCATCCAGGGCATGAGACCTTCCAGAGCGGCCAGAGATGTATGCGGTTGCGTCACGCATGTCTTGTCGCTGCCGGGAAGAAAACCGAAATTGAACATGGCCGCCCGCAGCATGGGCCGCGGGCTTTCTGTGCGGAAAAAAGCCGCAAGGTCGGCCGCTATGCGTTCATGCCCATGTGCAAAAAGCGTGACGCGGCGTTCAAGTCCTTCCCGGATTAAAGCCGCGCGCGTGGCCTCAAGGGCTTTTTCCTGAACATCATATCCGAACACGCGCCCCCCGTCGCCGGCCAGTTTGGCAAGAAACAGCGTGTCATGTCCATTTCCGGCGGTGCCGTCCAGGGCGTATTCATTGTGCGCGGCAGAACCTCCTTTTTGAAACACGCTTTGCACAAAATGATGGCTTGTTTCAATAAGATTTGGAAAATATTGACTTTTTTTGTAGTTTTCTGTGTATTTTTTCATTGTCATGTGCAACAAATAGCGAATTGTGCATTTTTTTGCATTGATTTTTGCACAAATTTAAACCCTGTATATTATAACATGTTGAAAATAAATAATAATTTATGTTGGCACGACTTATGCTATATAGTAGGCGCAACGCATGATCCTATACAATCATGTACATCTTGTTGACTGGCATACGTTTGAAAAGCCCATACCTTTTCCGGAACATGTCGGCGTTTCCTCTGGCGCCGGCATGTTCCGGAAACCCCCTCTCGCAACGGACGGATACCATACTTTGTTTTAACATTCCAACTCTCCTCCTCCTTTTAATGGGGAGTCCCCCTCCCCTTAATGGCATGAGAGGCGCGACGCGCCTCTCATTTTTTATGCATGCCGGCTATCAGCGCTGTTTTTGTCCTTTCTGGACAAGGGGATGGAAGCAGGCGACGTCATGGCGCGGCGCAATGGCTTGCAGGGCGGGGCAATTGGTCCGGCATGCATGGTCCGCATGGGCGCAACGCGGGTGAAAAGCGCATCCCGGCGGCGGCTCAAGCGGGCTTGGCGGCTCGCCGGGCGTGGGGGCGGCAATCTTGCGCCGTCCCGGCGCGCCTGTGGGCACAGCGTCAAGCAGCGCGCGGGCGTAGGGATGCGCGGTATGGGCGAACAGCGCGCAGGCGTCGGTTTTTTCCACAATGCGTCCAAGGTACATGACCGCGATGCGGTCGCTCATGTGTCCGACCACGCCAAGATCATGAGAAATAAACAGCATGGCAAGCCCGAACGCCTGTTGGAGGTCTTTTAAAAGATTGAGCACCTGAGCCTGGACCGAGGCGTCCAGGGCCGATACAGGTTCATCGCAGATAAGCACTTTGGGGCGGCGTATCAGGGCCCGCGCGATGACGATGCGCTGTCTTTGACCGCCGGAAAACTGGTGCGGATAACGCTTTGCGTGTTCCGGCGCAAGCCCCACCAGAGACAGAGCCTCATGCACGCGCTCTGTGCGTTCGCTTCTGGACAGACCGCCCATGACGTCAAGGGGTTCGCGAATGCTGGCCCCTATGCTTCGCCGGGGATTAAGCGCGGAAAAAGGATCCTGAAACACCATTTGAATCGCGCCGGGCATGACGCCGGTCACTGTTCGGGGGTCTTTGTCTTTTTCGTACAGAAGAACGCGCCCTGAGTCCGGACGGATTAAACCGGCGGCCGCTTTGGCCAGGGTGGATTTGCCGCATCCGGACTCGCCGACAAGCCCAAGGGTTTCGCCCTTATGCAGAGTGAGGGACACGCCGTTGACCGCATACACGGTCTGCGCGGGCGCAAGAAAACCTTTGCGCGCCGTAAAGCGCACCCGTATATCGCGAAGTTCAAGGACGGGGTTGGGCGTGCCGGTCTGTTCCGGCAAAGGCGTTGTTTCCCGGCGGGCCGTCATGAGGTCTCCTTTGCAGGCTGCGCCGCTGTTTCAGGGGCGCGGGCGGTCATGCTGGAACTGGTCCGTGGTTTTTCCCGTGACGCCCGCGGAATCGAATGTGGCCATATTGTTGAATATCGCGGCGGCGGCGCGCAGAACCGGCAAGGCCACGGCCGAGCCTGTGCCTTCGCCAAGGCGCATGTCCAGATGCAAAAGCGGACGTTGCCCCAGGGCGTTCATTACGCTCATATACCCTTTTTCCGCGGAGCAATGGCAGAATACGGCGTAGTCTTCCAGGGCCGGGGCCATTTTCCAGGCCGCCGCATACGCCGCGGTGCAGATGAATCCGTCCACGAGCACCACCATGCCGTGCGCCGCGGCCGCAATCATGAATCCGGCCATGGCCGCGATTTCAAAGCCGCCCAGAGCGGCCAGAACGGCAAAGGGGTCCTGGCTCTCAATCGCCGCTTTGTTGGCCGAAAGGGCCGATTCGATGACCGCGGTTTTGCGCGCCACGCCCTGCGCGTTCAATCCCGCGCCCGGACCGGTGATATCTTTGGGGTCAAGCCCCAGGTAGGCGCAGAAAAGCGCGGTCGCGGGCGTCGTGTTGCCGATGCCCATTTCGCCGGACCCAACGCAACGGCATCCGGCGGCCGCGGCGCGGCCGGCCATGTCCGCTCCCGTTAAAAAGGCTTCGGCGCATTGAGCGGGCGTCATGGCCGGTCCATCGGCGATATTGGCCGTGCCCGGCGCAACCTTGCGCTGCACAAGGTTCGGGTTCTCTTCAAACGCTCCGCCGGCGACGCCCACGTCCACGGCCGTGAGCCGGATGTTGTTGGCGGCGCATAAAACGCTGATGGCGGCGCCGCCGGACAGGATGTTCGTCACCTGCTGGCGGGTGACTTCAGGCGGGTAGGGGCTGACGCCCATGGCCGTCACGCCGTGGTCCGCGGCAAAGGTGCATATGTGCGCAGGGTCAAGGGAAAGGGGCCTTTTTCCCTGCACGAGCCATATTTTAAGCGCCAGCTCTTCAAGCCGCCCGAGGCTGCCCTGGGGTTTGGTCAGATTGTCCAGACGCGCCTGTCCCTGCGCGCGTCTTTCAGCGTCCACACGTTTGACCGCATTCGCCAGCAACTGTATGCGTTTTTCCATGGTTTCTCCTTGGCTCTTCTCGCGCCGCAGTAAAAAGATGCGCGAAGTTTCAATTGTGCCGGGAAGCGCTCCGCTTGGCAAGATGTTTGCGTAATGATATGGCAGTATGCGGCGCATGCGCGAGCCGCTTCGGCCGCGCTTTTTATTTTTTTGATACGCTTGAGACGGGCGCTAAAGACGCGCTCCGTTTTTTGAAGGAGAGTTCTGATGGGTAAAAAATGGATGTCCGGCATTCTCGGAGGATTTTTGCTCGTCCTTGCAACCGTCTTTTCCGCCAATGCCGGGCCGGACGCGGAGCGGCGTCTTGAACTGCGCGTCACGCCGGTCGTCAAGGCCGTGCGCGTCGCCGCGCCTGCGGTTGTGAACATCACGACCTCAAGGATTGTGGAGCGGCATCCTTTTTATGATTTTTTTGGTTCGCGGTTTGGGCCGGACGACTTTTTTCACTTTTTCGGCCCCATGCAGGAAGAAGCGACCAGTCTGGGGTCAGGAGTCATTATTGACGGCAAAAGCGGCCTTGTCGTGACCAACGCCCATGTCATCGCAGGCGCGACCGATATCAGGGTCCGCCTTCAGGACGGCCGCGTTTTTCGCGCAAATCTGGTCGGCTCAGGGCCGGATTTCGACATTGCCCTGTTGCGGCTTGAAAACGCCAGGGGGCTTCCCGCAATCGTCATGGGCGCATCCGCGGACCTCATGCCCGGCGAGACGGTCATCGCCATAGGCAATCCCCTGGGCTTCAATCACACGGTGACCACGGGCGTGGTTTCGGCTCTGGGGCGTTCCATACGCACAAAGCAGAGTTTTCACACGGACTTGGTGCAGACGGATGCGGCGATCAATCCCGGCAACAGCGGCGGGCCACTCATCAACGTGTTTGGCGAGCTTATCGGCATCAACACCGCCATTGTGGACGGCGCATCGGGCATAGGCTTCGCCATTCCCGTGGACAGGGTGCGGATGGTCACAGAGGAACTTTTGCGCAAAGGCGGCGTGCATCCGGTCTGGACCGGTCTTTTTGGTCAGGATATCGACGAGCGCACGGCCATGCTGCTGGAATTGCCCAAGGATGCGGGCGGCGTTCTCGTAACTGAAGTCGTGCCGGACAGTCCGGCCGCGCGGGCGGCCATTCAGCCGGGCGACGTGATTGTGCAAATGGGGCGCGAGGAGTTGCGCGGCGGCAAGGCTCACCTTCAGCTTTTGTTGCGCAGCCGCCTTTCCGGGGAAAGCATGGAGGTCGTCCTGTCGCGAAGGGGCGAGCCGGTGCGCACGCGCCTTGTTCCTGAGCCGTTTACCCTTGACAGGGCAAAGGACATGGCGATGCTTCGGTGGGGAATGAAGATTGCCGTGGGCGAGCGGCCGGAAAAAGGGGTTTACGTGCGCGAGGTGCGCGCTCAAAGTCCGGCGGCTGAAACCGGAATCGCCCGGGGCGATCGCCTGCTTAACATCAATGGCATTGACCTGAGCTCGCCTGAAAACGTGATGCGCGCGATCAGCAATGTCTATATGGACAACGCTGTGATGCTTGTCGTGGGCCGCAACGGGCGGGCGTATCATGTTCCCCTGCGCTTGTGAGCAGGGCCGCTTTTTTTACAGAAAGATCGGGCGGCCAGCTTTTTGGGATTGGGTTTACTGATATAATTTATTTATAAAATACAGGCAATTATATTTTTAAAGCAAAGCGGCGTCCAAGCGGGGTTTCCTGTAAAAAGCAAGGCGTTTTCGCTTGACACTTCCGGCTTGTGAAAGCTATCTGAAAAACGATTCCCGCTACACGCCGTATAGTGTGTTGCAGACCGCTATCAGGACATAAAAGCGTGGCCGGCACGGCCCGCTAAAAACACTCGGAGGAAATCATGGCTTGGAATATTACCGTTGATGTTGATAAGTGTACTGGCGACGCTGAATGCGTGGATGTCTGCCCCGTTGAAGTATATGAACTGCAAGACGGCAAGGCCGTTCCAGTGAATGCGGATGAATGCCTTGGTTGCGAATCCTGCGTTGAAGTTTGCGAAGTGAACGCGATTACGGTGGAAGAAGCCTAGCAGCGCGTTTCCGGAAAAGTCCTTTCGGAAACGGTTCGTTATTTAAAAAAAGCGGAAAAGGTCATGCCTTTTCCGCTTTTTGCATTGTTGATGCCGCGCGCATCAACGCGCGCCGGACGGGAACAGAACCACGCCGATGGTTTTGAGAATGATCTTGATATCCAGAAGAAGCGACATGTTTTTGATATAGTAGAGATCATATTCAAGCTTCATGCGCGAATCTTCAATGGAAGCGCCATAGGGATAGCATACCTGAGCCCAACCGGTGACGCCTGGTTTTACGGAATGCCGGGTATAGTAGAAAGGAATCACCTTTTCCAGTTCACGCACGAATTCCATGCGTTCCGGTCTTGGCCCCACAAGGCTCATATCGCCTTTAAGCACGTTGAATATCTGCGGAAGCTCGTCAATGCGCACCTTGCGGATGAACGAGCCTACGCGCGTGACGCGCGGGTCTGATTTTTGCGCCCATTGCGCGCCGTTTTTTTCCGCATCCACGCGCATGGAGCGGATTTTATACACTGTGAATTCGCGGCCGTGCAGCCCCACCCGTTTTTGGGTGTATATGGCCGGGCCTCTGGATTCCAGTTTGACGGCGATGACGCCCGCGAGAATGAAGGGCCAGGCGACAAGCAGCAGCGCGGCTGAGACGAATACGTCCATAAGCCGTTTCATCCGGCGTATGAGACTGCGCACGTTCAGGTTAAAGCCGTCTTCAAGCAAAAGCCAGGTGTCGCGGATGTACTCGACCGGAATGCGTTGCAGGGTTTCCTCAAACAGAGCGCCCACGCTGAATACGGGCATGCCCTCAAGCTTCATGTTCAAAAGCGGCCGCGCCCGGCCTTTGCTCAGCGGCGCGTCCGGCGTAATGACAATCATGGACGCCTGTTTTTCCCTGATGATTTCCCTGGTTTGGTCAAGTTCGCCCAGAAACGGAAGTCCGTCCGGCGCTTTGTCGTCCGCCTTGCCCACAAAGCCAAGGATGGTTATGCCGGGCATATTCTTGCTCAGGGTGGAGAAAAGGTGGCCTTCCGGGTCCGGCCCATACAGAATGACTTTGGTCCGTCCCTGCATCCGGTGCGCAAACGCCAGAGCGAGAACCCGCCAGAACGACGCGAAACAGAGAGTCAGGAAGAACTGGAGGATGAAAAGGGGGCGGGGGAAGCGCCACGTTTCAAAAGTGAAGAACATAAAGCCTGTAAGAATCGTGCCGAGCAGGGTTCCCACCAGAACTCTGATGATCATGTCCCGCTGGGTGTCGTTGGAAAGATCATAACAGCCGAGCATATAGTAGGACGCCAGATAGAAAAATACCGTGAATGTGGTCGCGCCGGTGTAGTCGGTCAGCATGTACAGGCCATATTGCACGGTGAACGGCCAGATAATGTACAGGGTTCCGAGAATGCAGACGATATCCAGCAAGGCGTAGAGGAAAAAGCGTAAGGACCTGTCCACGAAACATCACCTCTGGGCAGAGTGTGGAGCCGTTTTATATGCCCATGGCCGCCGCAAGATTGACGGCGACATTCCGGGCGTCGTATTGTTCCATAATGATATTTTGCGCACGAGCGCCCATGGCCGCGGCCAGTTCCGGTTCTTTGAGAAAGCGCTCCATCGCGGAGGCGAGGGCCGGAGCGTTCCGCGCGGGAACAAGCAAACCGTTGACATCCGGCCGCACCAGCTCACGGCAGCCGGGCACGTCCGCGGCGACGGCGCAACGTCCCATGGCCATGCCTTCCATAAGGGAGCAGGGCAGTCCCTCCCTGTAAGAGGGCAAGACCATGACTGCGGCGTCCGCGATAAAGGGCCGCACATCGTCCGTTTTGCCAAGATAGGTTATTATGCCGCGCGCTTCATATGCGCGCAGTTCGTCGACCGGAATGCTTCCCGCCCCTTTTTCTTCAGGGCCAAGGATATGAAAGCGCGCGTCCGGATATGCGGATTTCAGGATCTCCGCGGCGCGGCAGTACTCGCGAATGCCCTTTGCTTCCAAAAGACGGGCCATGAGCAGGAAAACCGGTCCGTTTTGCGGCAAAGGCGCGGGTTTGAAGCGTTCAATATCCACGCCTGTTCCTTCCGGAAAGAGGCGGATGGGGGCGTTTGCGCCAAGGATGCGGCTTTGCAGAAAGACGTCGCGGTCTTCCGTGTTTTGGAAAAAGACGCCGTGGGCTCCGCTGAGCGCGGCCTTGTACAGCCCGCACGCCGCGAGCTTGAGCGCTTTTTTGGGCAGGGTGTCGGCTTCAAAGGCGAAGCCAAGACCGGTGATCATGGCGTAACGGCCGGGCGTCCTGGCCAGACGCGCGGCCAAAAGCCCCCAGATGACCGGTTTTATGGTGGAGGCGAAAACGATATCCGGCCGTTCCTGCCTGAAAAGGGAGACAAGCGTTTTGACTGTGAGCGCGTCATGCAGCGGGTTTAAGCCCTTGCGGTCAAGCCGGTAAAAGCGAGGCGCCGTTCCCATGGCCTCAAGTTCGTATACGGCCTTGCGCTCCAGCGCATCCGCTGGAAAAGGAACAAGGCAGAGCGTTTCATGCCCGCAGGCAAGAAGGTGGCGTATGAGCGCCGGCCAAAAGTTGCACAGGGCGCGCGCCTGGTTTCCGAGAATGGCTATTTTCATAGAGGCTCCATTGAGCAGATGGGTTGTACGGGTTCGTCAAGTTCCGCCACCGCGTCGCGGATTCTGCATACGCCGCAGATTCCCGCCGAGGTCGGATAACCGCAGCGCGCGCAGGGCGCAAGCCGCGCGCCGGAAACCTCTTCGTGCTTGGCGAAAAGCGGCCGGCCGCGTTCCAGAAATCCCAGATAGAAATCAAGCTTGCGGCCGGGCATGGCCGCCTCAAGCTCTTCCCATAGCTGTTTATGCGCGGAGAAGCTTGCGCCCTGGCTGTACGGGCAGGGGGCGTAGTGGTAGTCAATGTCCATCAAAAAGGCATAGTTTGCGGTTTCAAATTCTGAAAGCCGGAACAACGGCCGCACTTTTCGGCCGAATCCGTGTTCATCCGGCAGATTGGGGCTTTGATCCGAGAGATAGGCGATATCCCAACGCAGGACGTTGCTGAACAGGCGGGCTATTTCATCATCAAGGTTATGGCCTGTGGCCAGTACGGTAAACTGGTTCTCCATGGCTATTTTATTGAAAAAATAGCGTTTTATTTTTCCGCATGCCGAACATACCGGCCGTTTGAGCCGTTTTTTCACCTTGGGGATGGGCAAACCTTCCGCCTGCATGTCCTTAATGATCAAAGGCAGCTCATGCTTGGCGCAAAAACGTTCCACAACCCTGCGCGCCGCTGCGGAGGAACCAGGAATCGCAAGATCTATATGCAGGCCGGTCACGTCATACCCCTGACGCGACAGCTCCAGCATAAGAGCCAGCGAATCCTTTCCGCCGGAAAGCGCGACAAGGATGCGGTCTTCATGCGTGAACAGTTTTTCTCCGTGAATGGCCCGTTCCACCTGACGGGTGAAAAATTTCAGAAAACAGTCGCGGCAAAAGCCCGCGTTGTGGCTGGGCAGTGAAACAACGGCTGTTTTTTTGCAGACCTTGCATTTCATGATATGTCCTTAAAAAACACGATACGCTCAGAAGCATTGAACGCGCCGCGCCGGCGTTCGCGCGTCATGCCGCAAAACCGGGCGTTCCGGCGATTGCAAAAGCGCCGGCCGCGGCGTCTTTATCCTGAAGACATGACCACGCGCACGCGCAGTTCATCGCCCGGCGATATGCTTCTGTCCGGCGTGAGCAGTTCGCCGTTGCGGACGACAAGCGCGGCCGTGGGCCGCAGACCAAGTTTTTTCAATACCTGAAGCGCGGATTTCGCTTTTGGAATGGCGATTGCGCCGCCTTTGGGCTCCAGGACGACCGTAACAGGCCGCGGTGCTTCCCAGCGCGGTTTTGGGCGTTGCGTCTCAATCCGGCCGCCGCAGTGCGGGCATATGCCATATTCCATCGTATCATCCTTAAAAAGGGTTGCGATTGCGTCAGTAAAGCCATTGCCGTTGTCCGGGATGCGGCGTTTTTCAAAGACGGCTTTGGCCGTTCTCTTCGTCTGTCCGGAAACAGGGCGCGCCGTTCCGGGAAAATTCACGCCGCATAAGGTCATATATACACCACATTCAGGTCATATGGCAAATTGGGGAAAGGCTGGCTCGCGTTCGGCCCTCTCTTTACATTTTCAGGCGCTCCGCTTAATCCGAATAAGAGGCGTCTGATATTTTCGGCGGACGGACCCGCGTTTTAAGGATAAGAGCGCGCAATTTCGGCGCCATACACAGGAGAGAATGGATGAAACGTTTGATATTGGCTCTGGCTTTCACGCTGCTTTGGGCCATGCCGGTCATGGCGCAGCAGATGAGTCCCGCGGAGTTTGAACGAATGATGATGTTGACGTTGAAAAAAAATCCCGCGCTTTTGACGGAAGCGTTGTCCACAGAGGAAGGCCGCGCGGCGTTCGTGGATATGGCGCGCGCTGTTTTTAAGGACCATCCGGCGCTTGTGCTTGATGTGCTTAAGGATCATGAAGACCTGGTTTTTTCCTATGCCCAAAATGGCGCGATGCTGCAAAAACGCCGGGCCCTGGCCGCCCGCTGGGTTGAGGATGCGAAGTTTCCCAAAAAAATTGATGTGCGAAACCGCATAGTCCGCGGCAATGCCGAAGCTCCGGTCACGCTTGTCGTGTATTCGGATTTTACGTGCGGCTATTGCAGACAGGCCTCAAAAGTCATTGCGGAACTGCAAAAGGACATGCCCGACGCCTTTCGGTACGTCTTCAAGCTTCGTCCTGCAAAAAATCCCGCCGCTGTTCTGGCGGCGGAATGGTTTGCGGCCGCCGCGTTGCAGGACCAGAAAAAAGCCTGGGATTTTTATGCGATTTTGTTCAATGGACAATCTGAGCTTGCAACGGACCCTTCCGGCTTTTTAACCAGGGCCGCGCAACAGGCCGGACTGGATGTGGAGCTTTTGCGCTCTGAATCGCAGAGCCGGAAAGTCGCGGATATGCTTGCCGCGGACCGGAAAGAATCAGAGGCGCTTGGCGTAAACGGCACGCCGTATTTGTTTGTTGACGACCTGGTTATTCCAGGGGCCCCGGACAAGACCCTGCTTCGTTCCGCCGTAAATCAGGCCATGCGGCTTAAAAAGAAAAGTTAGGACGGGGGCGCCGGTGTTCCTGGAATGGCGCGCCTCTTCGGCCGAAACGGCTGCTGCGGCGCTTTTGGGCAAAGCGCTGACTATCGGCTCTATGTTGAGGTGGCAATAAGTGAAAAAGATGCGGAAAGGAGAGCACGGCATGAGCGATAAAAAAATATTTATAGTCAACGGAAGTCCAAGAAAAAACTGGAATACCGCAAAAATGTGCAAGAGCTTTGCGGATGGAGCGGGCAGTAAAGGCGCCGCGACGCAGATTATCAACCTTTATGATATTGATTTTAAAGGCTGCATAAGCTGCTTTGCCTGTAAATTGAAAGGCGGCGCATATTTTGGCCGGTGCGCCTGTCGGGACGGCCTGACCGCGATGCTTGAGGAAATATATCATGCCGATGGACTTGTCCTTGCAAGCCCCATATATTTGGGGGACGTGACCTCTTCCATGAGAGCGTTCGTCGAAAGGCTGATTTTTCCGCTGCTCCAGTATGACGAAAGGCATTCCTCCATAGCGCCCAAACGTTTCAAAACGGCCGTCATCTATACGATGAATGTGAGCGAAGACTATTTTTTCAATGAGTACCTGGGAAGAAAGGAGAGCGACACGCTGCGCTGTTTTGAGTCGTTTATCAAAAGAATCTTTACAGAACCCCAGAGGCTCTATGCTTTTGATACATATCAATTTACGGATTACGACAAGTATGTGGTGGAATGTTTTGACAAGAACAAAAAGGCAAAGCAGAGAGAAGAGCAGTTTCCGAAGGATTTGCAGGCCGCATATGATGCGGGCGCGTTGATGGCCGCTTCGTTATGCAATGACGCATAGCCGTTTGCTGTTTTTATGGAGTCTGATTGCGAAGCGCCCGCACTGAAAGAAGGGCGCTTTTTCATATGTTTTTAAAAATATCAATAAGATAGTCCGCCAGCAGGCGCACCCTGCGCGGCGGATTGCCCGGCGGCATGACCAGGAAAACATCCACGCCTTTTAAACGCCATTCCGGCAAAAGCCGTGTGACCAGCCCTTCGGCTTCAATTTTTTGGGCCACGGAATTGACCAGCGAGCCAAACACCTGTCCGGCCAGGATGAATTCTTCCGCCAGAGTGGGGCTGTTCACAACATGTTTGGGCGGCGGCAAAACAATAGTTTCAGAGCTCGTTTCGCTGTAGAGTCTGACGACATTGGAGCTGATATTCTGCTGCACTCTTGGCATGTCCCGAAGGTCATGCGGAGTGGCCGGAAAGCCGTAACGCTCCAGAAATTCCGGGGCGGCATACAGCCCCGCGTACAGCGTTCCCAGTTTGTGGATTTTAAGAGACGAGTCCGGTTGCCGGCCGTAGCGGATTTCAAGATCAAAGTTTTCAGACCCGAAATCCATCCAGTGTCTTTCTATATGAATGTGCAGGTCTATATTGGGCCATAATTTGGAAAAAGCGCTTAAGCGTCCCTGCAGATACAACATATACGTTCTTGCCGGCAGGCAGAGGCGGACCCGTCCGGATGGGCTTTTCTGTTCATGCAGGATATTTTCCTTGACCCCCTGCGCCTGTGTGACAATAAGTTCGCATTGCTTGTAGAGAGATTCTCCTTCCTCTGTCAGTTCCACCTTCCGCGTTGTTCTGCGAAAAAGACGCACCCCCAGATTTTTTTCCATGGCGGCCACGCGGCGGGACAGGGTCGCCACAGGAATCCCCAGAGCCTCGGCGCTGGTTGTAAAGCTTTTTCGCCGCGCCACTTCAACAAAAAAAGGCATGTCAGCCATAAACTTCTGCATATTATTTTTCCATTTTTGAAAAAGTATTTTGAATTTATATCATATATTTTCATTTCCATCAATGATACAGATGCATCCATTCGATTCGCCGGGATGCATCGCAGGCGAAATGGCCGGCAAGGCGCTGGAGTGTGTGCAAATGATATGCATAGGCGCTTTTTTCCTGAATCAGTAAATGTTGCCCGCAAGGCGTACGGGACTGTGTCCCGTTTTTTTCTAGCATTGACCTGCGGGAAAAGGAATGGCGTTTTTAGACGTTGAGGTTTTCGGCTTCAGGCGGCCCGGCCTGGCGAATGCAGAGCCTGTTTCAAGGACGATCAGGGGCAAGGCGGGCGTTATGAAACATGAATGTGATATGTGGATGCTCCGCCGGCGGACTCGGAAAGCAAGGGCGCGTCATTATGAGTGATTCCTCTGGGGTTGAAGATTCCGCCGGTTCCGGGGCTTTCACCCATGCCGCAGAGCCGTGCAACGCGGATGGGACGAACCATGCCGGAACCGGCGGAGCCGGCCCTTATATTGAGCGAACGGAACATGCGCGAAAGGCGCCCGCCTGGCTCAAGGCGTTGCGGGAACGCTTCGCCGCAACCGGCAAGGCGGAGCTCGTGCGCTGGGGGTACATATTCAGGGTGCTTTTTGGGGTGCTCGCCTCTTTGGGGGTGTCGCTGTTTTTGGAACTCGACCAGCCTAACGTCGCCATGACGACGGCTCTGGTCATCATGCAGCCCCAAAGCGGGGCCGTCCTTTCCAAGGGAATGTTTCGCATGTTGGGCACTCTTGTGGGCGGATTCATTTCCCTGGTCATTTTTTTCCTTTTTCGCCAGCAACCGCCGCTGTATCTCGCGGCTATCGCGCTGTTCGCCGGGGTATGCACCTTCGGCTCGGCAAAAACCAGAAATGTCCGTTCATACGGCTTTCTGCTTGCCGGATACACGGCGTGCCTTATCGCTCTGCCGCACCTTGCGGACAGCGCCGATATCTTTGACACGGCCGTGCTGCGCTGCTCCGAAGTGCTGGTAGGCATTATCTGCGGGTTTGTCGTAAGCGAAATATTTTTTCCGGAAGCTGTAACCAGGGTGTTCGACGTCAACGTAAAGGGGCGGTTTACCGCTTTTGACGAATTTGTCTGCGATTCGCTCGCATCCGGGCGTTTTGATCAGGAAAAGGCGCGGCAAAGGCAGCTGGAATTCATCAGGGCGGTGGCTTCGCTTGAAACCGAGGGCGCTTCCGTTTCCTTTGAAGCCGTGAATACCGCAAGAAAACAGCATGTCCGCCTTTTCGCCACGGATTTTATGAGCGTTACCTCAAGTTTTTATTCGCTTGTTCTTTTTTTTGACAGGATACATGCGTTGCCGACCGGCCTGGGCGGCGATTTTTTTCGAAAATACGGCCGGATCGTGGTCAGGGCCCTGAATCCGGGCGGCAAAAGGGCTGTGCGCGCTGAAGACGCCAAGACCGCGGCCGCGGCATTGTCCCGCGTTCAAAAAGAAGCGTCCCGGCAGGCCGTGCGCCTGCTGCCGTCCATGACTGGCCGGGACAGGGATACCGTGTCCGCCGGGGTGTATCTGCTTTCACGTTTTTTGACGGATATGCGCGGCTATTTGATGCACTATGTGGCCTTGACGGATGAGCATGTCAATCCCCGCACCCGTCGCGTATTCGCCTGGTCCGGCATGGATTCCGGAATCGCGGCGGTCATGGGGTTGAAAACAGTCCTGATTCTCGTCCTTCTGTCCCTGTTCTGGCGGGGTGCGGATTCAAACAACGGCAGCAGCGCCGCCATATATGGCATGGCATACTGCGCGTTTCTGGCGGCTTCTCCGCAACCGGTTAAATTTTTGCTTAACACCATCAAAGGCTGCATGCTTGGAACTGTCGCCGGCCTTGTCTATGCATTCATGATTCTTCCCCACATATCCGGCTTCATCCTTCTGGCCGTTACAATGCTTCCATTCATTATGCTCGCCCCCTGTCTGGCCACAGCAGTCAATTCTTCTTTCGGCGTATCATACGGCTTTACATTTTTCACTGTCGCCAACCCGGAGCTGTCTTTCAACGTGCTCCCGGACGCGCTTATAAGCAGAGCCTTTGAGCAGACGTTCGGCATCATGATGGTCGGCGTGGTTCTTTCGGTTGTGCTGCCTTCAGGCGGGCGGTGGTGGAAACAACATCTGGGCAAAGCCTTAAGGCGCACTGCCAAACTGGCGTGCAAAGCCGAACTTTCCATCGCGCGGCAGAAAGTCGAGGCGCGCGTGCGCGATATTCTTTTGCAGTTTTACGCAAGCCCCGCCCCTTCCGCGGAAGAAAAACAGGAAATGCTGCGCCGGGCCCTTCTTATAAATCAGTTGAGCAATATCATGATAGATATGCGCAAATGCGCGCTGCACAAAGGCTGTTCCACGTCTGAACGCCGCGCGCTGGGAGAGTTGCTCATGTTGCTGGACGCATTTTTTGCGCGTCCGGATATGAAGAAATACAGGAATATCTTGGCGGCGTTCGACAGGGAACGGGTCTTTCTGGATAAAAGGCGCAAGGGCGGTTTTTTTTATTATTCGCTTCATGCCAGCACAAGCGCCGTGCTTCTGGTGGCGCGGGAATGCTTTGACGAGGCCGCATATGTCTTTTTGCCCCAGGTCCGGTTCGAAAAAGAAGACCGGAAAGAGACGCAACCGTAATCCGCCGGAAGTTCGTCCCGGATGGTCCCGGCAAACATTCCGGACGGCCAGGGCGGCGCGCCGTTTTACAGATTTTTGAAAATATCAATAAGATAATCGGCCAGCAGACGCACCCTGCGCGGCATATTTCCGGGCGGCATGATCAAAAAGATATCCACGCCTTTCAGACTCCATTCCGGCAGCAGCTTCACAAGCAGTCCGTCGGCCTCGATTTTTCTGGCTATGGGGTTGAATATGGGCCCGAACACCTGTCCGGTTATAATAAGTTCTTCCGCCAGCGCGGGGTTGTTCACAATATGTTTGGGCGGCGGCAGGGCAATGGTTTCCGCCTTTGTTTCCTTATAGAGCTTCATAACGTTGGCTGTGGCGTTTTGCTGCACTCGCGGCAGGTCTCGAAGGTCCTGCGGGACGCGCGGAACACCGTGGCGCTCCAGAAATTTCGGCGCGGCGTACAGCCCGGAATAGAGCGTTCCCAGCTTATGGATTTTAAAAGACGAGTCGGGCTGCCGGCCGTAGCGGATTTCAAGATCAAAGGCCTCGGCGCCGAAGTCCATCCACTGTCTTCCTATGTGAACGTAGAGATCGATATTGGGCCATAGCGCGGAAAACGCGCTAAGATGCCCTTGCAGATACAGAATATAGGCGCTTGCCGGCAGGCAGAGGCGGACGCGTCCGGACGGGTTTTTCTGCTCATGCAGAATGGTTTCTTTTATGCCCTGCACTTCTTCGACGACGAGCTCGCATTGTTTGTACAGAGATTCTCCTTCTTCGGTCAGCTCCACCCGTCTTGTGGTCCTGTGGAAAAGCTGTATGCCCAGTTTTTTTTCCATGGCCGTAATGCGCCGGGACAGAGTCGCCACAGGGACGCCAAGGACTTCGGCGCTGATGGTGAAGCTTTTCCGGCGCGCCACTTCAACGAAAAACGGCATATCGGCCATGAACTTTTGCATATAATCTTTTCCATTTTCAAAAAAGTGTTTTTAATTTCTGTCATATATTTTCAATTATTGCAATGGTAGCATGCATACTGCTCCCCTGAGCCGGAACGTAATCGCAAGGACCTGTTTTCATCGCTTGCGAAACAGCCGCGCGGGGTATTGGAGTTTTTGAAAACATGTATATGAGAGCCTTTTTTCTTTCGTTTGCGGCGTTGTTTTTGCTCGCCTCATGCGCGCCTTTTAGCGTGAAGCCCGAAGCCGCGTTCATTGCCCCGGAAGATGCGGCCAGCGAGAAATCCATTGCCCTGGCCTTGGATGCGCAGTGGCCCAGGCGGAAATGGTGGGAGATATTTGGCGACCGGCAGCTCAATGACCTGATTGAAAAAGCCATGCGGCAAAGTCCGACGTTGCGCGTGGCTGAGGCCCGGGTCAGGCAGGCCAGAGGCGCGGCCCTGGAAGCCGGGGCCGGGCGTTTTCCGCAGTTGAACGGCAATGCCGGCGCTCAACGGATTCACTTGCCGGACAGCAGCGAATGGAACAACAGCGCCCTGCTTGAAGCGTCTTTCGTCATTGACCTGTGGGGAAGGGAGAGGAGCCTGCACAAGGCGGCCTTAAGCCTGGAACAGGCCGCCGTGACGGATGCAAGGGCGGCGGAACTGGTGCTTCAGTCAAGCATAACCCAGACATATATTCTTCTGGCGCAGAATATCCAGTTGTTGGACGTGGCGCGCGATATGTTGGAAGCCCGGCAAAACACATATCGCATAACGCGCGATCTGTTTATGGCCGGCATGACGACGGAGCTTGCCCTAAGTCAGGCCGAAGCGACCCTGCCTTCAAGCAGGGCGCGCATCATGGAGCTTGAATCCGAAATTGACGTTTTGAAGTTCCAGTTGGCGGCGTTGTGCGGCGAAGGTCCGGATATGGCTTTCGCCATAGAGCGCCCGAATCTTTTGTTTCAGCATGTGCAGGCGCTGCCGGCGAGTTTTCCGGCGGAACTGGTGGGCCGCAGGCCCGATATCGTCGCCCAGAAGTGGCGGGCTGAGGCCGCCGCGGAGCGGATCAACGCGGCGCGCGCGGATTTTTATCCCAATTTCAGTCTGAGCGCGGCGATTGGGTACGTGGGCGTCGGATTCAGTCATTTTCTGACGGCCCGGACGGCGCAGGCGCAATTCGGGCCGGCCCTGACGCTGCCCATCTTCCAGGGCGGCGCGTTGCTTGGACGCCTTGAACAGCGCGACGCTGAATATGATGAAGCCGTGGAATCGTATAATGAAGCTGTTTTTTCGGCTTTCTCCGCGGTCGCGGAACAGATGCGCATAATCGCCGGCCTGAAGGAGCGCGTCGTTGAAGTGGAAAGGGCGCTTGAGCTGGCGCAAAGAAGTTATGCCATTGCCAACAGAGCGTATTCCGCGGGATTGACGGATTATCTGGATGTTCTGTCCGCGGAAAATACGCTGCTTGCCCAGCAGGAAACGAATGTGCAAATCAAAACCCAGCAGCTTTCCGCGGTAGCCGACCTTATCAATGAACTTGGCGGCGGATATGGGGCTTTGGTGGAAGAAAGCGCCGGAACGCTCCACAAAACGGCTCGCGACTCCGAACAGAAGGCCGTTGAAACAGAAAGCGGGGAGGCCCCGTTATGAGCGCGTCCGCCGGTTCCCGCGCATGCGCGCAGGCCGAAGAAAGAAAGCCGGCGGATGGGGCCGGACACGCCGCCATAAGGCTGTTTGGCTGGCGCGCGGTTTTGCGGGAGCGTTTTTCCGCGCTGTCCAAGACGGAGCTTGCGCGCTGGGGATATATATTCAGGATGGTCCTCGCCGCCCTTCTTTCGCTGTGGCTGTCCCTGTTTTTGGAGCTGGAACAGCCCTATACCGCAATGACGACCGTGCTTGTCATCATGCAGCCCACCAGCGGGGCTGTTCTTTCCAAATCGACGTTTCGCGTGCTGGGCACGCTTGCCGGATGTTTTGTTCCGCTGATCATTTTTTCGCTTTTCCGGCAGCAGCCGCCGCTTTATGTCGCGGTGTTGGCGCTGTTCGTGGGCGGCTGCATTTTCGGTTCGGCAAAAACCAGAAATACGCATTCCTATGCGTTTGTGCTTACGGCGTACACGGCGACCCTTGTCACGTTGCCGCATCTTCCAGGCAATACGGATATTTTTGACTCAGCCGTGCTGCGCGGCTCTGAAGTTCTGGTCGGGCTTATCTGCAGCATTATTGTCAATGAACTGTTTTTCCCGGAGACCGTAGCCCGGGTTTTCGACGTCAATGTAAAAGGGCGGTTTACGGCCTTTGACGAATTCGTATGCGACGCGCTCGCGTCCGGCCGCTTTGATCAGGAAAAGGCGCAGCAGCGGCAACTGGACTTCATCAAAGCTGTGACCATGCTTGAAACATACGGCGCGTCAATTGCCTATGAGGCGGCAAGCACGGTCGAAAAACGGCATGTCCATCTTTTTGCCACGGATTTCATGAGCGTCACCTCAAGTTTTTATTCGCTCGCCTCATTCTTCGAAAGAATACAGTCCTTGCCGGCGGACGCGGGCGGCGCGTTCTTCAAAGAATATGGCGAACGCATCGTCAGCGCTCTGAAACCCGGCGGAAAAAGCGCGGTTTTGGTCGAGGACGCCAAAAGCGCCGCTGCGGCCTTGTCCCGCGTTCAAAAAGAGGCGTCGCGGCAGGCCGCTTCTCTTTTGTCAACCATGACCGGCCGGGAGCGGGACATTTTGTCCGGCGGGGTGTACCTGTTTTCGCGTTTTTTAACGGATATGCGCGGCTATCTTATGCATTATGTGGCCCTGACGGAAAAAAAGCGCGTCAATACCCGGACCCGCCGCATCTTCGCCCGTTCCGGAACGGATTCCGGCATCGCCCTGGCGCTTGGATTGAAAACCAGCTTGAGTCTTGTCTTGCTGTGTTTGTTCTGGTGGGGCTCTTCTTCAAGCAGCGGCGTCAATGCGGCCATATGCGGCATGGTATGCTGCGCGTTTCTGTCGGCGCTGCCGCATCCGGTCAAACTGGTGATAGACTCCATTAAAGCCTTTGCGCTTGGAAGCGCCGCCGGTCTTGTCTATGCGTTTCTGATTCTTCCCCAGGTCTCGGATTTTGCGGTTCTGGCGGTCACCATTCTTCCATTCGTCATGCTCGCGCCCTGGCTGGGAACGTCGTCCAACCCCGCGTTGGGGGTGCCGTACGGGTTTACCTTTTTTAACGTGGCCAATCCCGGCCTGTATTTCAACGTACGCCCGGATTCCCTTGTGAGCTCCTGTTTTGAGCAGATGTTCGGGGCGGTTGTGGCGGTCGTGGTTCTTTCAGTCGTGCTGCCTTCAGGCGGCCGGTGGTGGAAGCGGCATCTGGGCAAGGCCATGCGGCGGGCCGCGGACCTTGCCTGCAGAACCAGGCTTTTTATAGCGCGGCAGAAAGTTGAAGCGCGCGTTCGCGATGTTTTGTTGCAGTTTTATGCAAGCCCGTTTCCTTCAGCAAAAGAAAAGCAGGAAATGCTGCGCCGGGCGCTTCTCATAAACCAGTTGAGCAATATTGTGATTGATATGCGCAAATGCGCGCGCAATAAAGGATGTTCCGCATTTGAACGGCAGACGCTGGAAAAGCTGCTCATAGCGCTGGAAGCCTTTTTCGCGCGTCCGGACAGCAAAAAATATGAGGCGATTATGACGGCGTTCGACAGAGCCGGCGATGTATTGAAGAGCGATTATCAGGGCGGCTTTTTCTACTATTCGTTGCATGCCGATACGCGCACCGTGCTTGATATGGCGCGGGAACGCCTCAAGCAGTGCGTCTATCTTTTTTTGCCGCAGAGCGCATTTGAAAAGGGAGGCCGGGAAAATGCGTGAAGTCAATATCTTGGGAGTGCTTATACCGGGATTAATCCCTTTGTTTTGCGTTTCCGTCGTGTTGTTGTGGGTTTTTGAAAAAGTATTCAGACTCTTTAAGGTCTATGCAAAAGTGGCGCATCCGCCCCTTTTCAGAATATGTGTTTTTACCATTATTTTCTGTTGTTGCGGCATCTTGGTATATAAATAAGTTAATCAGGGCGGCACAGTCTGTCTGATGCAATTTTTTGGATGACGATATGCGCATTGACACGTTTATACGCTTTTTCATTACTGTGGTGGTGTTTCTTGTGGCGGTCGCGCTTGCCGTGCTGCTGTGGCGGTATTACATGCTTTCCCCATGGACGCGGGATGGCCGCGTCCGCGCTGATGTGGTCACTATTGCCCCGGACGTTTCAGGAATTGTCGCCCGCGTCGCTGTGAAGGACAACCAGCGCGTGAAACGGGGGGATATTCTGTTCATTCTTGATCAGGAACGCTACAAGCTGG
The DNA here is from genome assembly GCA_944324045.1 of uncultured Desulfovibrionaceae bacterium. Classification (GTDB taxonomy): domain Bacteria; phylum Desulfobacterota; class Desulfovibrionia; order Desulfovibrionales; family Desulfovibrionaceae; genus CALUUT01. The sequence goes on along the minus strand of CALUUT010000016.1, from coordinate 7,777 downwards.
CCTTGGCCGAAGCTGAAGCGCGTTACGTTTCTCAGGAACTGGAAACCAGGCGGCTTGTCGATGAGGCCGCGCGCAGGGCGAAAGTCGGCAACGACGTCGTTTCCTATGAAGCCCGGCAACAGGCGCAAAGCGCGGCGAAAAGCGCGCAGGCGAATCTGCTTGAGGCGGCCGCGGCGCGGGACAGAGCCCGGCTGGACCTTGAAAGAACCGTGGTCCGCTCCCCGGTTGACGGGTATGTGACGAACCTTTCGGTCTTTGCCGGGGACTATGCTTCCGCAGGAGTCGCGACCCTTGCGGTGATAGATGAAAATTCTTTCTGGATATGCGGGTATTTTGAAGAAACCAAACTTTCCCGCATACGAGTCGGCGATAAGGCGCTTGTGGAGATGATCGACGGCAGCGAGCCGTTGCATGGCGTTGTCGAAGGCATAGCCAAAGGCATCAGCGAAAGCGAAAATGCGACGGGACAGCGCCTTTTGCTTGACGTCAACCCGACATACAACTGGGTGCGTCTTGCGCAGAGAATTCCGGTGCGCATCAGGCTGGAAGGACAGGTTTCGGGCAGGATTTCCGTGGGCATGTCCTGCACGGTTTCCATAGAGGAATAAGCGTTTCTTACTGTTCGCAAAGCGCCTTCAGTTCGGAAAAGCTTCGCGACAGGTCGCAGGGGTCTGCGACATCCTGACGCAGGTACTGATTGATGGGGCCGACCATGGCTATGGCCTTGTCGATTTCAGGATTGGCGCCTGATACGTACGCGCCGATGTTGACCATGTCTTCCACCCGCTTGTATGCGGCGAAAAGGCGCAGAATATCGCGGCCGTTGGCAAGAACTTCTTTCGGGCAGATATCCGAACGCAGACGGCTTATGGATTTGAGCACGTCAATGGCCGGGTAATGTCCCTGGTCCGCAAGTTCGCGGGTAAGCACGATGTGGCCGTCAAGAATGGAACGCACGCTGTCGGCAATGGGCTCGTTGAAGTCGTCGCCGTCCACGAGCACGGTATATATGCCGGTGATGGCGCCTTTTTCATTGCGCCCCGCGCGTTCGAGAAGCTTGGGGAGCTCAGCGAAAACCGTGGGCGTGTAGCCCTTGGTGGTGGGCGGCTCTCCTATGGCGAGGCCGATTTCCCGGCCGGCCATGGCAAAGCGGGTCACGGAATCCATCATGAACAGCACGTCTTTTCCCTGATCTCGAAAATATTCCGCGACAGCCGTGGCCGCGTGCGCGGCGCGCATGCGAATGAGCGGGGACTTGTCGGATGTGGCGATGACGAGCACGGAACGGGCCAGTCCTTCAGGACCAAGGTCTTTTTCCATGAATTCCACGACTTCCCGCCCACGTTCGCCCACGAGCGCGATGACATTGACGTCCGCCTTGGTATAACGGGCCATCATGCCAAGCAGCGTCGATTTGCCGACGCCTGAGCCGGCCATGATGCCTACGCGCTGGCCTTTGCCCAGAGTCAGCAGCCCGTTGATGCAGCGCACGCCCACATCAAGCGGCGTATCAATGCGCGGGCGGAGCATGGGATTGGGCGGCGCGGCATAGATGGGGCGTTGCTCTTCGGCAAGCAGCGGCGTCTGGCTGTTCGCGTTCATGGCGGTCTTCATCGGACGGCCGAATGCGTCGAAAGCCTGCCCCAACATCTGCGGCCCCACTGGAAAGACCGGTGGAAGGCTGGAGTTGCGAATGAGGCTTCCCGGTGAAACGCCGCGCATGTCGCCATAAGGCATAAGCAGCACGTTTCCATCGCGAAATCCCACAACCTCGGCCGGAATCCCGTCTTTGGACGCATCGCCGGGCGCGATATGGCATACGGAGCCAAGCGGAATCTGAAGGCCGCGCCCTTCCGCGACCAGCCCCACGACTTTGACGACTTTGCCGAAGGTCCGGCACGGTTCGACTTCCCTGATATATTGCGCGCAGCCGGAAGGTGTGAAGCTCATAAGTGCATCCTGAAATGTTGCGCCTGCAAAGCCTGCGGGCGGAAGGTTGCGGAAAAGGCAGACGACTGGGGCCGGCTTTTTTTGTCGGAAACGTCCGGGCGCGGCCGGATTGCGCCATGCGGCCCAAGCCGGCGTCAGAGCGCGTCTTTTGCGGGCTGGGCGGACAAATCCTCAGAGCCGGAAACAGGGGCTTCCGCCGCTGCGGGAAGGACAAGCGCCGCCAAAGCTTCTTCTATCAGGGCGCGGCGGCTTTTCAATGAATTGTCCGCCATGCTTTCATCGTTTTCAATAATGAGGCTTCCGGGTTCAAGTTTCGGGTCCGCGCGCACGACAAAAGACGAGTCCGGGAAGTGCGGCGCGGCCTGGGCGATAATGTCCGCGACCACCGGCTCATCCTCCGGCGAAACCCGCACCACGCTGCGCGCGTTTTCGCTAAGGCGCGCCACAGCGCCGTCGAAAAGCGCCGTCATGAGTTCCGCGCGGTTTTCGGAAAGTTCATGATCAACGATTTTTTCCACGGCAAGGCGCATCAGGGTCACAAGCTCCCCGCGCCATGCGCGCGCAAGGTCTTCGCGCTGCTCGCGAATGGCGGAAAGCACGGCGCTCACGGCCTGACTCATGCCGGACCGAAATTCCTCCAGTTCGTTTGACGCTTCGCGCATGCCTTCATCGTATCCGTCCCGGAGCGCCTTTTCTTTCAGCCTCTGCGCGTCGGCCTGGGCTTTTTCCAGAATTTCCCGCGCCTTTTCCTTGGCCCGCTCGCGGACCCGTTCCATATATTCGGCTTCAGTCGCGGCATTCCAGGCCATTGCATCGGCGCTGTTTTCCATCTTGTCAAGACGGGTTTCATGGAGCGGGTTGGGGCCCATGAAGATGGTTCCCCATTTGGGACGCCCCTGACCGCTAGACGAAGACATCTCCGCCTCCGCGGTTTAAGGCGATGCGGTTTTCCGCTTCCAGCCGCCGCACGATGCGCACGATGCCCTGCTGCGCGGCTTCCACGTCCGAAAGTTTGGTCGGTCCCATGATTTCAAGGTCTTCGCGAATCATGACGGATGCGCGTTCGGACATGTTCCGGAAGAAATGCTCCTTGAGTTCGTCGGATGCGCCTTTGAGCGCAAGGGTAAGGTCGTCGTTGTTCACTTCCTTGAGCACTTCGCGTACGGCGCGGTCGTCGAGTCCCTTTATGTCCTCAAACACAAACATGAGGTTGCGGATATCCTCAGCCATTTGCGCGGATTCTTCCTCAATTTCGGAGAGGACTTCTTCTTCGGTCGCGCGATCCACGGCATTGAGGATTTCAGCGACGGACGCCACGCCGCCCACTTTGCGGCCTTCCTTGCCGCCCATGGCGATGAGCTGGCTTTGCAGCACCTTGTCCACTTCCATGAGCATGTCCTCAGGGACGGCCTCAAGGTCCGCAAGCCGCAAAAGCACTTCGGCGCGTCCGCCGGCGGGCAGATTGACAAGAAGCTGAGCCGCCTGATCCTGGGGCAGGTGCCCCAAAATGAGGGCGAGCGTCTGAGGATGTTCATTGCGCAGTATCTGGGCCAGGATGCGCGGCGACACGTTGCCAAGACCGCGGAAGGGAGCCGGTCCCAGTTCCAGGTCAAGAGAGTCCATAATATACTTGGCTGTTTCCTGATCAAGGTTTTTGACCAACAGTTTCTTTGCGGTCTCCATGCCCCCTGCGATGATATCCTGACCGGACACCATGGCGAAATGGAATTCGCGCAACACGGCTTCCACCGTTTCTTTGGGAACAGCGTCAAAATCAAGAATCGCTCTGGAAATTTGGATGATCTCCTGGCGATCCATCCTCTTGAATACTTCGGCGGTAAACTTGTCGCCCATTGTAAGCAAGAGAATGGCTGCTTTTTGCGCTCCGCTAAGCTGCTGCTCTTGAGCCACTGCGCCCTCCTCCCTCGTTCGTTTTCAGCCAGCCGCGCAGAATGCCCACGGCCTGTTCCATGTTCTGTTCGGCCATTTGGATGGTATGGGCTTTTATATCGTCAATTTTTTTCATGCCGTCAATGGCTTCCATTTCCTCATCCGCCTCGATAAGCGCAAGGCGTTCGGTTCCCTGGGGCAGTCCCTCAAGCCCTTCAAGCACGTCGCCTTTGACTTTGGGGCGGATAAGCGCAAGCACGATGGGCCGCACGATCATAAGCAGGAAAAGGAACACCAAAAGCGCGTTTAAAATGGGTTTGCCAAGGCGCATGGCGTAATCCATGATCACGTCGGCAAGGCTTTGTTCGATTTCAATATCCGGCGTGCCAAAGGAAATGCTGGAAATTTCGATGGTGTCGCCCCGGCTGCTGTCAAAGCCTACGGCATTCGCCACAAGCTGGCGGATTCGGGCGAGCTCCTCTTCGCTGCGGGGCGTGAACACAAATTCTCCCGCGGCGTTTTGCTCGTACGTTCCATCCACAATAACCGCGATGGTCAACCTGTTCATGTCCCCGACCGGGGCTATGATATTTTGTTCCTCACGATTGATTTCATAGTTGGTGGACCGGGTTTCCCGGCTGCCCTGCTGGTCGGAAAGGCCGCCGCTTATGCCGTCGCCGCGCAGGTTGGGGTCCGGAGCGCTTGCATCAAGGGTGGATTGTCCGCGGGTGGCTTCTTCGGTTCTCTGTTCGCTGCGCACCACCGTGGTGTTTGGGTCATACATCTCTCTGCGGATGGTGCGCTGGCTGAAATCAAGGTCCGCGTTCACCCGGGCGATGACCTTGCCCGGCCCGATGACGCGGGAGAGCATTTCTTCAATGCGCCGCTCATAGTTGTTTTGTACGGACATTTTAAGCTCAAGCTGGGAAGAGCTTAGGCCGCTGAGGCTGTTTTCGTCATCGGGATAATACAGCACTTTGCCGGTGGTGTCGGCAATGGAGATGCGCGAAGGCTCCAGACCCTCAATGGACATGACCAGAAGATTGACAATGGCCTGCACGTCCTTGGGCTCCACTTTTTTGGTTTCCGCAATTTTTAAGACCACGGACGCGGACGGCTTCATCTGCTCTTCAATGAACAGGCTTTTTTGCGGGATGACCAGATGCACGCGAGCGTTTTCCACTGCCGGGAACTCCGTGATGGTTCTCGTCAGTTCTCCTTGAAGCGCCCTTTGATAGTTGATTTTCTGAACAAAGTCCGTCTGCCCCACCTTGACGGCGTCAAAAATTTCAAAACCGATGCCCTGACCCACCAGGTTGCCTTCGCCCGCGATTTTAAGCCGCATGTCGTACACGGAGTCTTCCGGCACCAGCACTGTGGTTCCATTGTTCTCAAGCTTATAGTTGAGTTTTTCATTCTGAAGAATGGAAACGATGCGGTTTGCATCCTCAAGGGAAAGGTTTGAGTACAGCACGCGGTAGTCCGGCCGGTTCAGATAATAAATGAGCCCGAAGAAAATCCCGACGGCCACAAGGGTCAGCCCGCTGAGAAAAATTTTCTGCGAAAGGCTGATGCCGCTCCAGAAATTACGGAAACGGGTGAGTATGTTTGCAAATGCTGGGGCCATGGTATCCTCCGGAAAACAGCTCGTTATGCCTTCTTTGCCGCTTTTTCATGCATGCAGACAAAAAGCGGGCCGGACGTTTCAGTTCAGTAAAAGGTTGCGGGAAAAGCTCCTAGAATTGCAGGCGCGAAAGTTCACGGTATGCTTCAAGCATCTTGTTGCGTACAGCGGACGTAAGCTGCATGGCCACGCCGGCTTTTTGCAGGGAGATCATAAGCTCGTGAACGTTTTGCTGTTCGCCGGAAGCAAACGACGTGATCATGCTTGTTTTTTGCTGCTGGAGTTCATTGACCTTGTTCAGAGAGTCCGCGAATACGGAGGCGAAGCCGCCTGAGGCGTTTTCTTCTCTGTTCTCCGTAAAGCCGCCTTTGGTCTTTTCTTCTATTTCGGCAAACCGCTTAAGCGCATTGTTGTAGGCGTTTACGCCCGTGCTTCTGAAAGACATGAGGTTTCTCCCTGTGCAAAAAGGTTAGCGGCCTATTTCAAGGGCCTTGTTGTACATGGTCTTAATGGCGTCTATCGTGCTGACATTGGCCTCATAGCCGCGCTGGGCCGTCATGAGGTTGGCCATTTCTTCCACTACGTTGATATCGGGATATTTGACGAATCCCTGTTCGTCCGCATCCGGGTGCCCAGGCTCGTACACTGTTTTGAACGGACGCTTGTCGATGCCTATGTGCATAACCCGCACGCCCTTAAGCTGCCGGTCAAGCTCGCTTTGCATGTGCTTGGAAAAAGGGTCGTCCACAGCCACGGCGGCGTTGAGCACGGTCTTGCGCCGGTAGGGACCGCCCTCAGGCGTGCGGGTGGTCTTGGCGTTCGCCAGGTTCATGGAGATGATATTGACGTTCGTACGGTTTGCGGTCAGCGCCGATGCGCCGATATCCAGCGCGGTCATGAAATCCATGGTTGGCTCCTAAATGCTAAAGGCTATTTCTGGCCTTCGGTTATAATGTTTTTCAGTCCTTCGAAATTGCTGCGGATGACGGTGGCCAGAGTGGAGTATTGCAACTGGTTTTTGCCGAGTTTGATCATTTCCTTATCCAGGTTGACCCGGTCTTCGCCGTGCACGGTGCGGGGTTTGAACTCCTCGCGCCAGTTGGAATCAAAGGTTTCCGCGGAAAATGCCGATGGAATGTGCCGCGCATGAGTGCGGCTGAGCTTTCCTTTGGCGTCAAGACCAAGCGCGGATTGCAGCTCCTTTTCAAATTCCAGCTCCATGGGCTTGTATCGCGGTGTGTTGATGTTCGCGATATTGCTCATGACGACATTTTGACGTTCAAGCTGCATGTCCATGACCTTGCCGACAAGGTCCAGGTGACCTTCAAACAGACTTTTCATAGGCGTTTCTCCTGCGCTTTTTGGGCGGGCATTTTTTTCCGTCAGCGGCTTGGCCACAGCGGCAACTCTTGCCGTACATAGCAATAAGTGTTCCATTTATATATCATATTGTTATTATTATATGTTTTTTGATCTTTGAGCGGATATGGACGGAATTCCGACAGCCTTTGAATCTGGCATACGGATTGCAAAATGGCGGATATATGTGGATTTTTCAAAAAATTTGGAAAGAAATGCTTGGCATGGGAGGGGATTATGGAGAATCATCTGGACTACGAGATCAATAAGGAACTGGGAGAATGCTACTTGTTCATGGGAGATCTGGACAAGGCCGAGGACTATTACAGAAAGGCGGCAAGTTCAAACGGCGTGCATCCTGATCCGTATCTTGGACTTGCCACCATAGCGATACAGCGCGGCGCGCTGGACGACGCATATGCCATGTATGCAAAGGCCGCGAGCATCCAGCCTTCTGATAAGGCCTTGGCCGGAATGGCCATGGTGCTCATGGAAAACGGTCGGCATGAGGAAGCGTACGGGTATTTTCAAAAGGCCCTGGACGGCAACCCGCAGAATATTGTCGCCCTGCATGGCTTTTTGCAGGAAGGCTTCCAGCTTGACCGGCTTGATGAGGTCGTCGCGCGCATGAGAGTCTGCCTTGAGCTTCAGCCGGACCAGCAGGCCGTCCGTTTCGCCCTGGCCGGATGCCTTGCGACTCAGGGATGCGTTGCGGAAGCAAGAAAAGAGTTGGAAACCCTGCTGTCCATCAATCCGGCTCATGCCGAAGCCCTTGAGCTTTATGAAGAGCTTTTGAAAAGATAATGCATGCGTCTTTTTGATCAAAATTCTTTTATGGTTTGAAACCTTCCCTTTCAGGAGGAAAAGATTTGTTGACAAAAAGGCGAAGCCGGTGAAATCCTTTTTCGTCCGGCCGCTACTCGTCGCGCCGCTTCAGCCGGCCGGCTGATGGAG
>CALUUT010000015.1 GCA_944324045.1 uncultured Desulfovibrionaceae bacterium | reverse complement strand
TCATGCGCTTTGCGGCCAAAGACCAAAAAACCATAGCGCCCCGCATCTTCTCCCACAAAACATCTGAGACTCGCTTTGCATCTGAACAGGAATGCCACCGTCCAAACGCCAAAAAACTTCAGACCTTGCCCCCTTCTCGCAGGATTGCCAACCCCCTGAAACGCCCCGCCAACCATACTCCATGCGAAAACCCCAAACCAAATCCGGCCCAAATATCCATCAACCTGAATCACATAAAAAACATTCCCAAACACATAACCCTGACCCGTAAAAACTGCCTATCCCACAACGCCAACTTCCCCCCACTTCCCTTATCCCCCCCCCCACACACACGCACACACACGCACACACCTGTCGCTGACTTTACTTGCCCTGCATCCCGTTTGCCCCTGAGCCCCGCCCCCGAAACCCTACTCCCGCAAACTTCGGCCGGCTTGGACAAAACACCTGCCGGCCCGCCGCATCCGCCTCTTGCCCACGATGCCGCCCCCCCCACGCAACCCTGCCTTCTTTGACGGCATTGCGGAGCTGTTCTGCCATGCGCAGCCGCAAAAATGCCGTCAGAAAAAGACGCTTTCACGAACGATGCCGTTTTTTGTTTTTCTTTTATCCCGGCTTGATGCCCTTTTCCGGCTTATCTGCGCCAGGCAACGCCTGCATGCGGCGGATTGTTGCGGCGCGGGCCCCCGGGTAAGTCCATATGTATTTTAATTTAACAGCAAAAGCGTGAGCAGTATGGCGTCTCATAAGGAAGGCGTGCGCCGTCAAAATGTGCCGGTTACGGCAGGGCATCGCGGCCACGATACAAAAAAAGCAATGGATGCACTGTATGCGCAAATATGGCATGCATCACGGCGCAAACAACAGGGCATGTTTCCAGTGCCAGACGCAGACCACTGTATTCTATGCAGATTTTATGCGGTATTGTCTTTGACCTGGTGCTTATATTCTTTTCCCCACCTGTCCAGGGCATCTAAAACAGGTTTCAAGCTATAACCCAGTTTCGTTAATGTGTATTCGACGCGCGGCGGGATTTCCGAATACGCTTTGCGACTGATAAGCCCTTTTTTTTCCATATCGCGAAGCTGTGCAGTCAGAACTTTTTGCGTGACCGTGCCAAGAGATTTTTTCAATTCGCCAAACCGTTTTGTACCCGACAGCAAATCGCGCAGGATTAGAACTTTCCACTTGTCGCCAATCAGCATAAGCGTTGTTTCGACAGGCAGGCGGGCAATTGCTTTTCCATATAACGCCGTTTCTCCATGGTATCCTTATTGTAACTAAGGCACAATAAAATGCCTACTTTACAGTAGGCCGGCACATTATTATATATGTAGAGTTAGAAAAAATCAATGATATATGTAAATAATAACCAGGAGAAATTTATTATGCATGACGTTGTAACGTTTTTGAAAGAAAATCCCGTACAGTATCTTGCTACTGTTGGCCGTGATGGAAAGGCAAAGTGCCGTCCCTTCATGTTTTGCTGTGAATATGATGGAAAGCTCTGGTTTTCAACCAACAATACAAAAAATGTTTATAAGGATATGCAAGATAATCCATATATTGAAATTTCTGTTTCCAGTCCCGCCTTCGCATGGCTCAGGCTAAGCGGCAAAGCCATATTTGAAAACAACATGGCCGTAAAAGAAGAATGCATGGGCAACCCTATCATTAAAGGGCAATACCAGACTGCGGATAACCCTATTTTTGTGGTGTTTTATCTTGAAAACGCCCATGCCGTTCTTGCGGATTTTTCCGGCAACCCGTCGAAAGAATACACAATATGATTTCTCTTCCGCTGTGAATTGCGATTGAAGGCCAAAAGGGCATAAAGCCCCGCTCGAAAGGCGCGGGGCATCAGATGGGCGCAACGCCTGGGAGAGGATGCGCGCCCCGCCCAGACGCAAAGCCTTCAGGGCTTTGCCGCCTCATTGCGTTTCCCCTGTTTTTTGTTTTCCGTAATGTTTCTCTGACGCCTGCGCCGCCTGCGCTCTACGTGCGCGGCGCGGGCGTTTTTTTGCGGCTTGCCGCCTGAACTTCGTTTCCGGCGCGTCTGCACAGGGCGCATCTCTGAAAGCTTAAAATGGAGGTGAACATAAAAAGAGTTGTGCAACGGCGTGCGGCACGGTAAGAGAGAAATGCAAAATTTCATAGAGGGACATAAGGGAAAAAACAGAAACAGCGCTTGTCAATCAGGGAACAGACTATGAAAAATACTTGGAGCGTCTTGTGGGTTTCTTTTACTGTAGGAGTTCTGGCGACGTTTGTTCAATTCGCAGTGCCGCCGCTGCTGCCATTTTTGCAGGAAAAGTTTGCCTTAAGTTATACGGAAGCCGGTTTGCTCATGACGGTTTTCGCTTTCGCGACGTTGGTGTGCGCCGCTCCATGTGGTTTGACCATTCAGCGTTACGGCGTGAAAAAAGTCGGCCTGAGCGGACTGGGGCTGCTTTTTATCGGCGTTGGCCTGACCTATTTTGCGCAGACCTATCCGGTTTTTCTGTTAAGCCGCATTGTTCAGGGGGTTGGTTTCGGCCTTGTGGCCGTTGCCGCGCCTTCCGCCATAGGACAATATATTCCCAGACACCGTATGGCCGTCGCCATGGGCATCTGGTCCACCTGGATTCCGTTCGGCGGGCTCATCATGTTTTTCGCGGCGCCCAGACTGCTTGAGCTGTATTCCATAAGCGCCTACTGGCTGATACTCATGTTCGCGCTTGTGCCCGGAATGGCCGTCTTCGCCCTGGTCATCCCTTCGCGGCCGAAAACCGGCCCCGCTTCCGACGCGCCAGACACGTTGGCCGGATTGAGCAAAGAGGTGATCATGGGGGAAATCAAAAACCCCAATATCTGGTACGCCGCGCTTGCGTTCGCGGCCTTTACGCTTGGCGCGTTTTCTTTGGGAACCTGGACCGTCAGCTATATGACCGGCCGCATGTCCATGTCCATGGTCGAAGCCTCTAAGATGCCCATCATGTTCTGGATTATAAATGGGGCGAGCAACGTGTACGGCGGCCTGCTGCTGAAAAGATTCAGCGCCCGGCCATGGGTTTTTGTTCTTCCGCCCATGGTCATGACCGTCCTGTGGCCTCTTTGCGGCATTCCTGTTCCGCTTTCCTACTATATCGTCACCGCGCTTATCGCTTCGGTGTGCGGCATCGTTCCGACCATCGTCTTTGCCGCGGTTCCCGTGCTGGCCAGAAGAAAAGAAGGCATCAGCGTGGCCATGGCCATTATCATCATCGGCGAAAACCTTGGGATACTTTGCGGGCCGGTTCTTTTCGGCATGATTTTGCAGCATACCCAGAGCTTTTTCATGAGTTTTTGCATGCTGAGCGTTGGCGCGCTGATTCAGATTTTTTGCCTGTACAAAATATGGCGCACAGGCCTGTTGCGTTTTTCGCACTAGGGCTCCTTTTGCAACAGGCGTTTTGCGGCCCTGTTTTTCCAGCGCGGCGCAAGGCCGTCCGCAGTACCGCCGTCGCCGTGCGCGCATGCCCGGAGGAGCGCGACATCCGCCGCTTCAACGCGGGACCGCACGGCATGAGCATGTCGGGTTACATCCGCCAGACCTGTTTTGGCATTCGTTTGCGAAGGACGTCGGAAGAAAAACGGCGACTGCGTGAACTGGCCCGTATCGGCGCGAACATCAATTAGCTTGCGCGATGGGCCAACATATACAAGCGAGCGGCGGAAGCTGTGGAGGTATTGGCGGCGCTGGCGGGCATTGTGCGCGAACATGTTTGATTCCGTCATGGGAGAAACGCCATGAGCCTGGATGATATGATTGCCATCAACTAAGGCGTGCGGCAGGGAATTGTCTTAGGCGGAAGCGGTCCGTCTGCGGGAGGTCGGCAGCAGGTTGAATCTCTGGGAGGATGGTGCCCCCTGGCCGCTGCTGACCGCGATGGAATATCAGCGCGTCTACTATGAAGCGTTGCCGGAGAAAATCGCCGGAGCGTCCAGAACCACCATGGATGGCATAGCGGCAGCCGCCGAAAGGGAAGCCGCCGCCGCGCAGGCACGGCTCACCGACAGCGTGGCGCAGGAGGCGCAGAACGTTGCTTTAGAGATTCAATACGGCAGGCTGACGCCGATGCGGCTGTTGGCGCTCAGTTGCCTGCTGGCCTACGGGAGCCTGATGCTCTGGGCGGGCTTCCATATTGACGCTGGGCGGGATATGCCTCTGGCGGCAATCCTGCATATGCCTCCGGCTGGCTCATCAGCGGGCTGTGTCTCGCAGGGGGAGCGTTTTGTGGCGTTTTGTCCGCAAAGGGCTTTGCTGAAGCGAAAAAAGGTGGGGTTGACAGCATGCTCTTGTGGTCGCCGCACTGTTCGTTATCTGTGCGCTTGTGACCTTCTCATTATCTCTATATGTTTATCTTTATGCGTTGTTGCAATGAGAAGAGCACAGCAGAGGAGAACCAATATTCCGTACCCAACGGCAACGTTGCATATGTCTGTTGTTCCAGACAACCGTCCGACAAACATGTTCGGAATGGCTGCCCCGCTGTAGGAAATAAGAAAAACGGTGGAAAGCACCCCGGCTCTGTCCTCCTTGGAGATATTGCCAAGTATGGTTCTCATGCTGCCTGTAAAGGCGATTCCCCACGCGATGCCCGCTCCCACAGTCGCCAGCAGAAAAAAAGATACGAAACTCAATTTCAGCGAAGCGATGACGCCAGCCATGCACAGGGTAAAAACGACCATCCCCATACGTTGTGCGCCGACAGGTTTCATGCGCCCGGCAAGCGAGCCGCCGATAAGATACGGCGTCATCATGCAGGCAAAAACGGCAGCCGCGATAAAAGTGTTATCCGTGTGCAGCTGTTCCGCCGCCATAGAGGCGCTGAAGGGCAGATAAAAACTGCCGATGCTCCATGTGCCCACGAAGGTGGCGCAAGCTGCCGGAAGAAAAGGACGAATGGAAAGCGGAATCCGTATCTGCGGCTTCAGGGAGCGGAAGCCTCCTTGGGAGCGGAGAACCGTTTCGGGGCTGAAGGCCAGCATCATGGAGCATGCTGTGAGCATCGCCATAACTACGACAAATATTATTGAAAGTGAGCCGGAGCCGTATTGCCGCAATGCGCCGGAAGCCAGAGAGCCGCCGGCAAGGCCGAGCATCGGAGCCGCGCCCGTGACCACAGAGCCAATCCATGCGGGCGACAACGGCGCATTATCCACCACATACGCGGCAACTGCGCTGGATGCCAGTCCGCAAGCAAATCCCTGAATGAAACGTCCCGCGAGGAGCATGGCCGAACTGGCAAGGTTGAGAAAAATCAGACAGCCGAACATGGCCAGGAGCAGATTGACAAAAATGACAATACGTCGTCCGAAATGGTCCGAGATTCTGGCGAACATCAACAGTGCCGCCATGGCGCCGGCAAAATAGGCTACCGCCGCCCAGGAAAGATCGCTATGCGTCAGGTTGAGCGTTTGCCGATAGATGGCGAAAAGCGGAACAGGTGCGGCAGAAGCCATGTAAATAACGAAAAAAGAGAATGTCGCAGTCATAAATCCTATGGAGAGTCCCTGTTGTGGCTTTTTCATTTCGGGATAGACGGATTTTGTTTTCTCATTCATTGTAAATCTCCAAAAACATTCTTATATGGAAGTATCGTTTTCCCCAACGCGCCGTAAAGCCTCGCCCGAAAGGCGCGGGGATATAAGGCGCGCCGTAACTGGAATTTTGATTTTCCCGCCTTTGTTTGCCGACAGCCGACACGGCGGCGGGGCATGCCGTGTCTGCCTGTGGAGAGATGGTGAGACCTTACGGGAACAGGCGGTTGGTTCGTCCCCGTAACATTCCCCACGTGGGAATGTTTGCGGACGATATCCAAGCCTTGTTCCTCTGGGCGGTCTCGTTGAAGCAGGAAGTAAGCTTGAGGGATGCAATCGCAAGAGTGCCTTTCGCTGGGAATCCCCCGACGCGAGAAGGGGGAGGATGTCAATTCGCCCGACTGGCGAGAACTCTGGTCAATACCGTATTGGCGGCCTGCGCCTCAGCTTCGCCTACGCGTCCGGCCAGCACGCAGATGAAGTCCTTCATCTGCGCTTCGTTCAAACCCGTGTTCATGGCCGCGTTCATATGAAACTGAAGCTGTCCGCCAAGGCCGGGGATGCTGGCCAGCGCGGAAATGGTCGCCAGTTCCCGACTCTGATAATCCAGATTGTCGCGGGCAAAGATGTCCGCAAAAAGATGTTCCTTCAAAAAAGTGTCGATGACAGGCGCGAAAAGCTGGTAACCGCTGGGCGCGGGGATGGTGTCCCCGCCGCCGAGCTTCGCCCGTACCTGAGCGCCGTATTCGTCACGGTTCCAGTTCGCGGGCATGGGGCTGGCTTCACGGCCTTCCTTGTCCGAGATGCCTTTGGCCTTGCGTTCATCCATGACGGCCATGAAGGTGTTGATGCCGTTGAGACTGCGGGGGAAGCCCGCATAAGCGTAGAGCTGAACCAGAATTTCCTTGATTTCGTTGACCGTCAGTCCCGCGTCCAGACCTTCGTTCAGCGCGCTTTTCAGCTTTTTCAGATCGCCGTTGGCCGTAAAGGACGAGATGGCGATGATGCTCTGTTGTTTGGGATTCAATGTGTTCTCCACAGCCTTGCCCTCCGAAGCCACGGTCAAACAAACAATGGCCGCACATAAAAGAAAAAAGATATTCCGTACTGTCTTCATGCTGACGCTCCCACGCGGCGGCCCTATTTTTTCCGACGGGGCCGCCGGAAAAATTTCGCTATTTCGCGTTGTACTGCTGGTCGCTGACTTCTTCCATCCAGGCGACGTTCTTGCCGTCCTTCATACCCGTAAGCGCCATATGCGTCATGGCTGTCGTGGGGGAAGCGCCGTGCCAGTGCTTGATATCCGGCGGGCACCACACCACATCGCCAGCCTTGATTTCTACCACCTTGCCGTCCCATGTGCCGGTCAGACCAGCACCGGATACGACCACAAGACGCTGTCCAGCGGGGTGGGTATGCCAAAACGTGCGCGCTCCCGGCTCAAAGGCGACATAGGAAACGGAGTATGGCGCGGCTTCGTTGGGACTGAACAGCGGGTCATGCCGCACATTGCCGGTAAATGTCGTGTGGCTTCCCACACCGGATGGACGGGTTCCGACTCTGGTGATGACCTGCTCTTCCTTGCCCGTTTCGGCCGCATGGGCCTGAACCGCGGTCGTTCCAGCCGAGGTCAGCAACAGGGCCGCCAGCAATGCCGTTGTCTTCTTCATGGTGCACGCTCCTTATGCGCTATACGTTTCTCTTTTCCGCACGCCGATGGGCACGAGCCTTTCTGTGATTTGGATAATAGTGGGCGAGGCTGTGCGGACAAAGACACAATCCCCCTGAAAAACTGCCTGATTCTCCCATATGGCTAGGCAGGCATGGGGAAGGTGTGGTACAAAAAACCCAACTGAGGATACGCTGGAACAACGAAGGAAACAGCCATGCGGGAACAGCGCGCCGAACTCGAACGGATAAACGGACAGTTGAAAGAAAAGATTCTGAACCGTGCAGCCGAGCCGGGAAGTCACCCTACGGCAATTGCAGGATTCCATCTTGTCAGGAGGGTGCAGGCAAATGAGTTGCGCGTCTTCTACAGACCGTTCATCGGGCTGACGGTTCAGGGCTTCAAACGCACCGTAGTGGGGAAGGACGAGTATTCTTACGGGGAATACCATTGCTTTGTGGCGGGCGTGGATATGCCGAGCGAAAGCTATATCACTGCTGCATCTGATGAAGAGCCTTTTTTGGCGCTTTCTCTTGATTTGGACAGGAGTCTCGTGGCGCAGCTTGCGGCGGAAATGCCACATCCAGCCCGTACAGAACAGGGAACGGGAAAGAGTGTCGCCGTCATGGAAGCCGACGCCAAAGTCATGGCCGCTTTTCTGCGGTTGGCGGAATTGCTCGACGAACCGGAGGAAATTCCGATTATGGCTCCCATGCTGATCCGGGAAATCCACTATCGGTTGCTTCTGGGGCCGCAAGGCGCGTGGCTGCGAACCATCTGTTCTCTCGGTACGGCCAGCAATCAGGTGGCGCGGGCCGTCACCTGGCTGCGGGAAAATTACAAGGCTCCGCTCCAGGTGGAAGAACTGGCCCGGAAAGTCGGCATGAGTTCTTCCAGCTTTTTCCGCAATTTCAAACAGATGACGACGCTCAGCCCGCTCCAGTTTCAAAAAACGCTGCGCCTGTATGAAGCGCAACGCCTTATGCTGACCAGCGAGCATGATGTCGCCAACGCCGCCTATGCCGTCGGTTATGAAAGCGCGACGCAGTTTATCCGTGAGTACAAACGGATGTTTGGAGAGCCGCCGCGCAGAGATGTCGCCAGAAAACGGGCGGCTGTTCGGCGACAGAGTTTTTCATTTATGGCGTCTCCATCTGACGCCCCGCGGGAAAAGGCGCGGGCGGGGCTCTATGGCCTTTTAGGTTCAAACCACAAAAGATAGAAAAAACGCGTTTTTCCGGTCAGAACAAAAGAACCGGGCGCAGCGCAGGCGTCCGGCTTTTCCCCGCGGCGTTTTGCGCGGCGCGCTCCGCCGCCGGCGGACGGCAGGCGAAAAAAGAGCGGAACATGCGCCGGAATGGATGTTTTTTCCTGTTTTTTGTCAATAAAACGGGCATGATTTCCTGACGGCGCCGCAATGGCACTTGACAAAAATCTGCGGCAAAGCGAAGTACACAGAACTGCCGTGAAAAAGCAGGCGTTTCTGCTGCCCGGTCACGGAGACGTGCGATACGGCCGGGTCTTGTCGGTGATTTCCGGATAAATACGTCCTGAGTCTGACAGCGGAGCATGCGCCGGTTCAAAAGGCCGTATGGCGTTTTGAATGCGCGCAAGGTGTCGTTTTGACCCTTTTGGACAGGTTTGGCCGCGTTCCCCAGCTACGCGCGGCGCGTCATAAACCATATTCTGAGCGATGTAAAAGAAAAATAAGGAGATCCATGATGTGCGCAAAGATGAAAACGATGGATGGCAATACCGCAGCCGCCCATGTGGCGTACGCCTTGAGTGATGCGGCCGCCATTTATCCGATAACCCCATCCTCCACCATGGGGGAAGTGGCGGATGACTGGGCCGCTCAGGGTAGAAAAAATATTTTCGGTCAGACTGTGATTATTCGGGAAATGCAGTCTGAAGCCGGGGCCGCGGGTGCGGTGCACGGCTCTTTGGCCGGCGGAGCGTTGACGTCCACCTTTACCGCGTCTCAGGGTCTTTTGCTGATGATCCCGAACATGTATAAAATTGCCGGCGAACTTCTGCCGGCGGTGTTCCATGTGTCCGCCCGCGCGCTGGCGGCTCATGCCCTGTCCATTTTCGGGGATCATCAGGACGTCATGGCCACGCGGCAGACCGGTTTCGCGCTTCTGGCCTCTTCTTCGGTTCAGGAAGCCATGGACATGGCCCTTGTGGCGCATCTGTCCGCAATCGAATCCAGGGTGCCGTTCTGCCATTTCTTTGATGGTTTCCGCACCTCGCATGAATTGCAGAAAATTGAAGTCATTGACTATGACGATATAAAAAAGCTGGTGAACTGGGACGCCCTTGCCGAATTCCGCGAGCGGGCCATGAATTCCGAACACCCGGACGTGCGCGGAACAGCCCAGAACCCGGATATTTATTTCCAGGCGCGCGAAGCGTGCAACCCGTATTACGACGCGGCGCCGGCCATGGTCGAGCGCATCATGAAAAAGGTGGGCGCGCTGACCGGGCGGCGCTATAAGCTTTTTGATTACGTGGGCGCGCCTGACGCGGACCGCGTGATTGTGGCCATGGGCTCCGCGTGCGAAACCATTGAAGAAACCATCGCGTTTCTCGCGGGTCTTGGCCAGAAGGTGGGGCTGGTGAAAGTCCGGCTGTACCGGCCGTTTTCCGCCGCGCATCTTTTGCGGGCCGTCCCGCGCACGGCAAAATGCGTGACCATTCTCGACCGCACCAAGGAAGCGGGCGCGCTGGGCGAGCCTTTGTACCTTGACGTGGCCGCGGCCTTTGCGGAACAGGGCGGGCGGCTGCCCAGACTGCTGGCCGGACGCTACGGACTGGGCTCAAAGGAATTTACGCCGGGCATGGCCAAGGCCGTATACGACAACATGCTTGCCGCAGCGCCCAAGAACCATTTCACCATCGGCATTGACGACGATGTGACGCATCTGTCGCTTGATTACTGCGACGACGTGGATACGGTGCCGGCCGGAACCGTGCAGTGCAAATTCTACGGGCTTGGCGCCGACGGAACCGTGGGCGCGAACAAGCAGGCCATAAAGATCATCGGCGATCACACCGACCTGTACGCCCAGGGGTATTTCGCGTACGACTCCAAAAAGTCCGGCGGATTTACGGTGTCGCATCTGCGTTTTGGCAAATCGCCCATCAAGTCCACGTATCTTATCACCGCGGCTGATTATGTGGCCTGCCACAAGTCCGCCTATGTGCACCAGTACGACATTCTGGAAGGGATCAAGGACGGCGGAACCTTTGTGCTGAACTCGGAATGGAAGACCATGGAAGAGCTTGAAAAGAATCTTCCGGACCGCATGAAAGCCATTATCGGCCGCAAGAAGCTTAAATTCTACAATGTGGACGCGGTCGACCTTGCAACCGCGGTGGGCCTTGGCGGCAGAATCAACATGATCATGCAGACCGCGTTTTTCAAACTCGCCAACGTGATTCCGTTTGAAACCGCAATCGCCTACCTGAAGGACTCCATCCGCAAGACTTACGGCAGCAAGGGCGACAAGGTCGTGGCCATGAACGTCGAGGCCGTGGACAGGGCGCTTGACGCGCTCAATGAAGTGACCTACCCTGAATCATGGGCTGATCTGCCCCTTGAGCCGCTGCGCTTTACGGATCCTGAACCCTACATCCGGGAAGTGGTCCGGCCCATTCTCGCCCAGCAGGGCGACAAGCTGCCGGTGTCCATGATGTCCGCGGACGGCGTCGTTCCGTCCGGCACGTCCGCCTTTGAAAAGCGCGGCGTCGCCATAACGGTTCCGGAATGGATTCCGGAAAACTGCATCCAGTGCAACCAGTGCTCGTTTGTATGCCCGCATGCCGCAATCCGTCCGGCGCTTCTGGACAATGAGGAAATGCAGGGCGCGCCCGCGTCCTTTAAGACGCTTGAGGCCAAAGGCAAGGAAATGGCGGGCCTTGCATTCCACATGCAGGTGTACGCCGAAGACTGTCAGGGATGCGGCTCCTGCGCGCAGGTTTGCCCGGCCAAGCAAAAGGCTCTGGTCATGAAGCCCATTGCGGAGAGGATAGAGGAAGACAAGGCGGAGCTTGCCTTTGTGCAAAAGCAGGTGACGCCGAAAGACGCGCTTGTGGACCGCGGCACGATAAAGGGCTCGCAGTTCCAGGAGCCGCTGCTTGAGTTCTCGGGCGCATGCGCCGGGTGCGGGGAAACGCCGTATGTGAAGCTTATCACCCAGCTGTTCGGGGAACGGATGGTCATCGCAAACGCCACGGGCTGTTCTTCGATATGGGGCGCGTCCGCGCCGACCACGCCGTATACCCTGAATCGTTTTGGTCAGGGTCCGGCCTGGGGCAACTCGCTGTTTGAAGACGCCGCGGAATTCGGATTCGGCATTGAAATGGCGCACCAGCAGCGGCGCGCCAAGCTTGCCGCCGTGGTGGAAAGCATCGTCGCCGGGCAGACGCTGCCTGAAACGCTCAAGGCGTCCATGGAAAACTGGCTCGCCAACATGCAGGACGGCGATCTTTCCAAGAAGTACGGCGAGGAAATTCTTGAAGCCTGCGAAGAGCTGGACGCCGACTGGACCGGCGAGCTCTTTGAAATGGCCGATATGTTCACCAAGAAATCATTCTGGATAATCGGCGGCGACGGCTGGGCCTATGATATCGGTTTCGGCGGGCTTGACCATGTGCTGGCCAGCGGTCAGGATATCAACATGCTGGTGCTGGATACGGAAGTGTACTCCAACACCGGCGGTCAGGCTTCCAAGGCCACGCCCACAGGCTCCATCGCCAAGTTCGCCGCGTCCGGGAAAAAGACGAGCAAAAAGCCCCTTGGACAGATCGCCATGACCTACGGATATGTGTATGTCGCCTCCATCGCCATGGGCGCGAACATGCAGCAGACGTTGAAGGCGATTAAGGAAGCCGAAGCCTATCCCGGACCGTCTTTGATCATCGCGTATGCGCCGTGCATCAACCAGGGCATCCGCAAGGGCATGGGCCGGTCCATGGAAGAAGCCAAGCTCGCGGTCAATTCCGGATACTGGCCGCTTTACCGGTATAATCCCCTGCTGGAAGAAGAAGGGAAAAATCCCTTTATTCTTGAAAGCAAAGCGCCTGACGGCACGCTTCAGGAATTCCTGTCCGGGGAAACCAGATACGCGGCTCTTGAAAAGAGCGACCCGGAAGAATCGAAGCGGTTGCGCGCGCGGCTTGAGAACGAGTATCTCAAGCGCTATGAGCTGCTGAAGAAGATGGCTGAATTGTAATGGAATGAGCATATGGCGAGGCGCGGAATGCATGTGTTCCGCGCCTCCTTTTGTTTTTGCGCATCCGGTTTTTCGACAGGGCAGACCGCGGGCCGCCGGAAAAAAGGCGCGGCAAAACAAGCAGGGGACAGGACATGAGCATCAGTGAAAGCGTGATCTGTGAATTTGAGCGGGTACTTGGAGCGGAAAATGTGCTGCGCGGCGAAGCTGAGCGGCAAAGCTACGCGTATGACGCCGCGCTGCCGGGCCTGTCGCATCCGCCCGCGCTGGCGCTCAGACCTGAAAGCGTCGGCCAGCTGGGCGAAGCCGTCCGCCTTGCCTATGAGGCCGGCATCCCCATGACCGTGCGCGGCGCTGGAACATGCCTGTGCGGCGGCGCGGTTTGCGGGACAGAGGATGGAATCGTCATCGTGACCACGGGCCTTGACCGGATTGTGGAAATAAACGAGCGCAACGGGTATGCGGTGGTCGAAGCCGGGGTGCGCGCCGGCGATTTCGCGAAGGCCGTGGAACAAAAAGGGCTGTTTTTTCCGCCTGACCCGGGCTCTTTGCCGGCGTGCACGCTGGGCGGCGCGATTGCGGAAAATTCCGGAGGCGCGCGGGGGCTTAAGTACGGAACCGTGAAAAACTACGTTTTGGGTCTGGATTTTTTCACCTGCGCCGGCGAGCTGGCGCGCACAGGGGCGCGGACGCCAAAATGCGCGACAGGGTATGATCTGACGCCGCTTATGGTCGGCAGCGAGGGAACTCTGGGCGTTATTGCGCGGGCGACGCTCAAGCTCATTCCCCGGCCTGAAGCCTCAAAAACCGTGTGGGCCATGTTTTCGGATATCGCGGACATGTGCGCCGCGTCCGCGGATATTTTGTCCATGGGCGTGGTTCCGGCGCGGATGGAAGGCATGGACGCTTTGATGCTGCGTCCTGTGGCGGAGGCCGCGCAATCCGAAAACGGGCAATGCGCCGGGGCTCTGCTTGTCGAGGTGGACGGCTGTCTTGAACAGGCCGAAAAAGAGGCGGCCAAAGTCGTGCGGTGCTGCAAGAGAAAAGGAACGCTCTCCATTCAGGTCGCGGAGAACGCGAAAGACGGGGCCGCGTTGTGGCAGGCGCATGCGGCCATTCTGCGCGTTGCCGGCGACAAGGGCCGCGCGTTTGTTCTTGAAGACGCCACGGTCCCAAGAACGCGCATCCCGGAACTGGGGGCCGCCATTCGGGATATGGAAAAGACCTATGCTCTGGACATAGGCGTATTCGGGCATATGGGCGATGGGACCATGCACCCGGTGTTTTTGTTCGACAGGCGCGACGCCGCGCAATGGGAGCGCGTGCGGCAGGCGCGGGAGCGCCTGATTGAAACCGCGCTTTCCCTGGACGGGACGCTGTGCGGAGAATTCGGCGCGGGCGTCCTCAAAGCGGCTTTACTGGAGCGGGAAATGCCGCCGGCCACGCTTGCGCTGTATAAAAGCATAAAAAAGACCATGGACCCCAAGCATCTTTTCAATCCGGGCAAAATTATTCTGGAGTGATGCCATGAAGGATATCCAGGAATTGCTCCTGAAAATACGGGAACTGGACGGCAGGCTCGCTTTGTGCTCGCGATGCGGGCTGTGCATGGCGCATTGCCCGGTCTATGCCCAGACAGGGCTGGAAGGCGATTCGCCAAGGGGGAGAATGGCGCTGCTGGAAAGCTTCGCCAGGGAATTGATTTCCGACGTGTCCGGGCTTGAAGAGAAAATCAGAAAATGTCTGCTGTGCGGCGCCTGCGCGGCGGCATGCCCTGCGAACGTGCCGACCCGGGATATCTTTTTTGCCGCAAGAAGCGCAATCACCGCGTATAAGGGCCTGTCCGGCTTCAAGAAATTTTTTCTGCGCGGTTTGCTGGCGAACCCGACCCTGTTCACGTTTGCGGTCAGCTTTGCCGGCACCTGGCAGGGGATTTTTCTGCGCGAGGTGAACGAGAAGCTTGGGATATCCAGAATCGCCCTGATTTCCGGCCTGACCGGCGAACGGCATATTCCGCGTATTGCCCCCCGCTTTTTCACCAGGGTCACGCACGGCAGCATTGATATCATGCCGCGCGATGGGGCCCCGCGCGCGCTTTTTTTTCCGGGGTGCCTTGCGGACAAGGTCTATGTTTCCGCGGCCAGGGCCTGTCTTAAAATTTTTCAATGCCATGGCGTCGGCGCGATTATGCCGCCCGGGCTGGGCTGCTGCGGGATGTTCGCGCTTGCGGAAGGGGACGAGAAGACCTTTGCCGGACTTGTGCGGCACAATATGCAGTCCATCATGGGCCGGCGTTTTGACTACATTGTCGCGCCGTGCGCTTCCTGCGCGTCGACTATACGGGACTTGTGGCCGCAGGCCGGCATTCCCGGCGCCATGTGGGCCTTTCTTAAGGAAAGAAGAGACCGCATTATGGATATCAGCCAGTTTGTGGTCGACGTGCTTGGCGTGGAATCGGACTTCATCCCGGAAGGCGGGCGGCGCATCACCTATCATGACGCATGCCATTTGAATCATGGCATGGGCGTGCGCTCCCAGCCGCGGGAGCTGATCCTGCTCAACCCTGATTACGAACTGGTCGAGATGGAAAATCCCGGTCAATGCTGCGGATGCGGCGGCGGTTTCTGCATTTCTCACCCCAAGCTGGCCGACCGAATCAGCGCCCGCAAGACGGCCGGCATCCTGAACGCGGACGTTGAAGAGGTCGCTGTGGCCTGCATGGGGTGCATGGCGCAGATAACGGATGCGCTTTCGCGCGCGGGGCATCCCATGCGCGTGCGCCATGTCGCTGAAGTGTATGCGGACACCCTTCCTGCGCAGGGCGAGTTCTGGTGATGCGGCGTATATTGCGCGGAGCTGGCCGGGACGGTTTTTGGAAAGAGGAAGAATCTGGCGATTGACGTCCGGGACGGAGTCTGTAAAAGTCGTTCTTTATGGGTAGCCGCCTGAGCAAAAATTCCCGTATGGTTTGAAACCGTTCCTTTCAGGGGAAAAGATCTGTTGACAAAACGGCGAAGCCGGTGAAATGCTTTTGCGCGCCCTTTTTCCGAAAGGCAAGGGGAGCGCTTTTCCGCAACGTTCCTGTCCGCATATGCGGCTTCAGCCGGCCGACGGATGGGGCGGGACGCGGATTGAAACATACTTTGCCAAGGAGAGACAAACGTGTCCAAAACCCTGTTTATTACCGCGGCCGGGCCCGGCGTGGACAAGACCGGACTCGTGCGCGGCTGTGCGGAAGTTCTGCGCGCAAAGCAAAAAAAGATTGCGATTTTTGCTCCTGTCCGCTGCGAAACCATGACCTGCGACGCGGAATACGCCCTGACCCTTTCCGAAGTCCGCGCGCTGATCAATGCCGGAAAACGGGATCAGATCATTGAGCGGATACTGCTGAAGCATGCGGAACTTGCGAAGGCGAACGACTGCGTGTTGTCTTTCGGGACCGATTACGCCGGACCCAATCCCGCCTTTGAGTTCGAGCTGAACATGGACGTGGCGGTCAATTTGCAGGCCGCGGTTCTGCTTGCGGCAAACGCGCTGGAAGAATGCGCTCAGACGGCCGCTGAACTGCGTCTGAGCGCAAGCCTCATGCGGGAACGATGCGTGCCGCCGGCTGCCGTGGCCGTGCGCGGGGCATGGACGAGCGAGGCGTTGCGCGCTGCGGAAGAGGCCCTTGCGCCGGCGCATGTTTTCGCGTTTCGCGAGGAAAAGGATTTGACGGATGCCGCGTTGCAGGCGTGCGCGGATGCGCTTTTGACGCATTCCGTTGCGGCAAGGCCGCCCAAGGTTTTTGAATTCGGGCTTATCGAGCAGGCGGCCCGGCACCGCATGCGGATAGTGCTCCCCGAAGGTCTTGAGCCGCGAGTGCTCAAGGCGGCCGAAGCATTGTCCCGCCGCGGCGTGGCGCATGTCGTTTTGCTTGGCGATGAAGCGGCGATACGCGCGAAAGCCGCGGAAACCGGCGTGTCCCTGGACGGCGCGACGCTGTGCGACCCCCTTTCGCATCCGCGTTTTGAAGAGTATGCCCAGGCGTATTTCGAAGCCCGCAGGCATAAAGGCGTTGATATTGAAAAAGCGCGCGCGGTCATGACCGACCCCAGCTATTTCGGCACCATGATGGTGCAGATGGACGACGCGGACGGCATGGTTTCCGGCTCGATCAACACGACGGCGCACACCATCCGGACCGCATTGGAATTTGTGAAGACCAAACCGGGCGCGTCCATCGTCTCAAGCTGCTTTTTCATGTGCTTAAAAGACAGAGTCGCTGTTTTTGCGGACTGCGCGGTCAATCCGAATCCCACGCCGGAACAGCTTGCGGATATCGCCGTTTCAACGGCCCGGACAGCGGCCGTGTTCGGCATTGAGCCGCGGGTGGCCATGCTTTCGTATTCCACGGGCGCGTCGGGCAAGGGTCCGGACGTGGACGCCGTGGTTGAGGCGACCCGCATCGCGCGCGAAAAGGCCCCGGATCTGAAGATCGACGGCCCCTTGCAGTATGATGCGGCGACGGACGCCCAGGTGGCCAAAACCAAACTTCCGGACAGCGAGGTCGCCGGACGGGCCACGGTTTTTATTTTCCCGGACCTGAACACCGGAAACAACTGCTACAAGGCGGTTCAGCGCGCAGGAGACGCCGTTGCGGTAGGGCCGGTCCTCCAGGGACTGAGAAAGCCGGTCAACGACCTCTCAAGAGGCTGCACGGTGCCGGATATCATCAATACCGTGGCCGTGACGGCCATTCAGGCTCAAGCGGACAAGGGACTGCGGTGACGCGCCCGTAGTTCGGAAAACTGGCTTTGGCGCGGCGAAACAACAGCGCCGCGCCAGAGACGCAGGAACTGTCCTTTTGCCCGATTGCGCCGCAAGAGCGCGATGGTTGGGAAAAAGCGGCGTTTCGGGCAAAAAACGGCGCGCCGGGAACTGTCCGGCTCTGACGAAGCGCGTCAAGCGCGCAAAGGCGGATGCGGCGTTTCGCCCTGGTCCGCGACGAATTGTTTTTGCCGCGCTTTGGGATGAACCTTCTCAAAAATAAGAGACCTAATGAAGATACTTGTAATAAACGCGGGGAGCTCCTCTCTTAAATACCGTCTTTTTGACATGGACAGGCAAACAGTGCTGTGCGCCGGCATTGTGGAGCGCATCGGCGAAGCAATGGGCCAGCTTGTGCACAAAATCCGGCCGGACCAGTCAGGCGAAGAGCGGTTTCGCGTCGATGAAACGTTTCCCACGCATAAAGAGGCGTTGGCCGAAGCCGTCAATTTCATTACGGACGAACGCATAGGCGTCATCCGCGACGCCGGAGAAATCGCGGCAATCGGGCACCGCGTCGTTCAGGGCGGCGAGCTTTTCAAAGCCCCATGCCTGGTCACGGAACAGGTGAAGGAAGGCATTCACAGTCTTATTCCCCTTGCTCCGCTGCATAACCCCGGACACCTTATAGGCATTGAGACCGCGCAGAGCCTGTTCCCGCATGCGCCTTCAATCGCGGTCTTCGACACGGAATTTCATCAGACCATGCCGCCAAAGGCGTTCATGTACGGGCTTCCTCACTACATGTACGAACAGCTCTCCGTGCGGCGCTATGGTTTTCACGGCACATCGCACAGATATGTGGTCAAACGCGCGGCCGGTTTTTTGCAGCGTCCTCTTGAGGAGCTGAATTTCATTTCCTGCCATCTGGGCAGCGGAAGCTCCATCGCCGCGGTGCGCAATGGAAAGAGCGTGGATACGAGCATGGGCATGACCCCGCTTGCCGGGCTGCTGATGGGCACCCGCTGCGGCGACATAGACCCGGCCATTATTGAATATCTTATGGCCAATACGGGCATGACCGCAAAGGAAGTGGACAAGATTTTGAACAAAGACAGCGGATTGAAGGGAATATGCGGAACGAACGACGTCCGGGATATTCTTGAAATGCGCGAGCGGCACAACCCGATGGGCATCCTTGCCTTTGACATGCTCGTGTACAGCGTCAAGAAATACATCGGCGCGTACTATGCGATTTTGGGCGGGGTGGACGGGCTGATTTTTACCGCCGGAATCGGCGAGAACTGTCCAATCCTGCGCGCCGAGGTATGCCGTGGTTTTGAGCATATGGGCATCCTGCTTGACTTTGAGGCCAACGAGAGATGGGGCGAGGACGTGCGGCTTATCAGCCGCGAAGATTCGCCGGTGCCTGTCTTTGTCGTGCACACCAATGAAGAGCTGGAAATCGCGCTGGCCACGGAACAGGTGCTGCTTGCGCAGTCAGGGCGGTAGAAAACGGGGCCGCACTGGTTAAAAAGGCGCGGGGCTATATGGGCTTTTGGCCTTCAGTCCCAAACCACATGAGGACGGCAGATGAACATGAAACGCCGCGCGCCGTCGCTCAAAAAGCAGGCGAAAGCAGGTTCGCGCGGCGCGTCATGCAAAAGGCGCGAGAGGCGGTTTGTATGACGCCTTTTCGTCTAAAAGCGCGTTCGCGATGAAAAAAAGCCGCGTTTCGTCCGCGGCTCTGGCGCGGGCGAAACGCGGAAACGCCCGCTTTTTACGCCGGCGCGGGGAGAACGCTTTTTTTTGCGGCTGTTGAAGCCCCGCGCCGGGTTTTATTGCGCGCTGTCTTATTCGAAGCGGCGCGCGGAAAGAATGACGACGGAATCCACCGGCACGTCGGCATGACCGCCGACCGTCCGGGTTTTGACGTTGGATATCTTGTCCACGACGTCCATGCCTTCGATGACTTTGCCGAACACGCAGTAGCCGTAGCCCTGGACGGTTTCAGAGGTGAAGTCGAGATAGGCGTTGTCCACGGTGTTGATGAAGA
>CALUUT010000014.1 GCA_944324045.1 uncultured Desulfovibrionaceae bacterium | reverse complement strand
GGCTTTTTTGGGTAGGTGAGACGGCCGCGTTATGATTGAGGCGGCGGGAGGGTTCCCTTGCCCCGTTTTCGTTGCAGCCACTCGCTGGCGCTCAAAATAATTTTAAAGAAGCTTGGGATGAAAAGCGGCGCGAAAATCGTCGCCGCGATCATGCCGCCGATGACGCCGGTTCCGATGGAATGGCGGCTGGCCGCGCCTGCGCCGGACGAGAGCACGAGCGGAATGCATCCAAGCACAAAGGTCCATGAGGTCATCATGATGGGCCGGAAACGCAGGTGGGCCGCTTCCGCCGCCGCATCGTCCAGCGACGCGCCTTCCTGGCGTCTGATCATGGCGAATTCAACGATGAGTATGGCATTTTTGGCCGCAAGTCCGATAAGGGTGACCAATGATATTTGCAGATAGACGTCATTGCTCATGCCGCGCACAAGCACGGCGAGAAAGGCCCCGAACATGGCGAAGGGCACGGCCGTAAGCACCGCGATGGGAGAAGCCCATTTTTCATATTGGGCCGCGAGAATGAGAAACACCATAAGCAGGCCAAGGAGGAATATCTGGGTTGAGGCGCTCGCCGTCAGTTTTTCCTGGTAGGCCGAGCCGGTCCAGGCCAGGGTGTATCCTTCCGGAAGCAGGTCGCGGGCCGCCCGCTCCATGACGTCAAGCGCCTGACCGGAACTGTGCCCCGCGCTGGGGCCGCCCACGATTTTGGCCGCGGGAAAGACGTTGAAGCGTTCCACAACGTCCGTTCCGGTTTGCTCCCGTATGCTCAGAAGGCTCGTCAAAGGAATCATTTCCCCTTTGTCCGAACGGACGAAAACGGTTTTGAACGTGTCCGGAAGCGAGCGGTATTGCGCTTCGGACTGGAGCATGACCCGGAACGTGCGGCCAAGCATGGTGAAGTCGTTGACGTAATAGGTGCCGAATGTGGCCTGCATGGCTTCAAATACGGCGTTGACCGGCACGCCGAGGGACCGGGCTTTTTCCCTGTTCAAATCCACGTATATTTCTGGGACATTGGCCCTGAAAGTCGTGGTCACGCCGCTTAGTTCAGGATATTTTTCCCTGTCGTTCAGTTTTGCGACGAAATCGGTGACCACCGAATAGAGGGTGGCGCTGTCCGTGCCCGCTCTGTTCTGGACGTATCCTTCAAAGCCGCCGGTGTTGCTCATGCCTGAAATGCCCGGCGGGTTGAAGGCCATGATCAGGGCTTCGGGAATGCCCATGCCGATTCCAAGAACCTTGTTCACCAGGGCAAAGCTGGACTGGTCTTCTTTTGTGCGCGCATCCCAGTCCTGCAACGTCATGAAAAAGACGCCGGCGCTGCTTTTCATGCCGCCTGTCAGCAAATCCATGCCGGAAAAGGCCATGACGTCCTTGATGACGTCTTTTTCGCCGGAAAGCTGCGCTTCAAGCCGTTCCATGACGCCCATGGTGCGCGGCAACGCCGCGCCGTCAGGAAGATAGGCCACGGTGAGGATATATCCCTGGTCTTCATCCGGAACAAGGCTGCTTGGCAGCCATTTCATCATGCCGCCGGTCGCGGCGCAGAACAGGATGAATAACACCACCGTCAAAAGCGAACGCCGCAGAAAAATGCGCACCGCCATGGAAAACTTGTTCGTTACGGATTCAAGGCCCCGGTCGAACAGCACGAAGGCTTTGAATTTGCGTGGCTTTTCCCGTCTGAGCAGCAGGCGGCACAGCGCCGGGGTCAGCGTAAGCGCCACTATCGCGGAGATGAAGACCGAAACGGTTAAGGTTATGGCGAATTGTTTGTAAATAGCGCCGGTAAGGCCGCCCATGAAGGAAACCGGCACAAAGATGGAGCACTGGGTCAGCAAAATAGCGATGATCGGGCCGGTGACCTCATTCATGGCCTTGATTGTGGCGTCGCGCGGCGACAGGTTTTCCGTGGTCATGATGCGGTCCACGTTTTCCATAACCACGATTGCGTCATCCACAACCGTGCCGATTGCCAGCACCAGACCGAACAGGGTCAGCGTGTTTATGGAAAAACCCAGCACGTACATGCCCGCAAAGGTGCCGATGATTGAAATCGGAGCGGCTACGCAGGGAATAATGGTCGCGCGCCAGTCCTGAAGAAAGATGTAGATGACGAAAAAGACAAGAAACATGGCCTCGATCAGGGTTTGAATCACTTCCTTGATCGAGATGCGCACGAATGTGGTCGTGTCGTAGGGCGCTGATATGGACATGCCGGCCGGAAAGGTTTCTGATATTTCAGCGACCTTTTCCATGATTCTGTCGCGGGTGCCAAGCGCGTTCGCGCCGGGAGAGAGATAAATGCCCATGGGCACGGAAGGCAGCCCGTTCTGCGTTCCGAAAAATTCATAATCCTTTGCACCCAGCTCCACCGTCGCGACATCCCGAAGGCGCAATATTTCGCCGTCCTTATCGCCGCGCAGAATGATCTCTTCAAATTCTTCAGGCGTGCTCAGTCGTCCCAGGGTTTTTATGGCGTAGCTCATTTCCGTGCCCGGCGACGTCGGCATCTGCCCGATGCGGCCTGTGGCGAATTGGGAGTTTTGTTCCTGAATCGCGCTGATGACGTCGGAAGGCGTCAGTTTGAGCTGGGCAAGCTTGTCAGGCTTAAGCCAGACGCGTATGGCGTAGTCCTTTGCGCCGAAAATGGAAGCGTCGCCCACGCCGGGCACGCGCTTTAAGTCGTCGATGATGTTGACAAGCGCGTAGTTGCTCAGTTCGACCACGCTGTAACGCCCGTCAGGAGAGGTCAGCGACAGAATCATCAGGATGGAGTTGGTCCGTTTATCCACGGTGATGCCGTTCCGGCTGACTTCGGAAGGCAGGGTCGGCATGGCCGTTTGCACGCGGTTGTTGACATTGATGACGGCCTGGTCCGGATCCGTGCCCACAGCGAAGGTGATGCTGATATCCAAAGCCCCGTTCGCCGCGGAAGTGGAGGTCATATACAGCATGTCTTCAACGCCGTTTATTTTCTGCTCCAAAGGAGCGGCGACCGTATCCGCAATGACGTCCGCGGGCGCGCCGTAATAGGTCGTGCTTACTTTGACCGTCGGCGGGATCATGTCGGGATACTGTTCGACAGGCAGGTTGATAATGGCCATGATGCCGGCGAGGATGATGAACAGGGAGATGACCGTGGAGAGAATTGGTCTGTCTACAAAAATACGCGACACCATTTTGGGGCTCCAGGCGTACGCTTAAGCGTGTCTTAAATCGTTCTTTTCCGGCTTTTGCCTGAGCGCGCCGGTTTTGCGGCGCGCGCCGTAACGATGCGTTCCCGCAAAATTCCGATGCGTTGGAACGGACAGAGAATCCGGATGTATGAACCGGCTTTTCCGGATGCGCGGCTATCTGGCCGACGGGGCGGCTGCCGTTGGCGCCTCATTCGAAGATGCGCCGTTCGCTTCCGGCCGGGGAGCCACAAGCTGTTCCGGTCTGATTTTGGTAATCCCGTCCACGACCAGGATATCGCCGTTTTCAAGCCCGCCGCCCACGAGATAGTTCGGGCCCACGATATCTTTGATTTCTATCATGCGCGGCTCGGCCTTGTTATGGGCGTTCACGACATACGCCATCCGGCCGTTTTGGGTGTTAAGGACGGCTCGCTGAGGTATGATGAGCGCATTTTTCAGGATGCCGCCATGCAGCTGCACTTTGGCGAACTGTCCGGGAAGCAGCGTCGCGTCCGGATTGTCGAAAATCGCCTTGCCGCGGATGGTTCCGGTATTGGGATTGACCTGGCTGTCCATGAACACGACGGCTCCCTTGAGGGGATAAGCGTTTCCCGCGTCCAGGCTGATGCTTACGCTGAAATCTTCCTGCTTTGGCAGGCTGAGGTATCCCTCGGCTTCGAGTTTGCGCAGTTTTATGACTTCCAGGTCCGGGATGGTGAAGTTGACGTAGATGGGATCAAGCTGGGTGATGGTCGTCAGAAGATTGGATTCGCCGGACAGGCTGACAAGGTTGCCCGCGGTTTGCGCTTCTTCGCCGGTGATGCCGCCGACAGGCGCTTCCACTTTTGTGTAGCCAAGCTGCAACGTCGCTGTTTCAACCAGCCCCTTTGCCGCAAGCGCGTCCGCTTCGGCCGCGTCCATGGCGGCCGCGGCGTCGTCGAATTCTTTGCGGCTGACCACTTTTTCAGCGAACAGCTTTTTGATTCGTGCGTAATCCAGCCGCGCCTGCGTGAGAAGGGCCTCGGCCCTGGCCAGATCTCCTCTGGCTTTTTTCAAAGCGGCGCGGGACGGCTCAGGGTCTATTTCAAACAGAATGTCTCCGGCCTTTACGATCTGCCCTTCGCGGAAGGTGCGTTTAAGCAGGGTTCCGTCAACCCGCGCCCGGACTTCCACTTCCCCAATGCCGGCGGTTTGTCCGATGTATTCCATGGGATAGGGGACATCCGCCGCGGCGAGCCGGCGCACGACGACGGGCGTCGCCGGTCTCTGCGCGGAGAGCTCTTTATCTGAAGAGCCGTCGCAGCCTGCAAGGGTGAAAAGCGTCATGCACATCAGCAAGGGACAGAAAAAAACATGCGCCGCGGTTTTGATTTTTTGGGTTGGCGTACCGGTCATATCTGCTCCTTGAAGGCGGCATGGCGCCGGCATAGGGCGTTCCTGGGCGGAAAAATTTTTATCGCCGTTTATTAGCCTTATTGCCTTTGCGTGTCAATGCAGCAGACAAAAATATATATTTACCGAATAAATTTTTCCTGAT
>CALUUT010000013.1 GCA_944324045.1 uncultured Desulfovibrionaceae bacterium | reverse complement strand
ACAGCGCTATGCGGTATGGGCGAATATGTCTCCTGAAGAGAAAAAGCAGCACCGCAATCTGGCCCATTTTAGCAAGAAAATGCCGTGGAAAAGCGGCAGAAAGGCGACTTTCAGCCTTTGCAGGAAGGATGGGACAGATGCCCTGGAATCCGGATTGGGACGGGAAAAGGACATTGTAAAGACCTGTTCCGGCAAGGATGCGTGCGACGGCGCAATGGCGGAAGCGCAAAAGACCGCGCGTGTGTACAAAGGGGAATTGGTGCTGTGTCAAATACGCGGCGAGGACTCGTTCGCCGATACGGTGTCTCTTGACGATCCCGCGTGCCCGTTCTGTATCGGAGACCAGCTTGTCCTGCTTCCCGAAATGCATGAAGCTGAGGACGCCGCGCTTCCGGACCACATACGGGGCTTTATTCCCGATCATCGGACCGGTCTTTTGCGGTATCGCGATTTTTTATCGCTTTGGGCTGAACTGCGTAAAAGTCATGACGCTTTTTGTCTGTCCATATTGCGTTTGAATGATCTTGATTCCATGGGGGGCGAATCGTTGCCGGATATGGAAGGTATTCTGGCAAGCGTTGCCGGGCTGTGCAAGGAATTGTTGGGCGCGGATGTGAACAGCGGGCGTTATGGACTGAACAGCCTTATTTTTTTCCATCCGGATATGGACGGCCAAAGTGTTGTTGAGCGGCATGTGCGGCTTGCGGAAGCCATTTCCGGCAAATTTGGCATGGAGTCCGTCACTGGAATCGCCGCGTATCCCTATCTTTTTTTCCGCAAATCGGAAATCTTGGACAATTGTTTGAAAGCTCTTGAATATGCCCTGCTTTTGCCGGTTCCCGGCGTCGGTATTTTTGATTCTGTAGCCATGACCATCAGCGCCGATAAATTGTTGAGCCAGGGCGATGCGTTTGGCGCCATAGAGACATATAAAAGCGCCTTGTTGGCTGATGAGGGCAATGTTACAGCCAGAAACTCCCTTGGGGTATGCCTTGCCGGGCTTGGACGGTATTCCGAGGCCCGGCGCTGTTTTGAGGATGTGCTCGTCCGGGAGCCGGACAATGTCATGGCTCACTACAATATGGGAAGAGTCAGCCAGAGTCTGGGAGAAACGGCTCAGGCCTGGGATGAATATAGTCGGTGTCTTGCGCTTGATCCGGGGCATACCTTTGCCATGCTGCGCCTGGGGCAGCTTGCGGAACAGGGGAATCAATGGGATCAGGCGCGGAAACTATATCGGAGCGCCGCTCTTTTGCCGGGCGGCGGCGCGATAACCTTGCGCTTTCTTGCGCGGCTTTTCATGCGGGAAGGCAAGGAACATGCGGCCCGGGAACTTTTGCATGAAGCGCTGGGGCACAACCCGCAGGACCCTTTGGCTTTGCAACTTTTAGCGCATTTGTATCTTAATGAAGGAGATGATCCGGAAATCGCGCTGGTGCTTGCCCGTGAAAGCATTGCCTTAATGCCGGAATTTGCCGGCGCGTGGCTGGAATTGGCCCGAGCGCTTGAAGCCTGCGGGCGGATTGATGAAGCGCGGCGGGCGCGGCTGCATGCCGCGGAATTGTGAACTCTTTTTCCGAAATATGTTTAATGGCCAGCGAGTCCTGATGAAAAAAGAAGCGTTGCGCGAAGGGTACACCACCGGTACGGCGGCGACTGCTGCCGCGATGGCGGCGACGCGGCTTCTGCTTGGCTGCGAAAATTTTTCTTTTGTGCGGGTTCCCCTGCCGCCTTTTGCTGTTTTTGACGACGGCGCAGCAGTAAAATGTGAAGGGCGTGCGGAAACGCCTATGCGGCCGTTTGGGCCGCATAGCGAAGGCGGTATGCGCTTTTGGGATATTGTTCCCGCGTTTTGCAAGAAACTTGGACGGCCCGGGATGGCCATGGCCGGCGTGATTAAGAATGGCGGGGATGATCCGGATGCAACAAATGGGTTGATGATTGAAGCTTTGGTTATATTGATGCCGGACTGGGGGAAAGGGGAAATCGTCGTCAAAGGCGGTCGGGGGGTTGGTGTGGCGACTCTGCCGGGGCTGCCTGTTCCTGTGGGAAGCGCGGCGATTAATCCTGTGCCCATGTCGCAGATACGCCGGGGCATCGCCATGGAACTTGCAGCGGGGAAATGGCCGGGCGGAGTTCTGGCGCGCATCATTGTTCCCGGCGGCGAGGCGCGCGCCCGGCATACGTTGAATCCGCGGCTGGGCATTTTGGGGGGCATTTCCATATTGGGCACCCAGGGGGTTGTAAGACCGTACAGCCATGACGCATGGCAAGCTACGATTCTTCAGGGGCTGCGTGTCGCTCGCAGTCTTGGATTTGACATGACGGCGTTGAGCACCGGCCGCAGGACGGAACGCCTGCAGATGGCGACTTTTCCCGCATGGCCGGCTCAATGCTTCATACAGGTTGCCGACCATATGCGTTTTTCCGTGGAAGCAGCCGTGGGGCTTGGATTCCGGCGTATTGCGGCGGGCTTTTTTTTCGGCAAGCTGGTCAAGCTTGCCCAGGGCGTCGGGCACACGCATGCCCATGCCGCGCCGTTATGCATGACGGCATTGGGGAATATGCTGGCTGTGCTGGGGCTTGAGCCGCATCTTGCGGCCGAGGCAAGGACTGCGAATACGGCGCTGCATGTCTTACGCATCATGGAACGCTCGGCAAAATATACGCATATCCTTGACGCTTTATGCCGAATGGCGTTGAAGCATGTCGCAGCATGGGCCGCCGCGGCGTCAGAACCATGCAAAGCAACAGGCGTCCATGTGACAATCCGGCTTTTTTCGCCTGAGGAACGTTTGCTGGCTCAGGCGGACAGTATGGAGCAGGGCATTTCATGAGCATAGATATCATTGGAATGGGTTTAGGCGAAAAAGGATTTTTGCCCGCGTACATGCATATGGTGGAAGCTGCCGATATTATTGCCGGCGGAAACCGCATGCTGGCCATGGTGGAAAAGATTGCGCCGGAGGCTCAACGGGTTGTCGTCACTCGTGATATCGAGGCGTTTTGCCGGAAAATATTTGCTTTCCATGAGGCGGGGAAACGGGTCGCCGTTCTGGCGGACGGCGACCCGCTTTTTTTCAGCGTGGGAAACGCGCTGGCTGCAAGAGCCGGGCGTTTTCGTCCGGATATGCGTTTTTGGCCTAATGCATCTTCTTTGCAGGGCGCGGCTGCGGCTTTGGGCGTCGCATGGGAGCGGATCAGGGCGGTGTCCGTGCATGGCCGCGCGGACAGGCGCGAATTGTGGCGCGCGCTTGCCGGGTGCGGTATTTCCTATACGCATGTATGCGTTTTGACCGGGAACGGGGCAGGTCCTGTCGAGATAGCGCGCGAGCTTCTTGAAAGAGGGGTAAAGGAGTGCAGGGCGGTCGTTGTCGAGAGGCTTGGCGCGGCGTTGCAGAAAACGGAAGTATGGTCGCTTGAGGATCTTGGCTCTGCTCAAAAAAAGTTTGACATGCTGAATGTCCTTATTTTGGAGATGAGAGAATACAGGCATCCAGTTCTGGGCGCTCCTGATACGGCCTATTATTCAGACGGGGGATTGATAACCAAACGCAGTGCGCGCGCGGCGGCGCTTGCGGAATTGCGTTTGCGTCCCGGCGATGTTCTATGGGATATTGGGGCCGGAACCGGAGCGGTGGGGATAGAATCCACAATTTTGGTTCGGCATGGCGAGGTTTTCGCTGTTGAGCGAAATGCGCGCCGTGTCCAAGATATCGCGGCAAACAGGGCGCTTCATGGCGCATGGACGCTTGAAATTGTGTGCGGAGAGGCGCCGGGCGCATGCGCGGATTTGCCGTGTCCGGATCGAATTTTTGTGGGCGGAAGTCTGAGTGGAGACCGTAACGCCGCGTGCGAAACCCTGCGTAATCTTTCCGAAAGGCTACGCCCAGGCGGGAGGCTGGTGATTGCCTGCGTGCTTTTGGGAACTTTGGAGCGTGCGCGGCATTTTTTGGAAAGTATGGGGTGGGGCTTTGAAGCGCGCATGGTGCAGGTGGCGGAAGCCACGCCTCTGGCCGGCGACCTGCGCTTCCGGGGAGCAACGCAAGTTTGGCTGGTCAGCGCCAATAAGCCCGAGTGCTGAGCAATGCTTCCCGCAACAAGCATGTATGCCGTGAAACAGGAGAGGCATAGTGAGCGTATCTGAACCTATGGTATGGTTTGTAGGCGCTGGTCCGGGGGATCCGGAACTCATGACCCTGAAAGGGCTGCGTCTGATTCGGACTGCTGATCTTATTTTATACGCAGGCTCACTGGTTCCGGAATGCATGACGCATGAGGCGAAGCCAGGCGCGCGCGTGCTTGATTCTTCGCCCATGACTTTGCAGGAAACCCATGCCCTTTTGCGGGATACGGCGCGCGCCGGAAAAACGGCTGTACGTCTGCACACGGGGGATCCTTCGCTTTACGGAGCGGTCAGGGAACAGGCGGCTCTTTTGGATATTGAAAACATTCCCTGGGGCGTGGTTCCGGGCGTGAGCGCGGCCTTTGCGGCCGCCGCATCAGCGTGTGTCAGTTTTACTGTTCCGGAAGTATGTCAGACCCTGATAATCACACGTCTTTCGGGGCGCACCAGGGTTTCCGAACAGGAGCAGCTCCGTCTTTTGGCGGCGCATCGCACAGCCATGGCCGTGTATCTTTCAACAGCAGAGGTTGAGGAACTGCAGGCGGAATTGCTTCTGGCCGGGCTTGACGGGGAAACGGTCGTCATTATTGCGCACCAAGTCGGCTGGAGCGGGGAACGTATAAAAAAAAGCGTCATTTCCCGGCTTGCCGCGGATGTGCGGGATATGGGGCTTACCAGGCAAACAGTGTTTTTGATTCTTCCTGGAGAAAATGCGGGAAGCCGTGAATCCCGGTTATACGCCGCGGATTTTTGCCACGGTTTCCGCGCATGTAAAAAATGACGCCGGAAGAAGCGTTCCCGACGTCATTTGCGGCATAGAGCTTTTAACCGGCCGAAGCTGATTTGCTGACCACCACTTTGGCTGGACGCAGAAGGCGATCTTTAAGCAGATAGCCTTTTTGAAAGAGCCGCGCAATGTGATTGGGTTCCATGTCGCTGCGCTCTTCCTGACTCATGGCTTCATGAAATTCCGGGTTGAACTCTTCTCCTTCCTTGCCTACCGGGACGAGGCCATGTTTGGCAAGGGTGTCAAGAAGCAGTTTTTTGGTCATTTCCACGCCGACGATCAGATCTTTGCATTCTGGATTGTTCTGGCCGTAACTGAGCGCCAAATCAAGATTGTCCAAAGTGGGCAGAAGATCGGCCAGCACTTTTTCAGCGGCAAACTTGACGGCTTCCTCTTTTTCTCTGATCAGGCGCTTGCGCGTATTGTCAAGATCGGCAAGCTGGCGCAGGCGTTGCTCTTCCATTTCCGAGCGTTCGGGGCAAGTCGGGCACACATTTTCCTTACATTGGGAAACAAGATCTGGCTGTTCTGGCGCTGCCGGCTCCTGTTCTGGCGTTTCCGGCCCGGCCATTTCTTCAGGCGTCGCTGTTTCGGGATCGGGCATGTCCGCGTTTTGCGGATTTGAACGCGGGCCAGGATGATGGGGATGCCCGGGATGGTATGGGTGGCGTTGCATATTTTCGTAAGGTCTGAATGGGTTTTTCATGGGTTCACCTTTGTGCGTTCCGTCTCTTCAGCTATTCTGAAAACGCGAGTGCAGAAGGCCGGTTAAAGTTTTGGCGATAAAATCCACCACAGGAAGAACTTTTGCATAGTCCATGCGTGTGGGGCCAATAACGCTGACAACGCCGCGCGGATTGCCGCCATAAGGAGCGCTGACCATCGACAGTCCGGCGACCGGTCTGTTTTCGGACTCTCCGGAAGCCATTGCCAGTTGATCCATTGCTCCGAATGTGACTTTAAGCGTATCCTCGCGCATGGTGTTGTCCAAAAGATCAAGCAGGCGGGAACGTTCTTCCAGCAGAAGAAGCAGCTCCCTCATTTTTTTCAAATCCGCGAATTCCGCATGATCCAGAATGTTCGCGGTTCCGTCTACAAACAACGTAGGGTCGCCGGCATCCAGGAAGGGTCTTTGCTCGACGGCCAGACACGCCAGACCCAAGGCGTTTGCCGCAACCTGTTCCAGATGATTTTTGGCGCCGACCAGTTCCTGAAGAATGGCTATGCGGATTGCGCCGACCGGCAGGCCCATGAAATGTTCGTTTAGATAGTTGGAAAAGCGGATAAGTTCATCCGCGTTGAAACGCTCCTGTGTGTAAACGACCCGCGTTTCCGTCAGCCCGCTGTCAAAGGCCAGCATGGCCACAACAAGGTTCTCGCCGCCGGACGCAAATCCGATGCTGCGCAAACAGGCATTGTGCGTTGAAGGCGCAAGCACCATCCCGACCTGATGGCATTGTTCCGAGACAATGGCGCTGGCCCTGCGCAATGTGTCGCTGATTTCCTGGTTTTTTCCAGCAAGCGATGCCTGGATGCGCCGCCTGTCGGCTTCGCTAAGGGGTTTAATGCGCATAAGCGAGTTGACGTACAGGCGAAACGCTTTGTCGGTCGGCACACGGCCGGCGGAAGTGTGGGGCTGTTCAAGGTAGCCAAGCTCCGTCAACTCGGCCATGACGGCGCGCACGCTCGCGGGGGAAAGCTTGAGCGACGATGTCGCCGCCACTGTTCCGGATGCGACTGGCCCGGCTGTGGCGATGTACTCTTCCACAACTGTCGCAAGAATGACGCTTTGGCGTGAATTGAGCGTTTTGTGACGAAAATCGTTGACCATGGGACTTGTCCTTTTCCACAACGAGCCTTAAAGCATGTCCTATTCGTGCCGGAGTTCAAACGGGCTGAGCATATCTGCGTGTTCTTATTGCAGCATCCGGAGCAGCATATCTTCCAGTATGCGCTCCTTTTTCGTTTCGTTTTGTCCGGTTGTTCCGGACTCCCTGCGTTTTTCCCGTTTCTGGAGTCGGGTTCCTATATTTAAAATAGTGCTTGTTATAGTCGTTGCCGTATCCATTTTTACCTTCAGCGCATCAAAGCTTCCAGAAATGCGTACGGGAATAATTGAAAGTTTTGGCACCTCTATGCGTATTGCGGCATCAAGTTTCCGTTTGGGAAGTTCAACCCAGCCATGCCCGGTTGCACTGACGCCGTTGGCATCCAGAAGAATATCCGAACTTGAAAAGCGTCCATTCTTTCCGGCGGCGGAGAATGAGCAGCGACGATATTCGCCATTCAGTTTGGCCTGCGGCAGAAGCTTCAGGGCTGATATCACGCCGTTGCGCGAGGAAGCGCCCATCGTTCCGGACAGGGTCCGCTCAAATTCTTCGCGCGCGCGTCCGGAAGCGGATATATTCAGCGTGGCGTCAAGCGTTCCGGTAATCTCCCGTTTTCCGGAAAGGAACTGCACGCACTCGCCCGTATCCGCTCCCAGAAGCGTAAGGTTCATGGATGCTTTGGGAGACTGGGCGCGTACATCCAAAGCGGCTTCTCCGCCCAGCGTTCCTTTAAATAGCAGACAATCAAACGGCTTAAGGCGTATGACTCCGTCGCGTCCATCCACCTGAGCCTTGATGTTTTCCACTCTAAGCGCATCTACGGTTAAAGAGCGAAGCGCAAGGTTCAGCCGTATCGCATAGTGCTCCAGAAATTCTTTCAAGTCATGGAAGTCGTCGCTGTTTTTTTCATCGATATGTTCAGCCATCCGTTTTCTGGGGACGGACGGAGGGGCACAGGGGTCTCCTGACTCGCTTGCGTTTGTCGATGCGCCGTTTGCCGGCGCAGCCGCTTCGCCTTTCACGCCATTTCCACGTATGAAAGAGAGGTAGGTATTGAGGTCGAGATCGTCAAGGGTCAACTCAGCGTCTATTTCATAAGAAGTTCCAGGAAAGCCTTTTATGTGCCCGTTAAAATTTGTATTCTCGATGCGGCCTGCAAGCGCGGATATCTCAAACGCGCCGTTTTTTGCAATACGAACCGGACTGCTGCAGGAAATCGGGATGCGCGTATTATTTTTCGGAACAAGAACATCTGCCTGTAAAGCAATTCTGGATTGGCGTCCCAGGCCGAAATCTCGAATTTCCATATGCACGGCTTCGGCCGCCATGGCGGCATCGGATGACGCGTCTTTAAAATGAAGGCGCGCATCTGCGAGGTCAACTTTGTCAAGGTTCAGGGCGGCGAGAAAGCCGGGAAAGGTTTTTGTATCCTGTTGCGCACTGGCGGCAGGCGTTTGGCCTTGTTTCGTTTTTTGAGACGCTGAGGGACTGTGCGGGGCCGTAAACGCCCAATTGCGCGCTCCACTTTTGTTTTTCAGCAACTGGATGGTCAATCCGTCAATGTATAACGATGTAATGCGTATCTTTTTGGAAAGAAGTTCTTTTAAGTCAAGAGTGGCAGTCATGCTTTTGATGGAGGCAAAATCGCCTTTGGAAAAGTCCGGTGGGTTGCTTATGCGCGCCGGACCGACTTTCAAGGCGATTTGTGGAAAAAGCGAGAGGGAAATATCTCCGTCAACGACAAGGGAACGCCCGGTGTTTTCCGCGACAAGAGCAACGGCGCGGGCTTTGAGCGCATCAGAATTGATATAGAAATTCAGTATGACAAAAAGCGCGATGATCAAAATCAGGAGTACGCCGATAAAAGAGAGCAGCATTTTGGGCAGCCTGCTTTTTTTTTCCAGGGGGTCATGTCGGGTGCTCATAGTGTGCCTCCTTGGCGGTTGCGGCAATGCAAGAGACGGCTATCATTGAATAGTGTAGCGGAAATGAAGCGGAGCCGCAAGGCGCGCCAAGCTCAGTTGAGATGCTGTCTGGCGTTGAGGAAAAAAAGGACTTGCAGAAGATATCTGCAAGTCCTTCCTTA
This sequence comes from uncultured Desulfovibrionaceae bacterium, assembly GCA_944324045.1. Classification (GTDB taxonomy): domain Bacteria; phylum Desulfobacterota; class Desulfovibrionia; order Desulfovibrionales; family Desulfovibrionaceae; genus CALUUT01. The sequence goes on along the minus strand of CALUUT010000013.1, from coordinate 2,334 downwards.
GATTCTCTTGGAGCGGGAAACGGGATTTGAACCCGCAACCTTCAGCTTGGGAAGCTGACACTCTACCGTTGAGTTATTCCCGCCTGGAATATTCTTCAGACAGGCATACTGGAGCGGGAGACGGGATTTGAACCCGCGACTTCAACCTTGGCAAGGTTGCACTCTACCACTGAGTTACTCCCGCTTGGGATTGGAGGCGGCACCCAGATTTGAACTGGGGAATAAAGGTTTTGCAGACCTCTGCCTTACCACTTGGCTATGCCGCCTTGGCTTTTTGCTGGAGCGGGAGACGGGATTTGAACCCGCGACTTCAACCTTGGCAAGGTTGCACTCTACCACTGAGTTACTCCCGCTCAACAGGAAAAGCTTTTTAAGCTACCAGGCCAAAACTGTCAAGCTTTTGTATGATAAAAAACATAATTTGATTGAATGCTTTTGAATGGCATATATACTTTTTTGATATAATTAGAAAAAATATGACAAACCACCCATGTGCTTTTTTTCGTCATGGAATGGGCGGTCTGATTTTTGTAAAACAAGCAAGAGATTTCTGAAGATGACTCAAAAAAAATCGGGATTGGGAAACGTTGCTGACAGAAAAATTAAAAAATTTGTGAATATGGAGCATCAGTATGTTGAGACTGTTTTTTATGCTGTTTAATAGATTGTTTGCTTGTATCTGGTCAATATAAGAGGTTATGGAGTCCATGACAAAAAATATTTACTCAAATACAGCAACAGGGGTCTTTAATACATAATTAAAACATTATGGCAATAGAATGATTATTTGCAGATATATGAAAAAAAATATACAAAAATGCCATAATTTTCACTTTACTTTTCCCCTCTGTTTGTTTTATGCAGAGCAGCTAAAGTTTCAAACCAAAATGCTTTTTTTATCATCTCTGTGAGGCGGACACGCAGGAGGCCATGGCGCGAGGCGCTTTTGCAGATATCTCTAAACGCTCCAAGACAGGCTTGGCGTCTTTTGTCTCAAGTTTAGAGTCTCTATTTTTTCAGGAGGATATATGGATCAGCAACAGCTTGAATATTTTCGAAATCTTTTGACTTCCATGCTGGCGGAAGCCCAGCAGAAGGGGGATTCCACCATTGAAGAATTGACGGATAGCAATGAGATCTTTGCGGACCCGGCGGACAGGGCCACTGTGGAATCGGATAGAGCCTTCACGTTGCGCATCCGCGACCGTGAGCGCCGTCTGATCAAAAAAATACGTGAAGCCCTGGTGCGTATGGACAATGGCACATATGGAATATGTGAGGAGTGCGGCGAAGAGATCGGCGTTTCCCGCTTGAAGGCGCGGCCTGTCACCCGCCTTTGCATCAACTGTAAAAGCAAGCAGGAAGAAGACGAGCGCCTGCGCGGCGATTAAAAAGGTGGGGACGGGCTCATGGACGCCCATGTGTTTCGAAGAATTGCCGTGAATCTTGCGGGACTTCTTGGTCACGCACGGATTGAAAAAATTTTCAGGCCCGCGAAAGACGTTCTTGTTTTTTCCCTTTATTCAGGACAACGCAAAGTTTTTCTTTTTTTCCGTCATGGACGCCGGAATCAGGCTCTTTTTCTAAGCTATGCAAAACCCCAAGCCCCTGCCATTCCTGATTCGGAAGTAATGCTTTTTCGCAAGCATTTTGTCGGGCGTCGTATTGTTTCCGTCGCCATTGACTGGCCGCAGCGACGCATTCTTTTGCGCTTTATGGGCCAGAGCGATTGTGCAGGGAAAGCGCAAAACGCGCATGACGAGAGCGGCCTCATACATACAGACTTGCATGGCGGGCATGCATACGGCGAGAGTCGTTTTTCAGTTCTTCTTTTGGATATGCGGGAAGGCGCGCTGGCGCTTGACGGACCGCCTGCGGATTTTGGCGCTTTTGTGGAGTGGCCGGAACGTCTAGAGCCCAATTCTGTTTTAGAAGACGCATCACGTATATGGGAAAGATTTCCGGCCGTCACTCCGCTTTTGCGAAAAACCGTCGCAGCTTTGGATGCCTCTGAGGCAAGCGCCTTGCTGGCTGATTTGGAGTCGGAATCATCCGGGGCGGCCTGGGGAGACACATGGGTATATGCCCCAAAAGAGGGGGATGCCGGAGAGACGCTCGTCAGCGCTTGGCCGTTGCCTGAAACATTGCGCACAGGGCTTCGGGAATGCGCTTTTGACGACGCACTGGAAGCCTCCGCCCAAGCTTGGGCTGAAGCTGTGTTCGCCCATATTGCCGATGAGCGCGACAAGGCGCGCGTACTGGGACAAGGCCGGGAGCTAAAGCGTCTGAAACAGGCGCTGCAAAAGCTTGAGCTTGAGGAAAAACGTCTGAATG
>CALUUT010000012.1 GCA_944324045.1 uncultured Desulfovibrionaceae bacterium | reverse complement strand
CAATTTCACAAGGCCGCTTTTCCTTGCGTTTCTGTTCACTCAGGAAGTGCCGGGCGATGTTTGGTACGGAAAAAGCCCATGCTGGGCAAGACGTGCTGTAACGGCTTCCCGGCGTTTAAGCTGCCGCCGCTCAACCTCTTCCCATTCTTTTTCTTTCCCTCTTTCCTTTCTGGCGTGATTTTTTTCTTCCGCCACGCTCCGCCTCTCCTGCGCTATGAACGCAATCGCGGGCCATGCCGCACGGACGATGTGGATATCTGGACCGCCAGGGAAACCTGCGAAGCGAAAAAATGTCATTTAAATTTGCTTGTGGCGGATACGAAGGTCTGGGAGCAGAGCGCGGCGTATTACATCGACGTTGCGCCGGAAACAGCGGCGTTTGTGAAGAATCACGGCCTGGGCTTCGCCATTCCTTATATCTATAAAGGGCGGCAGCATGAATATCTGCCTGATTTCATCATCCGTTTGAAGACGCCGGAAGGCGGCGTGTCGCGGCATCTTATTTTGGAGTTGAAAGGGCTGAAGGATGAAGCGGCCAACGTCAAGGCCGAAGCCGCGGCGCGCTGGGTCGCGGCGGTCAATGCGGACAGGGCTACGGCCGGTGGGCCTATGCCGTTGCCAGAAGCCCTGAAGAGGTGCGGACCATCCTGAAAAACGCGGCCATGCGCATGGAAGGATGAGCCAGCGGGTTCTTTGTCTCTTGCGGGCGTTCCGGCGCGGATATCCGGGACACGTGCGGATATCAAATCCTTAGATATCCGCATTTTTTTGCGGGGTGATTACAAAAAATCTTTATAAAAATAAAAAATTTTTATCATCGTTGGAATTTTATTGCATCGAAGAATGAAAGGGGCTAAACAGCTTGAGGCGCAAATAATCCATGCGCCGGACTTTTGGAAAGACAGCAAAACCATGCAGTATGCGACACGGTTGCCGCATGATATTTTTAAGGAGTTAAAAAATGGAATATGTGCAAAGTGTTGTAGATTTTCTGAAAAACAAATACCCTTCCGATCCCGTGTTTCATCAGGCCATTCAGGAAGTATTGGGAACCCTTCAGCCGTTGCTCGCCCGGGAGCCCAAGTACGCCGCGAACAAGATTCTTGAGCGCATCACGGAGCCGGAACGGATTATTTCCTTCAGAGTGGAGTGGGTTGACGACAAGGGAGAAATCCAGGTCAACCGGGGATACCGGGTTCAGTACAATTCGGCGCTTGGCCCCTACAAGGGCGGTTTGCGCTTCCATCCCAGCGTCAACCTCGGCATCCTGAAGTTCCTCGGTTTTGAGCAGATTTTCAAGAACTCTCTGACCGGTCTCGCAATCGGCGGCGCGAAAGGCGGCTCGGACTTTGATCCCAAGGGCAAGTCGGACAAGGAAGTCATGCGTTTCTGTCAGGCCTTTATGAACGAGCTGTATCGTCATATCGGCGCGACCATCGACGTTCCCGCGGGCGATATCGGCGTGGGCGGCCGGGAAATCGGATACCTGTACGGACAGTACAAAAAGCTCACCCGTCTTTTCGACGGCGTTTTGACCGGCAAGAATCCGCTGTTCGGCGGCTCTCTCGCGCGCAAGGAAGCGACCGGTTTCGGCGTGGTCTATTTTGCCCAGAACATGATGCAAAGCGCGGGGAACTCCCTTGAAGGAAAAACCTGCGTTGTTTCCGGCGCGGGGAACGTGGCCATTTACTGCGTGGACAAATTGCATCAGCTTGGCGCAAAGCCGGTCACGGTATCTGATTCGCGCGGCATGATCCATCATGCTTCGGGCATCAACCTTGAAGCGTTGCAGCAGGTCAAGGAAGTGGAACGCGCTCCTCTTTCCCGGTATGCGGAACTGTGTCCGGATGCGAAATACACTCCGGCATCCGAATACCCCGCGGGCCGCAACGCCATCTGGTCCGTGCCGTGCGACGCCGCGTTTCCGTGCGCGACCCAGAATGAATTGAACCTTGAAGACGCCAAGACCCTGATTTCCAATGGCTGCCGCTGCGTTTCCGAAGGCGCGAACATGCCCGCGACACTGGATGCGGCGCATGCCTTTATTGAAGCGGGCGTTCTGTACGGCCCGGCAAAGGCCGCGAATGCGGGCGGCGTGGCCACAAGCCAGCTTGAAATGGCTCAGAACGCAAGCATGCAGAAATGGACCTTCGCCACAGTGGACAACCAGTTGAAGCAGATCATGGCGAACATCCACAAGGCGGCGGATGAAACCGCCAAGGAATTTGGGCAGCCGGGCAACCTGCTCATGGGCGCGAACATCGCGGGCTTCCGCAAGGTCGCGGACGCCATGATCGAGCAGGGCGTATGCTAGAACGGAGTATTGGCGCGCGCGGATGAGCTGAGGAAGACGGCTTTCCGGCGTTACGCTTTTAATGAGCGCCAGACGAAGAGGAGATGGTCTATGGCCGTCTCCTCTTTTTTACGGGCGGCTTTACCGGCGTCGGCAACGCCTGCGCGCGGAACGTTCACGATTTCGGCGGAAAACGCCGCCTTTATGGACATAAACGCAGGGATGAAAACAGCGGAGCGCCTAATAAAGGAAACGCTTTTCAGCGTTGGGAAGCAAAGCGAAAACGATATCGCAAATGCCGTAAACAGGACGCCAGGAGGCGTCCGGCGGGCCTGACTGCATCGCCGCCGCCAGAACGGACGCTGCCCGATGCAGGGAACGGGGCGGGCGTATGCGCCGCCCACGCTCCTGAACATCTTGATAGAGGATAGGTTTTGTCGAAAATTTTTGCCTTAAAACGTAAAAGAATAGGTTGCCTCAATTCGCCATTTTGCGCCAAGGCTGCTTCCTGTGGCATATTTTTTGTTCGGGTCGCCCACGCCCAGCGCGGCTCCGGATGTTTGCGCCTCATAGTGCTGGTACACGCTGATGCCCACGCCGACTCCAAAGGTTGAATTCCATCGTGGTAGTTTCAGCGTGGCCGTGGGGCCGACAAACCAGGTGGTGTAGGCGTTGTTCATGTTGCTGATGTTGGCGCCGGCGCCCTGCTGTTTGGTGTCCTTGTCCTGGAAGTTGTGCGAGAACTGGGATTCCAGGCCCACGTCAAGCCAGTCGGTCAGAGCGTAGACGTACCGGGCGTTAATCCATATGTAATCTCCCCAATCCCGATAAGTATAATTTTTTATGCTTTTGTTCCCGCCCTTGCCGCGGTAGAAATAAAAGCCTTCAAGTTCGGCAAGCTGGCGTCCGCCGTCAAACACATATGTGGCTCCGACGCCCACAATCGCGCCCCAGGAACCGGTTCCCAAACCGTCCCGGCTGGTGCTGCCTGTGGGAAAGAGTATCCCGACTTCAGCCCCGAAGGTGATGGGCGCGCCTTCTTCCTGTCGCAAAAACGCCTTGTGCAAAAGGATGTTCGCATCGCCGCAGCCATGCGTGGAGGAGTCCGGACCAAGGCGTTTTTCATTGAATTTGATGTGTCCCACAGGAATAAGCGCGCGGATATCCATGCCGTATCCAAGGCCGTAGCGTCCTTTGAACGCGAACATGTGCTGCGTGCTCTTCTGGTCCGAGCCGCCGAAGGGGTTGGATGGAGTGTGAGCTCCGCCGTTGCGAAACCAGGTGTCGTTGTCGGCGAAACGGTAGTTGATCATGAACACCCATGTTCCTTTGGGAATGGTGCCGCCGCCGACGCCGAAATTCATGCCTACCGGCGGGCTGCCGACAACCGGGCCTGGAGCGTTCGCGGGAGGCGTGTCCGACGCGAGCGCCGGAACGGCAAGCATGGTCCCCATGCAAAAAGCGAACAGTAAAGACGCAAGGCGCATTGTTCCTCCTCAAAATTTATATGATGCTTTGACGCTCGGCCCTGTTTTGGCGTTGTCTCTTGTTTGTCAGTTAGTTGTCTTTGCATGGGGTGAAAGCGAATATATGCAGGCAATATATTAGCCCGTTTTCGTCATCCCCTTGCGATTATAGGGCAAGGCATAGAGGGGCGTTTTTGTCAATGACGGCGCAGGCACCGACGGCACAGCGCCTCTTCAATGCGGTTTCGCAACAGTCCGATCCGCAGGTTTTTGGCTCTTTTGCTTTGCCAGACATTGTCTATGCCCTGATCTGCCGTGCCAAGGGCGGCTTCGCCGTCAATGTCGAAACAGCAGGGCGTAACAACGCCGTTCCACAACACGTTGAGTTTGGTCAGGGCCTCCAGACAGGCGGGTTTGCCCCGAGCTGGTTTTTCGGGCTTTTTTCGTTCATAGACGGCCTGCCGGCCGGCGTCGTCGTAGAATACGGGTTCCCATTCGCGGCTTAAGGGCACGAAGCTGATGCTGTCCACATAGTCTTCAA